>NZ_FOKI01000035.1 GCF_900111985.1 Clostridium frigidicarnis
CATGAATATTATAAAAATAAAATTTCGGCTTAACTTGAAATTTTGAGAAAACTTTAGAATGAGTAACTTTAGTCCAGATAGCGGGGAGCAATCCGCAATTTATAAGTAACAAGTTGAGAGATACGGGAGTTATGATTTACAAGTTACAAGTTGCGGATAAATCTTCTCAGGAAGATTGAAATGAATTGAGAATTGATGATTGATAATTGACAATTGAAGGATAAATATTCCTGAGAAGATTTCTAAAATAAAAAAATGTAATTAAAGAAAATCTGTGATTTTCAACAATAATCTTCAATTGTGAAGTTTCAATTGTCAATTAAAAAAAGGGCGTAGTCTTTTGTTCTGAGTTTAACTTAATTTGTAACTTAAATTAATTTGATATTTGCAAAGTGATTAATTTAGTGGTTTTTAAGGAGGGGATATAGATGAAGTTTATTCATACAAGTGATTGGCACATAGGAAAAATAGTTAATGAATTTCATATGACAAAAGATCAAGAGTTCGTATTAGAGGAACTTTTTAATATTATAGAAGAAGAAAAGCCCAATGCTTTAATTATAGCGGGGGATTTATATGATAGATCGGTAGCTCCGGTTGAGGCTGTAGAACTTTTAAATAAGGTGTTTAATAAGATCTTAATAGAATTAAAGACGCCTATAATAGCCATTGCGGGTAATCATGATAGTGGAGAAAGATTAGAATTTGGAAATGAATTAGTTAAGCATAGTGGTCTTTATATGCAGGGAATATTTAAAGAGGACGTAGAAAAAATTATTATTAATGATGAGTATGGACCAGTAAACTTTTATATGATTCCTTATGCAGAACCTGCTGTTATAAGAGAGTTATACAAGGATGAAACAATAAAGACCTATGATGATGCTATGAGAGCTATAATAGGTAAACTTAATATAAATAACCAAGAAAGAAATGTAGCAATTGCCCATGGATATATAACATATATGACAGATAAAAAAGAAGAAAAAGGTGGTCTTATAACAAGTGATTCTGAAAGACCGCTTTCTATTGGTGGATCAGAACTTATTAATGCATCATATTTTGAAAAATTTAATTATACAGCATTGGGACATTTACATGGTCAACAAAGGGTTGGAAGTGACAAGATAAGATATTCAGGATCAATTTTAAAGTATTCATTTTCAGAGGTTAAGCAAAATAAAGGAATATCAATAGTTAATATAAATGAACATGGAGATGTAAATGTTGAACTTAAAGAATTCTCCCCTAAAAGGGACTTTAGAATTTTAAAGGGAGAAATAGAAAGTCTTATAGATCCAGATGTATATAACCTGGGAAATAAAGAAGATTATATAAAAGTTATATTAACTGATGAAGGTGAAATTTTAGAGCCTATGGCTAAGTTAAGGGCAGTTTATCCTAATATTATGGAGCTTACCAGAGAATCATCACTAAGAGGTAAAGATGATATATCAATGGATAATAAGAATTATAAAGATAAGTGTAAACTTGAATTATTTTCGGAATTCTATGAGGCAATAACGGGGAAAAGTTGTAGTGAAGATAGATTAGATATAATGAAAAGTATTATTGAGGAAGCTGAAAGAAGGGAGCAGTAATTATGAAGCCAATTAAATTAATTTTAAATGCTTTTGGTCCTTATGCAGGAAAAGAAGTTATAGATTTTTCAAGGTTACAAGATAAAAACATATTTTTGATTACTGGTCCAACAGGAGCAGGTAAGACAACTATATTTGATGCAATAACTTTTGCTTTATATGGAGAGGCTAGTGGAAGTGAGAGGGAAAAAACTTCTTTAAGAAGTGATTTTGCAAAGGATTCAGATTTAACCTCAATAGAATTATGGTTTTCTTTAAGGGGAGAGGAGTATTATATAAAAAGGATACCTCAACAATTAAAAAAGAAAACTAGGGGAGATGGATTTACAGAACAAAAATCTGATGCAGAGCTTAAAAATCCAGAAGGAAAAATTATTACTGGCGTAAAAAATGTAGACGAAAGTGTTGTAAGTATTTTAGGTATAACAAAAGAACAGTTTAAACAAATTGTAATGATACCACAGGGAGAATTCAGAAAGCTTTTAACATCAGATAGTTTAGAAAGGGAAAAGATATTTAGAAAAATATTTGGAACGGAAATTTTTGATAAAATACAAAGAAAAATAACAGATGAAGCTATTAATTTAAAAAAAGAAATAGAGAAAGTTCAAGAAGGAAGAAATACCTATTTAAGGAGCATAAAGTGTAAAGATATAGATGATGAATTATACACTATGATAAATGCTAAGGATCTTAATATAACTGAAATTATAAGTAGAACAAAGATCCTTATAGATAATGATGAGAAATTAGAGGGTAATTTAAATAAAGATAAAGAAAATTTATCTGAAATAATAAATAAAATAAATGAAGAAATAATAAGAGGACAAAACACTAATAAAAGATTAGAGGAGAAGGAAAGCTTACAAGCAAAAATAGATGAAATAAAAGAAAAAGAACAAATTTATTTACAAAAGGAAGAGCATCTTAAAAAATCTAGAAAAGCTTTAGAAGTAAAAAATTTAGAAGATGTATTTGAGGATAGAAAAAAAGCATTTATAAGGTCAGAGCAGGAACTTAAAGATGCTATTGGTAAGGAAATAATAAGTCTTGAAAGGTTTAATAATGCTAAGAAAACTTTTGATAAAGAAAAATTAAGAGAAGATGAAAAAAAATTATTAAACATAAAAATAAGTGAAGTTGAGAAATCAAAAGAAAAAGCTGTTATTTATGAAACTAAAAGACAAGAGTTTAAATCTATAAATCACAATGTAAGAGACTTAGAAAGTACTGTTTTAAACTTAAAGGAAGAAATAAAAAACAGTAAACTTGAATTGGATAAACTTCACAATGAAATAGAGATATCAATAAAGTGTGAAGGTGATCTAAAAGGTATACAAGCTGAAATAAAGGATAGAGAAAGAACACGAGAAGCACTACTTAATTTCCATAAACAATTAAAAAATTTAAATTCTAAAAAAACAAAATTTAATATGGAAAAACAAGAGTTTTATAATATAGAAAAACGTTTCAAAGAAGTAAAATCAAATTATGAAGAAATGGATGAAATGTTTAGAAAAGGTCAAGCTGGATTACTTGCTTATACTCTAAAGGAAAAAGAACCCTGCCCAGTATGCGGATCAACAGAACACCCAATGCCGGCAAAGCTTATAAAAGGTATACCTACGGAAGAACAGTTAAAATCTTATAAGGTTTTATATGAAGATGAGGACAAAAAATATAAAACAAAACTTGAAGATTTAAAGATTTTAAATAATGAAATTGAGAATTTTATAAATGATGTAATCAATAAATGTAAAAAGGAAATATTCGAGGAGGAAGAGATTGAGGTAAAAGATTTAAATAAAATAATACTTGAAAAGGGAAGAGAAAATACAGAAAAATTAAATAAACTTAAATCTAATGAAGAAAAAATAAATGAAATTATTAAAGGTAAACATGTTTTAATTGAGCAAAAACAATGTATTGAAAAAAATATAATTAATAATGAAAAATTATTAGAGGAAAAAAGTAAACGCCATATAGATATGAAAGGGAATTTAGAGGCTGTCAGGGAATGTCTTAAATCCATAGAAGATGAATTTGGTGGAGAAGTAAAATCCATAACAAATATAAGTTTGGAACTAAATGAATTAAAGGATACTATTAACATAATGAGATTAGGTTATGAAAGAGCAGAACATGAGTTTAATGAAAGTAGTAAACTTTATTCAGAGTGCAAAGCAGATAAGCTTGCTAAAGAAAAAAATCAAATAGTTGTAAAAGAAGAAGAAAAAAAAGCTAAAGATGAATTTAAAGAAAAGTGTAGTACTTGTGGATTTAATGCATATGAAGAATATAAAAATAGTTATTTAGATGAAAAAGAAATTGAAATATTAGAAGATGATATAAAGGGTTATACAGAAGAAAAAACTATAATCAATTCTAAGTTTAATTCTATATTAGAGGAAACAAGATATTTAATTAAAGTAAACTTAGATGAAATAACACAAAAACTAAATACAAATAAATTAGAAGACAAATCTCTATCAGAAAAGCAAAAGGAAATTTTCTCAAGAATAGATAATAATAAATCAAACTTAAAAGAGGCAAAGAAATTAACAGAAAAGATTTTAACTAAAGAAGAAAAATTTAAGGTCATAGGAGAGCTTTCAAATATTACAAGGGGTTATAATAGTGAAAAAATAAGCTTTGAAAGATATGTATTAGCAGCATATTTTGATGATATTATAGAAGCATCAAATTTAAGACTTAGAAAAATGACATCTGGAAGATTTGAGCTTTTAAGAAAGAAAGAAAAAGGAAAAGGCGCAGCCCAGCAGGGATTAGATTTAGAGGTATTTGATAATTACACAGGTAAAGCAAGGCATGTAAAAACTTTATCAGGAGGAGAAAGTTTTAAAGCATCTCTATCAATGGCCTTAGGACTTGCAGATGTTGTTCAATCATATGCAGGGGGAATACAGTTAGATACAATGTTTGTAGATGAAGGCTTTGGAACATTAGATCCTGAGTCATTGGATAATGCAATTCAATGTTTAATAGGACTGCAAAGCAATGGAAGACTTGTTGGGATAATATCTCATGTACCAGAACTTAAAGAAAGAATTGATGCTAGACTTGAAATTACACCTGCTAAAGAAGGAAGTAAAACAGTATTTAATATATAAACATAAGGCACATTCAAAAGAATACGCCTTATTGATAAATTAAGAGTAGTAGGTTTGATAAAGTACAGTGAGAGACGTATTTTTTATAATATTTTCTCACTGTACTTTATATAATATATTAAGGCACTTAAAAAATAATGGGCTACGGATTCTAAATATACAAGAATACTGGTCTAATATTTTTTCAAGATACCTAAAGTTTAATTTTTTAAGTTTTGTAGTAATTCAGCATTTCCTTTTTCAATAAAAATTATTCCCGCAGAAAAAGCAAGAACTATAATATTTGAATAGATGGTTTTAAAGAAAAACAAAATTATTAAACCAAGTATAAAAATAAGAGATTCTAATAAATAAGATTTACCTACATTGGATAGATACTTTTCAGTATCTTTTATTTTATGTTTATGTTTAACTTTAGATAATTTATATTCTAGAATTTTTTTAGGTGATTTTAATAAAAATACAATTCCCCAGAATAGTCTTGACAGTGCAAATAATAAATATAGAGTTAGAACAGCAATTATTATAATTATCATGTATAAAAATACCCCCAAACATATTTAAATTATATAAATTTTTCTAGAATCACATATTTTGAATTTTGTTAAGAAAATTAAATATGAATCTAAAAAATATTAATTAAGGATATTCTAACATAAAATATATAAATCATATATAAGGCACAGTAAAAAAATAACAAGTCAGTATGCTAGGATATTTGACTTGTTATTTTATTTCATGTACCTAAATAAAATCCCTTGTAATATTACAAGGGATTTTTATGGTGCGGCAGAGAGGATTCGAACCCCCGGCCAATTGGTTCGTAGCCAACTACTCTATCCAGCTGAGCTACTGCCGCGTATTAAGTTAACATAAATATCTTAACACAAAAATGTGATAAAATCAATGTTTAATATTATTGAAATATATATAGTCTATATTTTTGGAATATTAAAAAGGTTTTTGTTTTTTAGTGTTGAATTATATCTTAGGGATAACTTTTTAAATTAGGGGGATAAATCATGTTAACTAACATTAAAACAAACTTAGAAACTATTGAAGCTATGCTATATTTTTGGCAAGCAACATCTGAAAAGGAAAATGTTGCAGAATCATTTTTTTATGATGTAGCAAACATGAAGGGATTAACTTTATGTTATGATGATGAATTTACTGGGGAGTCAATAAGAAAAGTTTTAAGTGCAATAAAAAATAGAGAACTTTTATCTAATGCAAACCAAAAAGAAAAGAGATTTTGGAATTATAATATGTGGGTTATGGAGGATTTTGAGTACACAAACTCTATGGTTGCACCAGTAAAAAAATTGAACTTAGATTTTTTAGTGGATAAATTAAATAAAAAAATGGAAAATATAAAATATGATAACATAGAAGTGTTTTTTGCACCTCTACATCTTGATGATTATGTAATAAAGGATAATTGTTTAGTATTAAACTTTTTTAAAGTGAAACCAAGTGATTTTGACGATAGCACATTATTTACAGATAAAGTTTTAGAAGAGTATATAGAAGATAGATTGATTGAACTTTTGAATAAATAGTTTTATAAGTTACAAATTGTGAGTGACAAGAGACAAGTTATTAACGGAGTTTTCTTTACGATGGTCAGAAAAGACTTAAACCTAAATTTTTATTAATAGATATATACTAAAAGCGTGTGTATGTGAGAATTAGCAAAGTCTTTGGGGAATGTCAATGTTTTTTTATAACTTAGGATACTAAGTGAAATCTGCTTGTTTATGGTGATTACCATTATATATTTAATGGTTAAATGAACTTTAGAAATTTATAATAAAGTTAAATTTGCGGATAACTTCTAAAAAGATTAAAATACATAAACTTGTCGCTTGTTACTATAAACTTGTCACTTAAAAGTGGCGTAGCCACTTTTTTAAATAGTATAGTTTTTCATATAAGACTTAGGAGAAATATGATACATTTTTTTAAAAGCTCTTACAAAGGTTGAATAATCATTAAATCCACATTTAACACATACGGATGAAGTTGGTATACCTTTTTTAATAAGCTCTGAAGCTAAAATCAATCGTTTTTGGTTTATATACGAGTGAAGAGTATATCCAGTTTGTTTTTTGAATTTATGCATTAAATAATATTTGCTCATGAAGAATTTACAGGACAAAGTATCAATTGTTAAATTTTCACATAAATTAGAATTAATATAGTCTAAAATCTTTTCTATACTTTTATCAAATTCAATATCAAGTGATTCGTATGAAATATCATAGGTTATAAATAATCTATTAATATACACCATAAACTGAACAAATAAAGAGCTACTAAGAATATCATTTCCGGATTCTTCGGATTTCAAATTATTTTCAATCTGAGAGATCAATTTTTCAAAAACATTAATCCAGTAACTATCAGTTCTCAAAAGATTTATTTTATAGTCAGAGGCTATTTTAAAACATTTTAATAAATCAAACTCATTAGAATTATGGCTTGTTAGGAAATCAGAATTTACCCATAGCACAATTCTTTCATAGGTTTCATTGCTATCGATTAATGGTTTATGCACTTCATAGCTGTTTACTAAAAGTATATCCCAAGGTTTTAATTTATAAGATTTACCTTCAATTAGATATGAAACTTTTCCAGATAAAAATATAATTATTTTATTAAAATCATGGTAATGTAATTCAAATTCTTGATTAAGTTTATCTTTTAAATGAAACAGCTGAAAATTTTTATTTAAATATCCCCTTTTGTTAGTATATGAGGCTGATTTATTGTCCATGCGTATCACTCCATTAACAGTATAGTAATTCTATTATAGCATTTTTTGCAATGTTTTAAGCAGTTTTACCTATGTACTGAGTAAAAACTGTAGCATATAATACAAATAAGTGATAACATGATTTAAAATTATTAAGATATAGACTTAGGCACATTCAAAAAAATAATAAGTCAGTATGCTAGTCTATTTGATTTGTTATTTTTTATAATATTTATTTTATGGAGGTTATATATATGATTAAGAAATTAAAAGTTGGTATATTAGGAGCTACAGGATTCGTTGGACAAAGATTAATAACATTACTTCATAATCATCCATTTTTTAAAATTGAAGTTTTGGGAGCTAGTGAAAGATCAGCAGGGAAGACTTATGAAGAAGCACTTGATGGTAAATGGAAACTTGATATAGATATGCCTGATATGGTAAGGAATATGGTTGTAAAAAATATAAATGAGGTAGAAGAAATATCTTCTTTAGTTGATTTTGTATTCTGTGCAGTTAATATGCCGAAGGATGATATAAAAAAAATAGAAGAAGCATATGCAAAGGCAGAAACACCAGTTGTATCAAATAATTCTGCTCATAGAATGACAGGGGATGTTCCTGTTATAATACCAGAAATAAATACTCAACATTTAGAAATTATAGAGAAGCAAAAAAATAGATTAAATACTAAAAGAGGATTTATAGTAGCTAAACCTAATTGTTCAATACAAAGTTATGTTCCAGCTATAAGTGCCTTAATGGATTTTAAACCTACAAAAATAGTTGTATCAACTTATCAAGCAATATCAGGAAGCGGTAAGACACCAAAGGAATGGCCTGAAATGAATGATAATGTAATACCTTATATAGGTGGAGAAGAAGAAAAAAGCGAACAGGAGCCATTAAAAGTTTGGGGACATATAGAGGAAGACAAAATAGTTATTGCTGAATCACCAGTTATATCAGCACAATGTATAAGGGTTCCTGTAAGTGATGGCCATTTAGCAACTGTATCTGTCTCTTTTGATAAGAAACCGTCAAAGGAAGATATATTAGAGCATTGGAAAAACTTTAAGGGAAGACCTCAGGTTTTAAATTTACCAAATGCTCCAGAACAATTTTTAACTTATTTTGAAGATGATAATAGACCTCAAACAAGATTAGATAGAGATATAGAAAAAGGAATGGGCGTTACAATAGGAAGATTAAGAGAAGATAATATATTCGATTATAAATTTGTATGTCTTTCCCACAACACATTAAGAGGGGCAGCAGGTGGGGCTGTATTAACAGCAGAGCTACTTTGTGCAGAAGGATATATAACATCTAAAAATTAAGCTAGCATATGTTGGCCATAATTTAACAAATTGTTCCTAAATAAAAACAAAAACACAAAAGTATAGGAATTTATAAAATTTATGTGTAAATTTTATAAGTATATATGTTTCATTAATAAAATTACATTTATATTGTCGTAATATATAAACAGCACTTATTTTAAATGAATAAACTTTATTGAACCATATATATTAAATATTTATAGTCTTTTTTAGTTTAAAGTGGAAAGCTTATTTTAGTGACAAGTTGCAAGTTAAGGATGAAATCTTCTTAAGAAGCTTTCTTAAATAAAGAATATTTTTAAGAAAACCTGTGGTTTTCAACCTCATAACTGAATATCATTAATGGATTCTAATCTAAACTTGATATTCAGTTATTTGAACTTGTCACTTGCCACTTGTCACTTTTAATTTGCCACTAGGTTAGTTTTAACACCAATTCTTTCACCCATAAGAATTTTAGTTTCAAATCCTAATTTGCTCTGTTCTAAGATATCACTGTCAACTTTAATTGTATTTTCTTTAAAGAAAAGAATAGTTGTTGATCCGCCAAACTTAAAATAGCCTTTTTCATCACCCTTTTTTACAGGTATATTTGGCTTATAAGTTTGAATTATAGTACCTACACAAGTAGCTCCAACTTCAATAAGTATTACATCACCAAAATTTTCAGAATAGAATATACTCCACTCCCTTTTGTTTTGACAGAATAATTTTGGAATCTTTTCAAGTGCAATTGGATTTACTGAGTAATAAGAACCGTCTATTTCACGTGAATCAGAACAAGTTCCATTATCTATAAAATGTAGTCGATGATAGTCAGTAGGACAAAGACGCACAATCATACAAGTTCCATTTTTATATTCATTGGCAGTTTTTTCATCACCTATTAGTTCTTTAAGACTGTATGTAAATCCTTTAACCTGAATTATGTTATCTAAATCTATATTTGTGAAAACACTAAGTCTACCATCAGCAGGAGATACTAAAACATTAGAATCAGTATTAATAGGTCTAGCATTAGGTTTTAACTTTCTAACAAAAAAGTCATTAAAAGATTTAAAATCACCTTGAGATCTCTCGGATATGGACATATCTAGATCTAAATCATTTATAAAAGAAGATATTTTTTTAGAACTTAACTTTGTATCGCAATATGATCCATATATTTTAGAAAATAATTTTCTTTTTACGAAGAGCTCTAAAAGGCTAGTTCCAATAGGGGATGAATAATTCCATTGAAGGTACTTTTCACCGGCAACTTTTTCAATTTCATAGTCTTTAGTGGATCTATTGTATATTTTTATCATTAAAGAATCCCTCACTTACAAGAATTTATTTTTTAAATTTTATAATTAATATATATTTAACTCTTAATTAATATTGAAAATATATATATATTCTAACCTATAAACAATATAGAATTCAAATATTATACTGACTAGTCGTAATTTACAGAAAAATTATAGTGATCAGTATATTTTCCTTGTATGACGGGGTAAGTTAGGGTATGATAAAGTTGAATTTATTTATGTGGAGTTGAAGTATTATGAATAAAACCAAAAAAGCTATATTTCAGTCGGCTATAAAAGTATTTTCCTATTCTGGGTATAACAAAGCAACAATGGATGAAATAGCACTATCTGCAGGTGTAGCTAAAGGAACATTATATTATCATTTTAAAAGTAAAGAAGAAATATTTAATTTTATAATGAGTCAGGGGCTGGATTTAATAAAGCAGGAAGTTAAAGAAGCAACAGATGCAGAAGATGATATATTATTAAAAATAAGAACAATGGTAAAAGTTCAATTAAAACTTTTGTATAATAACAAAGATTTTTTTAAAGTTGTAATGAGCCAAGTTTGGGGTCAGGAAGTTAGACATTTAGAATTAAGAAGGTTATTAGATGAATATTTAACAATATTAGAAGTTTACTTAAGAGAGGCTATGGAACATAACATAATCAAAAAAGGTGATAGCAAATTTATGGCTTATACTTTTTTTGGAACACTTTGCTCAGCTGCGATTTTTGAATTTGTGCATGTTGGAGATAAAGATATAGATGAACTTATAGATACATTAATGGGATATGCATTGTCAGGAATACAAGTTTAAGCAATATAAAATTATATAAAAATAGATAGAGGATCTTTAAAATGTCCTCTATCTATTTTTTACATTAACCCTGATTTTAATATGGATATTAAAAGCCATAATCCAAATATTGCAGATACTATAAACCCTATTACCCCTATAATAGATAGTCCTGAAATTTGAGGACCAACATTGGAAGCAAGTATTAAGGCAGAGCTTACTATTATAGCAGATACTACAAGACCAAAAACCATTCTATTTATCATTTTATTTAGTGCAGCAACAGGCTTATTTAAATTTTTATGCTCCATTTTTATGGTTGTACGACCACTTATCAAATTGTCAGCAAGTTCAACTAGTGTTGAAGGTATCTTAAGACCATCCTTAAGAAATGTGTAACCTTTTAATGATAACTCGTTTAAAGACATATTTTCCATGAAATTAGTATTATCTTTTACATAAGGAATAGCTATATCCATTATATTTATGTTGGGAGAAAGCATTGAAAGATTGCTTTCTAATAACACTAAGCTCTTCATAACAAGTGTTAAATCTTTAGGCAGTTGTATGTTATGTTTTTTTAGAAGACCAAATACATCTTCAAGCATCAAAGATATTTTTATATTTGATAATGAAGTGTTTACGTAACTATCTAAAACATATTTCATATCTATATATAATGAGTTTTTGTCTACAAATCCTTTTCTTATTCCTATAGATAAAAATATATTTATAAGTTTATTTATATCTTGAAGAGCAAGAGCAACAATTGCATCATTAAGAGCAATTCTAAGACTTGATGACAAATTTCCCATTATGCCAAAGTCAATAAAACAAATTTTGGTATCCTTAATTAATATATTTCCGGGGTGAGGATCACCATGAAAGAAACCATCTTTAAAAACTTGTTTTAAAAAGCCTAAAGCAAGTTTTTTTGCTAGATCATCTAAATCATAATCGTCATCCTTTAGTTGATCTATATTATCTATTTTTATCCCTTTAATTTTTTCTAAAGTTAATACTTTAGAACTACAAAATTCATCAACTACATAGGGTGTGTAAATAAATGCAACATCAGAATTATTTTCTGAGAATACTTTTATGTTATTTGTTTCAATTTTAAAGTCTAATTCTTGTTTTGAACCTTGCCAGATTTCATCTATAGCTTCATATGGATCTATAGGCAAAGTTTCAAATTTACCTTTGACTAATTTAAGTATTTTTTTAATAACGTGAATATCAACTTCCATTTTTTCAGCAATATGGGGACGTTGAATTTTCACAATAACAGATCTACCATCTAATAAAGTTGCCTTATGTACCTGAGCTATTGATGCAGAGGCTAATGGCTTTTTACTAAAATTAAGAAAACATTCATCTATACATTTATTAAATTCTGAAGTAAATACAGAATTTATTTCTTCAAAAGATACAGGTGAAACGTTATCTTGAAGTTTTCTAAATTCGTCTATGTATTCTTTTGATAAGATATCAGGCCTTGTGCTTAATATTTGACCTATTTTTACAAATGTGGGGCCTAATTCTTCGAAAGCACATTTTAGATTAACAGGATCCGGGAATTTCTTTTTGAACTTAAAATCTATTAAGAAATCACATCCGTATTTGGTAAAAATCTTTATAATTTCTCTAAATCTCTTTTGATATTTGTTGACCATAAGGTTTTTTTTGAAACCTCCTTAGATATTTATCAGATGGCTACCACCTTGTAACTTCACCATGCTCTTACAAGGTGGGAGATAATAGGTGGTACACACCATAGATTAAGTCAGCTAACATTCATAGGGTGGTACCATATGAATGAAAGATTCGTATTATAAAAACAGCCCGTAAAACGGGCATAAAATAATTATTGTTTTTCTTCAAGACATTTAATTTTTTCTTTTAACTCACTTATTTCATTTTTTAATTCTTGAACTTGAAGTTGAGAGGCAAATTTCATGTCTTCTAAAATTTCATAAATTTCTTCTCTGCTTACAGGTAAAACTTTTTCAGATATTTTATCTGAAGAGTCTTTGAAATTCTTTTTAAGTTCTTGAGAAAGATCTTTTCCCTCTTCCATTGTAAGTTTTCCTCTTTGTACTAACTCATCAACAAATTTTGAAGATTTATCATAAGTGTATGCTATGGAACCTAATCCAGCTAATAAAATTTTTTTTAAATCATCCATAATAGTCCTCCTGTTTTATATAAGGAAAATATTTGATACTATTAGATATTATTATACTATAATTAAAAAAATATTAGAAGTTAAACAAAAAAGTTTAAAATCGTCTTAATATAAGAGCTAAAAGAAGTATGGCTTTTTATAAATACTTATCTAAATAGATTATTAAATAACTTCTCCATTAAAGTTTTCGCGTATATATTCACTGGATGGAGAGAGTTTTCGTTTCTTTAAAAATTCCTCTGTTATTTGAGGAAAAATAATATATGATAAAATATCTTCATCTCTAGAACTTAAATTTTTAAGTTCCTCTTTAGTTTTTTCAAATATAGGTTGTAAGTTATCCGCATATCTGCCAGTTATAATAGTTCCGATTCCTAAGGCTTTTATAGATAATTCAGGATTAATATCTCCAGGAGGATTTCCATATTCACCTCTACAATAAGATTTAATTTCTTTTAATATCATTTTATATCTTTCACTAGTTAATACATTTACTGTAGCTTGGGTACCAACCATTTGGCTCATAGGTGTAACTAAAGGTGGATATCCTAAATCCTTTCTAACGTTTGGAATCTCAGCCAAAACAGCATCAAGTTTATCTATTGAATTTTGGGATTTTAATTGAGAAATCATGTTAGATAACATCCCACCAGGTATTTGGTAAGTTAGAGCTTCAGGTTGAGGCGTTAGTACCTTAGGGTCAAGTCCCCCATTTTCTAAAAACTTAGTTCTTATAGGTTTAAAGAAATCATTAATAATTTTCAACTTTTTACTATTAATACCAGTATCGAAACCACTTGCATTTAAAGCAAAATGCATAGATTCAGTAGGGGGTTGAGCAGTTCCAGAAGAGAAAGAGGAAATAGCTGTATCTATTCCATCTACACCAGCTTCAGCAGCTTTTAAATATGACATTTCTGCAAGTCCATTTGTTGAGTGAGAATGAAGATAAATAGGAAGCTTTACAGATTCCTTTAGTTTTTTTATTAAATCATATGCAGTTTGAGGCATTAATAGCCCAGCCATATCTTTTAGACAAATTGAGTCTGCACCCATGTTTTCAAGTTGTTTTGCAAGTTTTATGTAGCTATGGATATCGTGTATAGGACTTACAGTATAAACAATAGTGCCTTGAGCATGAGCACCTTGTTTTTTTACTTCATCCATAGCAACAGCTATATTTCTATAATCATTTAAGGCATCAAAAACTCTAAATATATCCATACCATAATAAGCTGACATTTTAATAAATTTTCTAACTATCTCATCGGGATAATGTTTATATCCTAAAATATTTTGACCTCTTAAAAGCATTTGAAGAGGTGTGTTTTTACATATAGTTTTAATTTTTTTCAATCTATCCCACGGATCTTCATTAAGATAACGGATGCATGAATCAAAAGTCGCTCCACCCCAACATTCAAGGGAGTGATATCCGGCAGTATCTAAATCTTTTAAGATTGGAGCAAATTCATTAAATGGTAACCTAGTAGCAATAAGAGATTGTTGAGCATCCCTTAATACAGTTTCAGTAATGTGTATGGTTTTCAAAAAATCACCTCATTAAAACTAATTAGTGTTAGTAAACATTTACTCAAGGACATTCTAACATAGAAATGTAATATAAACCTATTATTTTAAGAAGGAAGTTAATTTATATAAAATTTACTATTTATATAAAAATTTTCATAGATATTTGACATTGTGGGATTAATATTATAAAATTAATATGTAATAATTTACACCGAGCCCTCATAGTTAAATGGATAGAACAATCCCCTCCTAAGGGATAGATGTAGGTTCGATTCCTACTGGGGGTACCATGTAGGTATAAAAAATGACTTAGCTAAATTTGTTAAGTCATTTTTTATTTTAATTATGAAGAAATATTAGTAGGCTTAGGTTATGAATTATAAGAAATAAAAAAGATTGATATAAGGTAGGACTGTGAAAAAATCCCTTAATTATTGCCTTTTAAAGCAATTATTGTTTCTGTATTAAGAAGTTTAGTATTAATTATCCAAGTTATACCCAAAGTAAGTGACATATTAAGGGATACTAAAAGTAAGTATAAATTTATATCTAAATTTAGTTTATATCCAAATTGATTAGAGTAAGCAAAATTAAATAAGATGCTAAGCAAAATTCCTAGAATAGTAGATGCAATTCCAAATATAAGGCTTTCCTTAAAAAATACTTTAAGAATATTTTTTTTAGTATAACCTAAAGAAGCTAAAAGTCCTATTTCAGTATATCTATCAATGGATATTTTATAAATCATAGCAAATCCAATAATAATAAAAACAATTAGGATAAAACCTGATAACATTGAAAATAGCTTTAACGTGCTTTCAAAACTATTTTTAAATGCTGAAACATCTTTTCCTTTGGTGGATACATCAATTCCTTTATCTTTAAGTGACTTATCTACACTAGGAATTTCATTAAAGTCTTTAATATTAAATGATAGAGCAGATGCTTCTTTAGTATTAGTATTTTTATAGATTTTCTTTTCTATGCCTGAACTAAGGGTAAAGTTATCATAATTGTCATTAGATATGCCAGTTACTTTTAATTTAATAATTTCTGTTTCTCCATCTTTATTAACATATTCAAAATCAATATATTTTCCTACCAATTCATTTACTTTCGGATTTAGCTTAGCAGCAACACTATTAGAAAGAACTATCCCATTTTCATTATCTTTTGGCATATAACCATATATCATTGATAATTCTGAATTTACTATAGTAGGTGATTTTAAATCTATCTTTTTTTTGTTTTGGCCATAATTTATAGAAATATTACTTAAGTCATATTGGTAATATAGATCATCTATAGAATCTATACCATTTAATTCTTTGAATACAGAATCTAAGTCGTTATTACCTTTAGCGACGGAAGCTTTATTATAAAAGGAGTTTTTATCTTTGAAGTCATTAATTGCACTATTTATTATTCCTTTTGACCCTAATGAGCAAACAAATGCAGTAGAGCCAAAGGCAATAAGAAATGCTGCTATGAAAAATTTAAAGAAATGAATCTTAAAGTTTTTTATACATAGCTTCCAAGCATTTTTAGAAGATAGTTTAGGCTCAATGTTTTTTAAAATAGAAGAAGTAGTGGAATTATTAGTTTCAATATTTTCTTTCTTTTTCTTTAAAACTTTTATTAAGTTATCTTCAAGAGAAATAATTTCATCGGCATAATCTGCAACCACATCATCATGAGTAATTACAACTACAATTTTATCTTTAGATAGTTTCTTTACTATTTCCATAATAGATTTAGCAGATTCCTCATCCAAAGCTCCAGTAGGTTCATCAGCAAGAATTACTTTAGGATCATTTATTAAAGCTCTAGCAATAGCAACCCTTTGTTTTTGGCCTCCACTTAAGTTGTCTATAGGATCATTAACTTTATTACCTAATCCAAGATTAGTAAGTAAGTCTAATGCCTTTTTGTGCTTTTTATCATTTGATAGACTAGAGTTTAAATGTATTCCCATAATAACATTTTCAATAGCAGAATATCCCCTAAGCAAATTGTAATGTTGAAATATAAACCCGATATTATTAAAACGATAAGTACATAATTCATCGAGAGATAAATCTTTTAAATTATTAAATTGTACATCTATTTTTCCTGAATAGTCTCTATCAAAACCAGCTAATAGGTTTAATAAAGTGGTCTTCCCAGAGCCGCTGGGCCCAAGAAAGCAAGTCAGAGTGTTACTTTTAAATGTGTAATTTGCATTTGTGTATATATTATTTTCTCCATATTTTTTAGTTACATTATTTAAATTTATCATTATACATCACCTATTTTTAAGTTTTTTGAAGGATTTATCTTAAAAGATATTATTGATGAAACAAATCCAATAACTAGTCCTTGAATTATCACTATTACTATACTTAAATACAAAGAGTTTTTTCCAGATATATACATATCAAATAACTTTATGCTTAACGTATTTAATATGGGCAAAGTAATTAAAAATAAAATAGTTGATATTAATGATACTTGTAGATACTCAAACATTGTTAAGTTTAATATACTTTTATTACTATAACCATTTATCTTAAGTACAGCATGTTCAGCTTTTCTTAGGTATGAATTAATAATTGTTAAAGATAAACTTATAATAACTGACAAACTTAAGAAAATTGTTGATATTAATGTTCCTTGATTTTCATTTGTAGATTTTAAGCTTAACATATCCTGTATTTGACTAAAATCACCCCCAGGTGTCAAACCAGCCTTTTGTAATTTACCAACTATAGGTAATATATCTTCTAAAGTCTTAGCTCTTATTCTTGCATCTAACTTAGATTTATCTAAACCTGTTTGTTTAAATATTTCATTAACTGATTTTAAACTATATATGAAAAAATCTTCTTTTTCTTGACCATAGAAAGTAGAATCTATGACCCCTACTATAGTTAAATCATTAAGAGAAACATTAGATTTGGTTGTCCTTGAAGTCCTCTGATGACCAGTCATATTTAAATTTTTACCAATAACATCCTCAGCTTTTAAATTAAATTTATCTAATAAAGTTTTAGGAACTGCAACCTCCATTTCATCAGAATTTGGCATCCTTCCAGATAGTAATTTATGTACTGTTGGAACACAATTACTATTTTGTGGCTTATAATCTTTTACAATATCACCAATATTAATAGTCTGGTCATCTATTGACAAGCCAGCATATATATATTCAACGCCTGAATCACCATTTAACACATCATATGTTTTAAAGGCGTCTTGTTGAAGACCTCGTCCACTACTAGTGGTTGTATTTGCACCAACATATATATCTTTAATATTATCTCCCCTTTCTTTAACAAGTTGATTATATATATCATCTTGTTTATTTTGTATCTGACCACTTAAATTCATAAGTAGGAAAAAAGAGGACAAAACAAGTATGACTGAAGTCAGTGCAAATTTTAGCGATAATCCTTTGATATTCTTAAAAGCTTGTATTATAGCATTTTTAAAAGAAAGAACTGGACGGATACAGTCACTTTTAACCGTTCCAACACTAGGTTCATTTTTGAAGTTATTTTTTAGTTTACCATTTTTTAGTAAAAAGCAATTTGAATTTTTATCAATAAGATTTTTATCATGAGTAACTATAATAACTAATCTTTCTTTTGATATGTTTTTTAATACATCCATAATAACTTGAGATGATTTGGCATCTAAAGCTCCAGTTGGCTCATCAGCTATTATAATTTCAGGATTTTTTATTAAAGATCTAGCAATAGCTACTCGTTGTTTTTGACCACCAGAAAGTTTAGATATCTTGCTTTTTGCTAAATTACTAATTCCTAACTTATTTAACATAAGTTTGACCTTTTTATTTTTTTCATCAGAAGTGAGAGGGGAAAGATTTAAAACTAACATTATATTGTCTTCCACAGATAAGTGATTAATTAATTGAAAATTTTGCCATACAAATCCTACCGAATTATAATAATAATTATTTAAATCTGATTTACTAAAATCCTTTAAAGATTTACCTTTAAATAAGATTTTTCCATCAAATTCGTTATCCATTCCACTTATTAATTTTAATAGTGTTGATTTTCCACTTCCTGAAGGACCAATTATAAAATTAAGACCTCCTGTAAATTCTGCAGATAAATCCTTTAACACTGTTTCATTACCAAATCTTTTATTTATATTTTTTAGAGATAGCATAGTAGTCTCCTTTCGTATTTGATATTTATTATTGTATTATAGGAGAGATATTCGATTTAAAAATGACCATGTTATGATTTTTTTATGACTATTACGAAAAAGTAAAAATTTTAGGGTAATATATATATTGATTAATGATGTAAAAAAACAAATAGACTTAATAAGTGAGGAGAATTATGCGTAAAAAAAATGTGTTAATAGTTGAGGATGAAGTAAAGATAAACAAGATGATGTCTGACTATTTTAAACATGAAGGGTTTAATACTATAAATGGATTTAATGGTATAGATGGAATAGAGTTATTTAATCAAAATAATATAGATATAATAATATTAGATGTAATGTTACCAAAGTTAGATGGATTTACAGTACTAAGACGAATTAGAAAAAAATCAGATGTTCCTGTAATAATGGTGACTGCAAGAGTAGAAGATGAAGATATATTAATGGGATATGAATTGAAAGTTGATGATTATATAACAAAACCTTTTAATATGGAGATCCTTGTGGCTAAGGTAAAAGTAATACTTGATAGGATAATTGGTAGGTATGATGATGAAAAAAATATTATAGAGTTAAATGGAATTAAATTAGATAAAAAAAAATACAAAGTTTTTATAGATGAAGAAGAAATTGAAATAGAACCTAAACAGTTTGAAATACTTCAGTTTTTAATGGAAAATAAAAATATAGTAATTTCTAGGGAAAAACTTTTGGAAACAAAGTGGGGATATGATTATTACGGAAACATAAGGGTAGTTGATGCTCAAATTAAAAAAATAAGAAGAAGTCTTAAGTATAAATCCTATTGCATTAAAACAGTTTTTGGAGTGGGCTATAAGTTCGATGTGGAATAGGATATTTAAAAAGAGTATTTTTTCAAAGTTATTCCTTATGAATTTAATTATATTAGTAAGTATAGTTATATCTCAACTAGTATTTCAATATTTTTATTTTGAAAAATACTATGTTAACAAGAGAGCTGAAGTATTAAAAGGTAGTTCAAATGAGTTTAGTTCGCTTATTAGTTCTAATAAACCTATGGAAGAAATTTATCAAAATATAGAAAATATAAATAAAAAAAACAATGTGGCTGTTTCTTTAAGAGATAATTCTTTAAATGACATAATCTCTATTCCTAACTATAGGGGAAGTGCATTGATAGAGATAAAGAGTGGCAATAAAAGATATAAGATAATACTTCAAGGTTATCCAGAAGAATTATTATTTAATCAAGGAGATGACATTAAGGTAACTGGGAATATTAATGAGTTTGGATATGTGTATCCTATTAAAATATACAAGAATGGTGAAATTGTTGAAAGAGAATACAATATTAATCCTAATAAAAACATAAAAGATTCATCCGTTATTCAATGGAAGATAGATAAAGACTCTCAAGTAACAACATTAGAGGGAGAAATAATATCAAAAGAGTTAGAGGATAAGTCTTACTTTAAAAATAATTTAGAATTTAATAATAAAATTTTAAATGATAAGAGTGTCATTAGAAGTATTACCGATAATTATGAAAATACATTAAAAATACTATTAGATTCAAAAGAAGAAATTCTTGTTTATACTAAGAAGTATAATGGTGGAATAATTGTTGCAATTACTCCTTTAGCACAATTAAAGGAAGTATTAGGTGTCATTAATGATTACTATATATTTGTTTTCATAGTTATCATTGCATTAGTAGGAATAATTTCTTTTAAGTACTCAAAATTCATTTCAAAACCACTTATATCAATGAGCAAGAAAGCAAGAAATATTTCTAATTGTAATTTTGAAGGAGAATATAAGGTAACAAGTGAGGATGAGATAGGACTATTAGGCGAATCTTTAAATTTAATTTCTAAGAATCTTGAGAGAACTTTAAAGGAATTAAAAGAGGCAAACATAAAGTTAACTAGGGATATGAATAATCAAAAGCTTCAAGAGGAAAAAAGAAAAGAATTAATTGCAAATATTTCACATGAGTTAAAAACTCCTATTACCATAATTCAAGGAAATATTAATGGACTTAAGAATGGAATTTATACTGAAAAAATATATAATGATATTCAAGAAGAAACTATTAGATTGAACGAGCTTGTTATGGAGATGCTTCAAATATCAAAGCTTGAATCACCAAACTTTAGACTAAAAGAAGAACCCTTTGATCTTTGTGGAGCTTTTTATAGTGTAAATGATAAGTTAAGAAACTTAATTAAAGAAAAAAACTTGAAGGTCATTATAGAAGATGATGAAGAAGCAATAGTATTTGGTGATGAAAAAAGAATTAAGGAAGTAATAAGCAATTTATATACAAATTCTATTAAATATACGCCTCAAGGAAATGAGATAAAAATAAAAATTTATTTACTAGAGGATGAAGAAAAATATATGTTTGACATTGAAAATTTTGGAGTAGTTTTAAGTGAAGAGGAATTAAGTAATATTTGGGACCCATTTTATAGGGGTGAAAAGTCAAGAAATAGAAAATTTGGAGGAACAGGGTTAGGACTTTCTATTGTAAAAAAGATACTAGAATGTCATCATAGTGATTTTGGAGTAGAGCGTGGAGGTAACAAAGTTAAGTTTTATTTTACATTAAATTCGTGCAAGGAATATTAAAAATTGTTATACTAATTTTAAATTAGGGGTATCTTATTAATTAGGGAATCTATCTATAAAGGTGAAAAGATTTAATGTTAAATCGTTAGTATTCATAGTTGTAGCTAAATTTAAATAAAGTTTTTATAAAAAAGCTAATAAATCAATGAGAAGACAAGTACTGTAAAAAGAATTAAATATAATTTTAGCTAGTGGCGTCTAGAGGACTAAATATATTATAATCACATTTTTTAATCTATAATAAATATTATAAAATGTGATATAATTTAATATAATAATGTAATGCACAGGATTATATTAAAAATTATTATATACTTTAGGAGAGTGGTATTTTTGGAACCTGGCACGTGGCAAATTTTTCTTTTGATTTTTCTTTTACTTAGTTCTGCATTTTTTTCATCAGCAGAAACGGCTTTAATGTCTTTAAGCAAAATAAGGATAAAGCATATGGTAGAAGAAGGAGTTAAAGGAGCAGATAAAGTAGCAAAGCTTATAGAAAATCCTAATAGATTACTTAGTAGTATTTTAATAGGAAATAACGTTGTAAATATAGGAGCATCAGCTTTAGCAACATCAATAGCTATGGATCTTTTCGGAAGTCAAGGAGTGGCTATAGCAACTGGAGTAGTTACAATATTAGTATTAATATTTGGCGAAATAACTCCGAAGTCTTTAGCAGCCCAAAATTCAGAAAAGGTATCATTAAAGGTTGCTGGTATGATATCAGTTATTGTTATAGTATTAAGACCATTAGTAACTGTATTTACCTATATTTCAGCACCGTTTATTAAGCTTTTAGGAGGCCAAACATCAAAAAATCAGCCTTTCATAACTCAAGAAGAACTAAGAACTATGGTGGATGTAAGTGAAGAAGAAGGCGTACTTGAAGAAGAAGAAAAGGAAATGATATTTAATGTTTTTGAATTTGGCGATCTTCAAGTGAAGGATGTAATGGTTCAAAGAGTTGATATAGAAGCCATAGAGGTGGACTCTAGTTATGAAGAGGTTTTAGCCCTAATAAAAAGTGAACAATTTTCAAGGATTCCTGTTTATAGGGAGACTATTGATGATATAGTTGGGATTTTAAATGTAAAGGACTTACTTATTCTTGATGATAATAAAAATTTTTCAGTAGAAAAAGTAATGAGAGAGCCTTATTATACCTATGAATTTAAGAAAATAATGGAGTTATTTAGAGATATGCAAAAAAACAGAGCATATATGTCTGTTGTCTTAGATGAATATGGTGGAACAGTTGGAATAGCAACAATGGAAGATTTAGTAGAAGAGATTGTTGGTGAGATAGAAGATGAATATGATGAAGAAAGAGAAAAAGAGATAGATGTTGTTAAGGAAGATGAGTATATTGTTGTGGGTAGTGCAAGAATAGATGACTTAAATGATCTTATAGGAACATCTATAGAATCAGAAGAATTTGACTCTATAGGAGGATTCATCATAGGACAACTTGGTAGATTCCCAGAAGAACAAGAAATCGTAGAATATCAAAATATTAAATTTGTAATAGAAGATGTAGATAAAAACAGAGTAATGAAGGTTAGAATTTACACATAAAGAGACTAAATTTTTAGTCTCTTTATCTCATAAGTTACAAAGTACAAGTTATAAGTGGTAAATTGGAATATTGTAGAATTAGAAATTGAAAATGAAATTTTATGTAAGGTATCTTCATATAATTAGGAGTGATTAGTTATGAGCTTTATGAAAGAAGCTTTAGAAGAAGCTCATATGGCATATTTAAAAGGAGAGGTTCCTGTTGGAGCTGTAATAGTTAAAGATGGCGTTATACTATCAAGAGCTCACAATAGAAGGGAAGAACTTAAATCCCCCTTAGCCCATGCTGAAATCATAGCTATTGATAACGCTTCAAAGGTATTAAAAAATTGGAGACTTAATGGATGTGAGATGTACGTTACTTTAGAACCATGCCCTATGTGTGCAGGAGCTATACTTCAATCCAGATTATCAAAGGTTCATATAGGAACATTCGATCCTACTTTAGGAGCATGTGGCTCTGTATTAAACTTGTTAAACAATGAGAATATCAGTAGAATTATAAATGTACAGTGGAAATACAATGATGAATGCTCTGAAATATTAAAGGATTTTTTTAAGATGAGAAGAAAGTCAGAAAAATAAAAATGACCTGCTATTAAAGCAAGTCACATCTATTAGTTTGTTTTTACAATAGTTTAGAGTTTATGTTTTAGGAAAGTAAAAAAAATTATTACTAATTCTAGTTTAAAGGTATTATGGAGTTTTTTGAAATAGTTTATTTTTATAGATATAATGTTATCTATAAGAAATTATAATATAACAATATGGAGAGATGTCTGAGTTGGCTTAAAGAGCTTGTCTCGAAAACAAGTGTATTAGTTTAAATAGTACCGCGGGTTCGAATCCCGCTCTCTCCGCCAAATTAAATTTAAATAATAAAAAGCTGTGAAATTAGCATTACTAATTTTACAGCTTTTTTATTTTAACTAATAGAGAAAATATTGGAAAATAATTTTCGTTAGATAATAAAATAAATTGTTAAAGAATTGGATACTTTAAATAATAGAAGTAGTTTTAAATAAAAAATACCTATAAGATAAGGGAGGATTTATAATGAAAAAGGTATTGAGTTTCATATTAATATTTTTAAGTTTAGTATCTTCAACTGCTTTTGCAAAGACTGAAAAAAAGTTTGAATTGCCACCATTAAAATATGATTACAATGCTTTAGAACCATACATAGATGAAAGAACTATGATGATACATCACGATAAGCACCATAGAGCATATGTAGATAATTTAAATAAGGCCTTGGAAAAATATCCTAAATATTATAATTTTACACTTGAAGAGCTGATAAAATCTTTAGATAGTTTACCGAAAGAAATACAAGAACCAGTAAAAAATAATGCTGGAGGAGATTATAATCATACGTTTTTCTGGGACATCATGACTCCAGAAAAAGATATGAAGCCTAATGGGGAATTGTTAAAGGCTATAGAAAAAGAATTTTCATCATTAGATAATTTTAAGAAAGAATTTGGAAATGCTGCTTTAAATAGATTTGGTTCAGGATGGGCGTGGCTTGTAAAAGATAGTAATGGCAATCTTAAAATAATAAGCACAGCTAATCAAGATACACCTGTTGCTTTAGATTTGAAACCTATATTGGCACTAGATGTATGGGAACATGCATATTACTTAAAATATCAAAATAGAAGAGGGGAATATATAGATAATTGGTGGAATGTTGTTAACTGGAACAAAGCTGAAGAACTATATAAAGAATAATTTATGAAAATAGAGTTATAAATTAAGGAGAGATTAAGCATGTATATGAAAAAAGTCAATGTTTTAATAAGTATATTAATAATGTGCATTAGTTTAACAGCATGTACTTCAAAGGAACCTAATAATCCTAATGTACCTAATCCTCCAATTGAAAAAGGAGGACCTATAAATCCACCACAGGCAGTAAAAACAAAAGTATTTGAAAAAGACAAAGAAGAGTTATTTAGTTATCAAGGTGGAGAATATGCTTTATCATTTTATGGAGCACATAAATATATAGATTCAAATAATACATCATCTATGAATAACTGGGTTTGTATAGAATATAAATATAAGAATGTTGATATAAACCAAGATATAGAAATTACACCTAGTAGTTTCGTGGTGAAGGATCAAGGTAACACGGTTTTAGAGTTTACATCTAACTATGAAGGTGGAGAATCTCCTATGGCAATATCAAAAGGAAAAGATAAAACTGTAAAAATGATTTATAAAGCGGAAAAACCAGTAACGAAGGTTAATGTTACATTTAGAGGTGTAGAGAATAATGAGGATTTAGGAAGTATAGAGCTATCTATAAATGAAGATTAATAATAAATTTGTCTAATGAAAATAGAAGAATAAGCGTTGGCAAACTATCAGATAAACAGTAAGAGTTCTTAGTTAAAAAACGTTACTTCTACTAAAAATTAAATATTTATTTTTTTATCTAAAAAAGTGAGGGTTAAGCGTTAGCAATCTGCTAGTTTGCGTTGCTTAACCCTCGCTTTTGTTTAGATGAATTTCTATTTTAGTATTTACTTAAATGGATTGTATATAGTAGCAGCATTTAGCATTGCATTCATGTTTTCTACAGGAGTACCAGTTGGTAAGTCACAACCAGTATTAAGTAGAAACCCATTTGGACTATCCCAAGCTTTATCAATGCATTTCTTAGCATCTTTCATAACATCTTCTTCTGTACCATATCTCATTATATCCACAGGACTGACATTTCCGATTAAGCATACTTTATCACCTATAAGTTTTTTTGCTTCTGCTAAATCTTCTATATTATCAATACTGAAACAGTCACATCCAGTTTCAACCACCATATCCCACAAATCTTTACTTTTACCACATATATGTATAGCTGCACTTGAACCAGTCTTTGAAATAACTTTTTCTTGTATTCTCTTTACATAAGGAAAAGAAAATTTTTCGTATAATCCTTTGCTTATTAATGTAGTAGATGAAACTGGATCTGGTATACAAAAACTTACCCCTAGTTTAGAAGCTTCATCTATAATGTTCAATAAAGACTGTGTAACTATTTCTAATAGTTCATGAACCTTATCAGGACGTCTTAATGCTCCTTTTAATAAGGTTTTTGTACCAACAACAGATGCCGCTGAACTAAAAGGACCGGCTATAGAAAGTCCAACATCAACAAATTCACCCAATTCTTTTTGATCGATTGCTAAACCTTTTAAAACAGTAGGTATTCTACCATCTTTTAAAGGATTTATAGGTTTTAGTTTACTTACATCATCTAAACTTGATATTGCAGGTTTGTTTAAATATGCTATACCATAATCAGGATAAGCAATTTCAGCTCCTAAAGCCTCAGCAATACCATGCAATGTAATAGAAAGTCCAGCACCATCTTGGTTAAATTTTTTGAATAATTCTATATCTAGCTTGGCTAAAAGTTCTGGAGAATGATAGTAATCCTTTGTTTTCACATTAATAAATCCAGCCATAGCTGGACCAAACATAAGACCACAAGGATATCTATCTAAAGATTGTCTTTTTTTATATGCCTCACTTCTCTCTCTTGGAGTCATAGCAGTTCTGATAAAATTTCTGTCCATATGATTATTCCCCCTAATATGTTGTTTATAAAGTGATTCTTTAAAAATAAATTATTACTCACACATATTACTATAATAGTTAAACACAATAAGTTTAAGGTATTTTCAACAAGAATCAGATATTTGTATATAAGATTAATTCTGTATAGAAAAAACGAATATATGATACAGAATCTATTTAAAATAGGTAGTAGATTTCAGCGGATATAAATAAAATTTAATATTGAACTAAATTAATATATTATGTTAATAATAATTACATTAGAGTTATAATTATTAAAAGAAACAATTAAATTAAGAGTTTAAATGTATATAAATTAATATAGGGCATGGCAACTGATACACACAACATCGTAAGAAGATGGGGTGTTGCAAGTGGTAGCCATTAGATAAATTTTATTTGGAGGAACAACATGAAAACTTTAAATATCAATCTAAAGGATAAAAACTATAAAATATTAATAGGAAAGGGATTAAGAAATAAAATAAAGAATATATTAGATGAAAATTTTAAGTTCAAAAAAGTTGCTATCATAACTGATGAAAATGTATATAAGATTTATGGTAAAGAGATTAAACAACAACTTTTAAGTGGTAATAAAAAGGTTGAATTTATAATTCTTAAACCAGGAGAGAAAACCAAATCATTTAATATATTGACAGAAGTTTATAATAAGCTATTAGATTTTAAAATTACTAGAAGTGATTTAATAATTGCACTAGGTGGAGGAGTAATAGGAGATCTAGCAGGCTTTGTAAGTGCGACTTTTTTAAGAGGAATAAAATTTATACAGATACCAACAACTCTTTTAGCTCAAGTAGATAGTAGCATTGGAGGAAAAGTTGCAGTAGATTTAGATAAGGGCAAGAATTTAGTTGGAGCATTTTATCACCCAGAGCTTGTAATAATAGATGTTGATGTGCTAAATTCCCTAGATAATAGAGTTTTTTATGATGGAATGGCAGAAGTAATAAAGTATGGATGCATAAGAGATGAAAAATTATTTAATACTTTAATGAGTTTTAATTGTAAAAATGATTTGATCAATTCTATGGAAGATATTATTTATACATGTTGTGATATAAAAAGGCAATTTGTTGAAAATGATGAGAAAGATACTGGAGAGAGAATGATTCTTAATTTTGGACATACAATAGGGCATGCTATAGAAAAATATTATAACTATGAAAAATATACTCATGGTGAATCTGTTGCCATAGGAATGTATTTAATTACAAAATTAAGTGAGTATAAAGGTTATACAGATATAAATGAAAGTAATAAAATCAAGAAAATTTTAATTAAGTATAATTTGCCATGCGATATAAACCTTGAAAAATTTGATGATCTTTTAGAAACTATCTCTTTGGATAAAAAGAATTTGGATAATGTACTTAATTTAATATTATTAAACAAAATAGGAGATGCAAAAATAGTTAAGAGTAGTTTAGAGTTTTTTCAAGAGGTGAAGTAATGAGTTTTTTAAAAATAAATCCAAAACAATTAAATGGAGAAGTTAAAATACCACCATCTAAAAGTATGGCGCATAGAGCAATAATTTGTGCCTCATTAAGTAATGGGGTAAGTAATATAACTAATGTGGATTTTTCAGAGGATATAATAGCAACCATAAATGCTATGGAAGCTCTAGGAACTGTAATCAATATGAAAGATAATACTATTACTGTGGATGGAAGAAATACACTTAAAAATAATGGCGGAGTTATAGATTGTAACGAGTCTGGATCAACATTAAGGTTTTTAGTACCAATATCAATAATTAATAAAAATAAAATAAAGTTTATAGGAAGAGGAAATTTAGGAAAAAGACCTCTTGATACATATTACAAAATTTTTGATGATATAGGGGTTAAATATTCATTTAATAATGAAAAACTTGATTTATCTATAGATGGGAAGTTAACTAGTGGCGATTTTTATATGGAAGGTAATATAAGTTCGCAATTTATAAGTGGACTTTTATTTTCATTACCACTATTAAGTGGGGATTCTAGAATTATAATAACAAAAGAAATGGAGTCAAAGGGATACATTGACTTAACAATATCAATGTTAAAAACTTTTGGGATTGATATTAAAAATAATGATTACAAGGAATTTATAATAAAAGGAAATCAAAGATATATAAGTAGGGATTATGAAGTTGAGGGAGATTACTCACAAGCTGCTTTCTTTTTATGTGCAGGGGCTATTGGTAGCGATGTAAAGTGTTTAGGTTTAGATGATAATTCTCTTCAAGGAGATAAAGAAATTTTAAGTATATTAGAGCAGTTTGGTGCTAAAGTTATAAAAGAAGGTGATGGTTTAAAAGTAATAGGAAATAAACTAAAAGCTTCAATAATAGATGGTTCTCAGTGTCCAGACATAATTCCAGTAGTTTCAGTAGTTGCGGCCTTAAGTGAAGGGACCACAACAATAAACAACATTGGTAGATTAAGAATAAAAGAGTGCGATAGATTGGCAGCAATAAGTAAAGAATTAAATAAAATAGGGGCAAAAGTAGATGAACTAGAAGATGGGTTAATAATACATGGAGTTAATAGATTTAAGGGGGGGAATGTAGAAAGTTTTGATGATCATAGAATAGCTATGGCATTAGCAATTGCATCTACAAAATGTATTGAACCATTAATATTAAAAAGCCCTTATTGTATAAAAAAATCTTACCCTGGATTTTTTAATGATTTTAAGTATTTAGGAGGGGATTTAAATGAGTGGAATATGGGGGAATAAATTTAAAATATCTATATTTGGGGAATCTCATGGTGCAGCCATAGGAGTAACTATAGATGGATTGCCTAGTGGATTAAAAATAAATCTTAATAATATAGAAAATGAAATGGAGAGAAGAGCACCAGGTAGGAACTCTATATCAACCTCAAGAAAAGAAAGTGATAAATTTGAAATAATTAGTGGATTTTTTAATGGATATACAACAGGAACACCACTTACGGCAATCATAAGAAATAATGATAAAAAATCTAAAGATTATTTAATGTTATCTCATGTTATGAGACCAAGTCATGGAGATTATAGTGGATTTTTAAAATATAATGGCTTTAACGATTATAGAGGTGGAGGACACTTTTCAGGTAGAATCACAGCTCCAATAGTTCTAGCTGGAGCCATAGCAAAAGAAATTTTAAGAAATAAAGGCATTGAAATTGTAAGTCGAATAAAATCAATAAAAAATATAAGTGATGAAGAAATAGATATATGTAATCCACCTATGGATAAATTATTATTGCTTAAAAACAAAGGGTTAGCAGTATTAAATGATGAAAATGCAAGTCTTATGAAAGAAGAGATACTTAATGCAAAGAAACAAGGAGATTCTGTTGGAGGAGTAATCCAATGTATAATAAATGGATTAAGTGGTGGTGTAGGCGAGCCATTTTTTGATTCATTAGAAAGTACCATTGCACATTTAGCATTTTCAGTTCCAGCAGTTAAGGGAATTGAATTTGGAAGAGGCTTTGATATAACTAAATTTAATGGGTCGCAGATTAATGATGAGTATTATTATGATGGAGAAGTTGTTAAAGCATCAAGCAACAACAATGGAGGAATCGTTGGTGGTATAACTAATGGGATGCCAATTTCATTTAATGTAGCAATAAAGCCGACGGCATCAATATTAAAGGAACAAAATACTGTAGATATTAAAGAAAAGATTAATACAAAATTAGCTATAGAGGGAAGGCATGACCCATGTATAGTACAAAGAGCTATTCCTGTAATAGAAGCAATAAGTGCTATAGCTATTGCTGAACTTATATAGATAAGGGGGAGCTTTATGAAAATAATGGTTATTAATGGTCCTAATTTAAATATGTTAGGAATAAGAGAAAAAAACATATATGGGACTAAAAGTTATGATGGAATATGTAATGAAATAAAGATAAAAGCTGAAGAAAAAAATCATGATATAGATATTTTTCAAAGTAATATTGAAGGTGAAATTATAAATTTAATACATAAGGCATATTTTGAAAAGTATGATGGGATAATTATAAATCCAGGAGCATATACTCATTATTCAATAGCAATTTATGATGCTTTAAAATCTATAGATATTAAAGTTATAGAGGTGCATTTAAGTAATATACATCAAAGGGAGGAGTTTAGACATAAATCTGTTACGGCTCCAGCATGTATAGGTCAAATATGTGGTTTTGGACATTATGGCTATATTCTAGCAATAGATGCGCTGGAGAATTATACAGATTAAAAGGGAAACCCCTTTAAGAATGTTTATTAAAGGGGTTTTATTAAATTAGGGATATTAAGGCACATTCAGAAAATAACAAGTCAGTATACATGGCATTTTTGACTTGTTATTTTCTTTTATGTGCCTAACTATTTTTCGGAAGCCATGGGCATATATTGAGCTATTTTACCGGCTAAATTTCCTACTGGCATACTTTGAACATATACTTTTCCAGGACCAGTTAATGTAGTTAGGAATAAACCTTCACCACCAAAAAGTACATTTTTAAAGCCTTTAACCATTTCTATATCAAAATTAACTGATGGTTCAAACATGGCAACATTGCCAGTATCAACTTTAAGTTTTTGACCAGGCATTAAATTGATTTCTTCTACATGGCCATCAAATTCTAGGAACACTATTCCAGGGCCAGTTATCTTTTGAAGGATAAATCCCTCACCACCAAAAAATCCCGTGGAAAGTTTTTTCTTAAAATAAATTTCTAAAGAAAGTGAAGTGCTTCCAGCTAAGAAAGAACCTTTTTGACAAATTACAGATTCATTATTATCTAAATGTCTAGCAATAAGTTTACCAGGGAAACTTGATGGAAAAGCTATTGTTCCCATATCAACAGAACAAGTATAAGTATTTAAAAAGAATGTTTCACCAGAAAACATTCTAGATAGTCCACCCATAAGCCCACCCTTCATATTTGTATCCATTTTAAAATTATCACTCATCCATCCCATTGCTCCAGATTCAGTTATTAGTGATTCACCTTCGGTAAGTTCACAAATTACTACTGGGAAAGCATCACCTTTAATTGAGTAATGCATATATATCAATCCTTTCTATAATTGGCATAAAATATTAGGCACATTCAAAAAATAACAAGTCAGTATGTTAGTCTATTTCGTATCATACTGCGTCAGTAATATTAGCCCATAGCCTTTACTATGAACTAATATTACCTCCTTGTTTGGCACGAAATATACATGGCATCTTTACTTGTTAGTTTCTTTCATGTGCCTTAACTAAACAAGAATCATACTATTAATAATATTATAGTCAGTTAAATCTTAAAATAGCATTAAATAATCTTAAATTAGTATTAAATACTAATATTTGAATAAATTAATATAGTGATTAGTGTAATCATAAGCAAAAAACTATTGCATTAAACAAATAGGTATATTATAATTAGCATTGTAACAAATTTAAGAATTAGTATGGCAATAATACATGGAGAGGTGTCCGAGCGGCTTAAGGAGCACGCCTGGAAAGCGTGTATAGGGGCAACTCTATCGCGGGTTCGAATCCCGCTCTTTCCGCCATTGCCGTGCTAGATGGGGAGCTAGCGGTGCCCTGTACCTGCAATCCGCTTTAGCAGGGTCGAATTCCTCGCCTAGGCCTTAATTCGTAGGGTCTGGCCCACATAAGTGGTGTTGAGAGTTGGGTCCCACGCAACGAAAACCTATGAACCCCGTCAGATCCGGAAGGAAGCAGCGGTAAGTAGATATTTTCGTGTGCCGTGGATCAATCTGGCTTGAGCTAACTGTGTGGGTAACGCTTATGAGTTATTGTCGAAGCGAGGTGCACGGTTTTAATTAAGAATTTTAAGGAGATATTTAGGTATCTCCTTTTTTGTTATATTTTTTTATAATATCCCGTAATTTTTTACTTTATAGGATATTATAAAATTACAAACCTGTGGATAACTTTGATAACTATTAAAATATATAGATTTTTTAGTTGAAAACTTTAATGAGTGAAAAATTACAAGTGGCAAGTTGCAAGAGTTTA
>NZ_FOKI01000051.1 GCF_900111985.1 Clostridium frigidicarnis
CACCCCATAATCATCCCCCCTGTCTGTATATATATCTTATCTCTTTTCAAGCGATTGCTTCCGACTTTTTGTGTTATGTTTTGTCTTGGCTGAAAGATTATTAAATAGTCTGCACATTAGATTGCTATTTATTTATTATTTAAAATTGATCTCAATCTAATTATAACATATTTTGTAAATATACTATTACTTATGGTCCGTTATTTTCACTTATAAAAATAACCCTAACCAAGTAATATTAATGGTTAAGGTTATCTTCAAAGGAAGCTCCTTGTCACATATGTTGGAATAAATAAGTTCCTCTAACCAAATCTAAGATTTGAAGTGTCACTTATGGTACAATTCTCTGTAACTATTTTAAATGAGTTTTTCCATTTTATTGTTATGTATATATTTTATATTATTAAATTAGTTTTGAAACATAATCTTTTTATTTCTAAGTTAATTATCAAGATCAAATTTTTTGGAATTCATATAGAAATTAACGACAAAGAGAAGAAGCACCCATCCGACAAATGACAGTGCTTCACTCTAGAATAAAATATTAATTTAAATTCATCCAATAGCCCTAAAACAAAATAATCACTCTGTGAAAGCTGGATTATATGCTTTTGTTCTAAGGATTAGCTTAATGTTAGCGCACTAAGCTTTTCTTATTTATATAATATCAATTTTTTATGAGAAATAAACCTATATAATTTTTTAGGCACATGAAAGAAAATAATAGACAAACATACTGGTCTATTATTTCTTTGAATGTGCCTTATATTTAAACTTATGTAATTATTCTCAATAATTCACTTAGAGATTTAATTTCAATAAAATTTTGTTATTAATATCAGCATCTTATTTACGATTTATAAAAACTGGTGTAAAGCCAAAATTTTCAGCTCCAAGAATATCAGCTTCAAAATTATCCCCAATGAAGTAAACTTGCTCCATTTCGATGCTAGCATCACACTCTTTAATATCATCAAATACAATTTTAAATAAATCTTTATGTGGCTTCCTTATCTTATAATCCGCACTAAAATGTACATTAACAAAATATTTTTCTAAATCATATTGGTTAATGAAATTTTTCATTACATTCTTTTTAAATATGGAATTACTTAATAAATAAACTGGAATTCCTAACGACTTAAGTTGCTCTAAGGTAGAAATAGTGTCATTAAATAATTCAGTGGTATTTATCTCAAGTGCACAATTAAATATAATTTCTTCTAGTGGATGATTCGCTTTAAAACCATATTTATTTTTGAAATCTAAAAGTTCATCTTCAAATGCTAATTCTGAATTGTCCTCGCTTCTTTTATCATAAAGTTTTTTCCAATGTGTAGCTGCATACTCTAGAAATTCAACTTTATCAGTATCTTTTGATAAAATATTTTCATGTAGATAACGTAACCCTGAATCAAAATCAAATTTGATATCATGAATCAATGTCTCAAATAAATCAAAAACAATAACTCTAACTTTTATCATAAAACCCCCCCACAAACCTCTGATAAGTCATGCAAATATAATGGATAAATATTTTTTATGATATTTGCATTTTCTTCATTTGCCAAAACTACTTTAACTTCCAAAACCTCATGGATAGGCAAAACTATCATATTTCAGGCATTAATGAATATATCTAATTTTATTATTAATTTAACATATTCTTCTAATAGGAAACTTGATTTTAAATTTTTTTGTGACACTTTAAATTCAATTATCTCAAACATGTCTGAATCTACAATAAAAAAGCCTGGTAAATCCTATAAGGCGTTTAGTGAGAAAATTAAAGAAGCGACTATTAAATTTTATTGACATAATTAAGATATAGGGTATTATTTTTAATGTATTTTACTATTTATAGTTCAAGTTTTAATTATATTTTTATAAAAATAAGATAGGTCATATTTACCTATCCTAACAAACTATTCTATATCACCTAAAAACATATCCTCTAATTCACACATAAACTTCATATATGTCAACATAAATTTGAGCCATGCATCATATCTTCCAACTCTTAAAGAAGATTCTATTGCATCATAATAAAAACCTTTATCCTGGTTTCTAATAATTATTCTAGGATATCCTTTTGCAGTTAAAAGTCCATTCATTAACAGTCTGGATAATCTTCCATTACCATCCATAAAGGCATGAATCCTTACAAAATCCAGTTTGAATTTTAAAATATCCACTAATTCTTTTTCACTGCTGTTAAACATATCAACTGCGTGTCTTAATTCTTGACTAACTTTATCTGCTGATGGAGGCACTATTGAACTATTAGAAATATAAACCTGCTCACTTCTAAAATGTCCTTCCCATGTATTATTTTCTAATGTGTTGAAAGTAATATCCTTATGAATATCCAAAATAAATTCTATACTCAAATCATCTCTTATAGAGAAATTATCTCTTATTGCTCTGTTTAACTGAATAACTTCCGTCTGAGATCTTAAATCTGCATCCTGAGCAATCCCTTCTAAAACTGCTTTAGTCTGACCTTTGGTTAGTGTATTTCCCTCTATTTTATTAGATGTATACACTTCTAAATATGCTGTTCTATCATTAAATGGCTTAAATCTATATCCATCAATAATTTTTATCATTTCCTTTTGAGAAAGACTGCAGTTCTTTATATTATAACTTTTAAATTTAACTTTTTTAAAATTAGTAAAAAACTGTACATCCCTTGCCTTAAAATCATCCATGTTTCTGCCGCCTCCTAACTATTTGTTTTTATATTTTTTATCTTTCATTCATTAATTTACTTTATCTTATAAAGAATTATAACATAATATATATCTTTCATTAATAAAACTACATTTATATTGTCGTAATATATGAGCAACACTTATTCTAAATGAATAAACTTTATTGAATCATATATACAATAATACTTTTAATATTGTTTGAGTCAAGCACTCCTTGGACCAATTATATTTTAATACGCTTATAAACATTAATTTAAAAGCTTTCTTTTGATAATTTGAAATACACTTATAGGTACACTTATTCCAATTTCCTTCTATATTATTAGATTAGTTTTGAAACATGATCTTTTTATTTCTAAGTTAATTATCAAGATTAAATTTTTTGGTATTCATATAGAACTTAATGGCAAAGAGAAAAAGCACTCATCTTGCAATAATTAGTGCTTTACACTCTCAAATTTAACTATTAAATTTATCCAATAGCCCTAAAACAAAATAAGCACTCTGTGAAAGCTGGATTATCTGCTTTTGTTCTAAGGCTTAGCTTAATGTTAGCTCACTAAGCTTTTCTTATTTATATAATATTAATTTTTTATGAAAAATAAACCTCTATAGTTTTTATTTTTAAATTTTCACTTTATTAAATTATAAATCGGAATTTATCGACTTTAATATCGCTCCTTTTCTACAAATACTCTTCCTTCAGTATCTGACTAATTTTCTCAGCGCCTTTATCAACAAATTTATCCATATCTTCTTCTTTTAAATATATATATTCTCTCTCTAAATTCTCTCTTTCACCACTATAAAAACCTATTATATACTCTCGCCTAGTATCAAATGCATCATCACCAAAAAAATCCATATAGTGATTATTAAATCCAACAGCATCCTTATAAATTGAAAAAGCTCTAAAGTTAGGATTTTTTTTAATGTACAGGAAATCAAGGTCATACCAATCTTTTTTTAATGTCCATATCCACTCTGTCATATCTTTATCATATAGAGATTTAAATTTGTTCTTACTCGGACGAACTATTTCATCTACCCACATAATATCAGTTAATAGATGTGTCAGATACCCTATATAAAAAGATTTCTGTTTGCTACTATATCTAGTTCTCTGCTCAACTTTAAAAAACTGCTCAACATATTCGTCTAAATGAATGTTTTTTAATCCGTCTAAATCTGTTGTTTTAAAATGCGAAACCTCAGCGCTTGGAGTAAAAACCGACCAATCTTCATTTGGTATACCACTATCAGGTGCTATATTTCCAACTACAAACTCTGTATATGAAAGATTAGATATTTCATTCAGCAATTTGTCTGCGATTCGTATATGTACCATCCAAGAAGCCATTTGAATCCTCCTTTTAATATATAAAAATATCCTTAAGCAAGTTATATCAGTATCTAAAGTTATAAACCTCACTTATTTATGGTATGGGTTCACCATAACAACTTTAACGTAAACTTATCAGCTAAAACGCTACACAATTTTATAATACGGCAAGCTAATTATATCATATATGTATATTGCTTCCTTAATCGTCCCATATGAATTTTTAATAAATATAAATTTTCCATCACAAACTTCACAAGCAAAAATAATCTGATCTTCATTTTCTTCAATATATTTTAATCTAAATTTTATACCTTTATATTTTTGAATCCAAAGGCGATCAACAAATATTCCTTTATTTTGGAGACTTATATTAAATTCTCCACCTGTATACTTGCATCTATATTTACCTGCAATATTTTTAAGTAAATCAAAGTTACTTATGGTCCCTTTAGCTATTGGCTTAATTTCTATGGAGGTATTTTCACAGAATAAAATGCTCTTTATTCCCTTTAATATTTTTGATATAGCAATTGTATCATTATTTCCTAATAATATAGCTATATAATCATTTCTAAAATCAACCCATATATTAAAGATATATCCACTTATTAATCCATTTGCACACATTTCATTAGCTTGTTCATCATTTACAAAACATCCATATCCAGACCAAGCATCCATGTACCAAATATGCCCATAAGGTGTCAGCATCTTTTTTAAGGTTTCGGGAGCAATAATTTTATAACTTAATAAAGATTTTATCCATTTTAATATATCTTCAGCACTAGAATAAAGAAAGCTACTTCCATAAGCTCCACTAATATCATAATAGTCAGCATTTATTATTCCTTGTCCCGAATAAGAATATCCTTGTGCAAGCCCTTGAATTATATCTTCATTTCTTGATATCCCTGTATTTTTAAGTCCAGCAAGCTTAAATATGTAATTCTTATAAAATTGTTCAATATCCATTCCGGACACTACTTCAACTATCTTAGCCAATAAAACATAATTGGAATTACTATATTCAGCTCTATCTCCTTGTATAAAATCTAACTCTCTTTTATTTAGCCTATCTAAAATAATATCAAAGGTTACAGATTCACTAATTCTATATTCTTGGAAATTAGTATGTTCAGGTATCCCTGATGTATGTGAAAGAAGGTGATGTATTGTTACACAATCTGAATGCTTATATTTAGGAATATACTTTATAATACTATCTTCAAGTTTTAATTTGCCATTCTCATATAGCTTAAGAATTGATACGGCTGTAAATTGTTTTGTAAAACTGCCAATTTTATATTTTGTACCTACTGTATTCATTATTTTATACTGTTCGTTAGCATAACCATAGCCCTTTTGATGTAGAATATTGCCTTTTTCATAGACAAGTACTGTTCCAGAAAATCTATCGGCCTTAGACCAAGAATCCATATATTGTTCTAGTTTATTTTCTATTACTTTCATAATTATCTCTCCTCTACTTTAACTTGAGATGAATTATAATACTTTAAATTGCAATTTTATCAACATAAGTAATATGCTCATAATTCACATACTAGTTTTGATATTAGATATTCATGGTTTTTTTGGGCTAGATGCTTTTGTAAGCGAATTCTGCTATATACAGCTCTCTAAAACCTAGACTATCATATAATTTCCTAGCATTATTTCCAATAACACACCATAACAACACTTCTTTATAACCTCGATTATATATTTCATTGCATAAATACATCACAAATTTTTTTCCTATGCCATGTCCTTGCAAATCTGTTCTTACTGATATGCTGCCAATCTCATTTCCTTCTAAATGTCCATGTCCAGCAATTTCATCATTTTCTTGGTATGTAAAACGATTAGCTGCATCTGCATTCCACGCTTGCCGATTTTTTTCACTTGGCCGTTCAACAATAGAATCTGGAAAATCTCCTACTTTAATACGCATTTCATGAAATGCCTGTGCATACAAAGCATGACTTTGTCGATAGTCTTCATCAATATATAACCTTACAGGCAACTCGCTAATTGCAAACCTTCCTTCTGTGTGTTTCATATAAGCACTTGAAAATTGTCTCTCATAGCCGAACCTCCTTGCGAACCTTTTTGACACCTCATTATCAGCATGAAAATTTGTCATGATTTTGCTTGCTTCTTTATGTAGCTTATTTTCTCCATACTGAACCACAGACTGTCCTATTCCTTTCCGTCGATATTGTGGTGCCACAAATACAATTAAACAAGATGTCTTTTTTCCTGGTATTATTAGTGCTACTGCAACAATTTTATCTTCTATGTATGCAACAGTCAGTGTTTCTGGTTTATTCTGCAATGCCCATAAAAATTCTTCGCTTGTTTCCACATCTTGAAGTAACATTTCCCTTACCACAGCATACTCATTTTGATTTATTTCTTTATATAGAAGTTCCATTTCCCTTTTCTCCTTCAATAATTATATCTCACATAAATTATTTGGTAAATCATTCAAATAGGAAAATTCCTTAACCACATTATAACTTATGGTATGGTTCCTTGTTTATTATTCTAAATTATTATATGTTATGTAATGAATTTATCTCAACACATACTAGCTAAGCTTTTCAGCTGTGATTCTAGCATATAAGTAATAGTAAAACATTAATTATTCATTTCTTTTGATTTACAATATTAAAAATGCTTATTACTTTTTCTTTTTAACTACATAGAATATTTTGTATGCCTTATCATCAATTGGTGATAATTTAAAATCTTTATATCTACTCATTATTTCAAATCCAGATTTTAAAAGAAATTCATCCATGTCATCAACAGAATACGCCTTTTGAATATGAGTCTCTGATTCATTATTACCAAAATCAAAAACAGTTTTACCTATTTTATTCTCCTTATCATATTCTAATATCTGTTTAAATTTCATTCCATCAAACTCTCTATCAATTACTCCAAAATGTTTTTCTTCATATAAAACTGGAGTGTTTATATCAAAAATAAAAACGCCATTGTCATCTAAATGCTTTAAAATATTTTTCAGTGTTTTTTCCATTTTTATATGGCTTGTTAAATAATTAATTGAATCAAATGCACAAGTAATTATTTGAAATTTTTTATCAAAACTAAAATCTTCCATATCAGCAACCTTAAAATCAATTCCCTTTGTATTTTCTCTTGCTACATTAATCATGTCCTCAGAAATATCAATTCCACTAACTTCAAAATTTTTACTATGTAATTCTGAAGCAAGTATTCCTGTCCCACAAGCAACATCTAGTACAGAATGAACATTTAAGTTATAAGTATCTATAACCTTAGAAATTAAATCTATATATTTAGAACTGTATTTCCCCCAATCCTTACCGTATAATTTTGATAATATTTCATATGGTTTCATGTTTAAGTTCCCCCCTTTAATATAAATAACAACTAATAATTATTGATTATTTTATATATTTATCATACCAAATAAATCAATTAATTCTTTTAAATAAAGGCTATATTTTAATATAGTGTTGAAATATAGCCTAAAAAAATTATAGATGGGATTGTCCACCTATAATACTCAATAATTGAACAATACGAAGCAATTAATTAAATATATAATTACATTGATCTACAAATTTAATAAATTGAATATGTCTCATATTCTTTTTCAAAATGATATCCTAATTTCTCTGCAAGGGCTACAGACTCTAAGTTTGATGCATCCCAATGAGGATAAATATTTTTGTTAAGACAGTCTAATATTAACTTGGAGGCACAAGCCAGTGCTAATCCTAGTTGTCTATATTCTTTTTTTGTTCCAATGGTAATATCAATACTACCTTTGCAATAACTGTATGAAGACGCTCCTGAAATTATCTCACCATCATTAATAATCACATATCCAATTCCATTTTTCAAAAATTTCTCCAAGGATGAATAATTTGAACAGCAATCCGCCATAAATTCATCTTCTAATACCTTGTTATAGTTAGATTCATCTATTTTCTCTATGTGAAACTTGGGTTCAACAGCCTCTATAAAACCCTTAAGTTTATCCCTTTGAAAAACATCTGGTTCCTTTTTTATTTTATATCTGATATATTTTTTATGATTATTGGAAAAGTAGTTTTCAATAACTGAAACCCCATAATTACTATATGATACAATAATTTTCCTCTTAAATTGCTCAAGTAATTTTTTTATAGTAACTTTATCACTCATATCTTCAGTACATCCCAATAAAAAACATAAATCTGCAACGACAACCATTGCAATGGATGGCTCGTCCTTACTATCAACCCATGCTCTCCCCATGCTTCCTTCAACACATGACCAAAGTTCAACATCTAATTGCCTTTCACACAACGGACGAAGACAGTACATTTCCTCTTTTGATAACTCTATCATAAAAACACCCCCTAAAAATGAATATTAAATTCAATGACAAATCGAAATGTGCAACATTGCTTGTTATAAATAGGTTATTACATTGCAATAATTTACTATTGTTCATTATTATTTACTTTATAAATCTATTACCTGTATTTGTATAAAATATTGTAAATATTATTATAAAAATAAATAGTGCAAGACCAACATTAAATATTGCTTTCACTACTAAAACATCACTTAATACAAAAAGAGTTATACAGAAAGCGATACCAAACATAACTTTTCCCATATATCTGCATAGAGACTTTGTATCATATTTCTCTTTTTCTTCTTTAGACATTGTATTAAACCCTGCAATTAAAAAAGAACATTTACCCATTGATAATGCGACATCCACTAAAGCGAACAAAGTAATTATACTTATTTTACCAATCATAAAATCACCTCTAATTACATTTATCTGATTACTACCAACTGTAACACCTCCATCCTCTTACAAGGTGGAGGTTAACAGTTGCTACACCCCTAGATTAACTCATCTAACCTTCAAATGTTGGAAAGGACACAATCTGAAGGAAGATTCGTTCTATAATTATATTTTAACCAATTTTTCACATAATCACAATATATAAACATATTGGTCTAACATAGACAATAAAAAAAGTAGCCTATAATAGACTACTTTAAACATATACTTCAAAAATATCTTTATCTTGAATATTTACTCTCTCTTCTCTAAACTCTTTATTCTTATTAAAACTAAATATAAGTAAGTACCCCTTATCTAAATCATGAATATCCAAATAATCACAAAGCTGCTTTAATCCAGCCTCATGGTATTTTTCACCCCTCCATATTTTCATCTCAATTATATATTTAAAATTATTATAGGTTATCACTAAATCCAACCTTTTTTCTTCTGATATTTGAACTTCTTTTAAAGCAAATCCAACACCATTTATGATCGGAGTAATAAATGCCAAGAATATTAATCTTCCTTCTCTTTCTATAAAATTACTATCTACTGATGAATAATTTTCTTTCATATATTGCTTAAATCTTATTAGTATTTTCTCTATATCTAAACCATTTTCAGGGGTAATAAAATTATTCTTAAAATTGTATAAGGTCATATCCTTAGTTTTAGTTCTTAACTTTGAAACCATATAATTATATATAACTTCTTCAAAAATTTTATTACTTATACAAGCTCCATTTGAGCTATTTTTAAATATTCCATAAGTGACTCCTAGATTTATTACTGGATCTAGAATATTAAATATTATAGTCTCGTTATTTACTAGTATTCTATTTACTAAATCGTATAGCTCATTGTTATTTTCAAGATTTTTTATAATACTTTGAAATAAAGTGTTATCTTCGTTAGTTATGAGTTTAACTGCTCTTTGAACATCTTCTTTAGTCCAAGTTTCTTTACTATTATTATATATTCTTTCATCTATAATCTGACAAAGTCTACTCACTAAAAAAGGGTATCCATTTGTAAAGAAATAAATTTCCTCACTAATAACTTTTATATCCATAGTTATGTTATTTATGCTTGAGTATTCTTGAAGCATTGTAGAAATCTCTTTAGGTGAAAAACTCATATCTACATTAAAATCTACAGCTATATTCCAAGGAGAATTATATTTTGCTTCTTCTTCTGGTCTAAGTTTTAATTTAAGACTTTTCACATCATATAAACCCACAAGAATTACTGATTTAAAAGTATAATCTTCCTCAACTTCTCTAGCTAAATACTTATTTCTAAGCATTCCTATAAAACTTAAAAACAGTTGGTTATTTGAACTTTTATCTACTTCATCTATAAATAAAACAACTTCTTTTTTTGCATCTTGTACAAATCTTGTTATAACTTCCGATGTCTCTTCTAAATCCTTAACATCGTCACTTAACCTTAAAAGTCTTTCACTCTCTTCTCTATTACTAAAGCTTAAGGCTTTACTCATTATCTTTAAAAGCTTATTACAAAAATCATGTTCATTTTCAAATACACTGTCTCCAATACCTTCGAAACTAACACTTATAACTAAATATTCTTCCCTTAATGATTTTTTAAGTTCACTTAAAGTTGTAGTTTTACCATATTGCCTTGGTCTATTTATAGTAAAATAAAATTCATTATCTATTAGCTCTTTTATTTCCTTAAGCTTATTCGCTATATCAACCATGTAATGCTTTCTAGTGACACATACACCTGTAGTATTAAATCTCTTTTTCATAAATACACCACCTCACTTCTATAAGATATAATTATATCATAACTAACACTACCTTTAATATTACTTGAATACTTAATATTATAAAGAATAGCTAGTAAAATAATAAAACTTCACTAGCTATTCTTTATAAATTTTATATATACTTTTCATGCCTAATAGTTATACTCTAAAATAAGTTAATCATCCAACATTTTGTTTTCTATCTCCATTGTTATCCTTGATATAAATTCATCCAATGGTACGCTTCCTTCATCGCCGTTTTTTCTACTTCTAAGAGACATATTTTTAGCATTCTGCTCTTTTTCACCTACAACAATAATGTATGGTAATCTCTCATTTCTAGCCTCTCTAATTTTATAGCCTATTTTTTCTACTCTATCATCTAATTTAACTCTTATATTATTTTCCTCTAACTTATTTACTATAGATTTTGCATAATCATTATATTGTTCTGATATAGGTAATACTTTAACTTGAACTGGTGATAACCATGTTGGAAACTTACCTTCAAAATGTTCTATCAAAATCCCAATAAATCTTTCTATACTACCAAAAATTACTCTGTGTATAACTATTGGTCTGTGCTTTTCACCATCACTTCCTACATAATGTAAATCAAATCTTTGTGGAAGTTGAAAATCTAGTTGAATAGTTCCGCATTGCCATGTTCTTCCTATACTATCCTGTAAGTGAAAGTCAATTTTTGGTCCATAGAATGCTCCATCCCCTGCATTTACCTTGAAGTCCATATTCATTTCTTCTAAGGCTCCTTGAAGAGAACTCTCTGCTAATTGCCATTCTTCATCGCTTCCCATAGAATTTTCTGGTCTTGTTGAAAGTTCCACATTATATTTAAATCCAAAGCTTCCGTAAACTTCATCTATAAGTTTAGTTACACCCTTTATTTCATCTTTAATCTGCTCTGGTAACATAAATATATGAGCATCATCTTGAGTAAAGGCTCTAACTCTCATAAGTCCATGCAATGCTCCTGATAATTCATGTCTGTGAACTCTTCCAAGTTCTCCTGCTCTTATTGGCAAATCTCTATATGAATGAGTTTCAGATTTAAACACAAGCATTCCACCAGGACAGTTCATTGGTTTTATTGCAAATTCTTCTTCATCAATGTTTACAGTGTACATATTCTCCTTATAGTGAGACCAGTGTCCTGATGTCTCCCAAAGTTCCTTGTTTAATATCATAGGAGTCTCTATCTCAACATAACCATACTTATTATGAAGTTCTCTCCAGTATTCAATTAACTTATTTTTTAAAACTACTCCATTAGGAAGAAAGAATGGAAATCCTGGACCTTCATCCATTAATGAAAATAGCTTTAATTCTTTACCTAGCTTTCTATGATCTCTTTTCTTAGCTTCTTCAAGCATATTCAAATATTCTTCAAGTTCACTTTTCTTACCAAAGGCTGTTCCATATATTCTTTGAAGCATTTTATTTTTTTCACTACCTCTCCAATAAGCCCCTGCAACTGATAACAATTTGAAAGCTTTTACCTTTGAAGTATATGATACATGAGGGCCTGCGCATAATTCTATAAAATCTCCTTGCTTAAAGAAAGTTAATTCTTCACCCTCAGGCAAATCATTAATAAGTTCTTTTTTATAAGGCTCTTCTTTTTCATCCATAAGCTTTAAAGCTTCTTCTCTAGACATGACTGATCTTTCTAATCTTAAATTTTCTTTTACTATTTTCCTCATTTCTTCTTCAATGTTCTCTAGCACTTCCATAGTAAAAGTTTCTTCCACATCAAAATCATAATAAAATCCATTTTCTATTGCAGGACCTATGGCCAATTTTGCATTTGGATATAATCTCTTTACCGCTTGAGCAAGTATATGTGAAGCAGTATGCCTTAATGCCTTTCTTCCTTCTTCTTCATTACAGTCAATTACATTTCCGTCTTTTAATACAACTTTTAACATAAATATCTCCTCCTTTAAAATAAAAAAAACTCATCCCTAAAACAAGGGACGAGTTATATCGCGATTCCACCCAAATTACAAAAGCATATTTCAAATTACTTTTGTCACTCAACACCATTAACGCTGGCTCACGGAATTACCTACTAAACTTCAATAATCAACTCCAAGGTAGTTTTCAATAATACTTATTTAAGAAACCTTTCAGCCTATGAGTTTCTCTCTCTTTTAACAGCCCCTTATTTACTCTTCCTTATCATAGTTTTTAAATTAATTCTATTTAAACAAAAAAAACTCATCCCTAAAACAAGGGACGAGTTATATCGCGATTCCACCCAAATTACAAAAGTATAATTTCAAATTACTTCTGTCACTCAACACCATTAACGCTGGTTCACGGATTCACCTACTAAATTTCAGTAATCAACTCCAAGGTAGTTTTCAATAATACTTATTTAAGAAACCTTTCAGCCTATGAGCTTCTCTCTCTTTTAACAGCCCTTTATTTACTCTTCCTTATCATAGTTTTTAAGTTAAAATGATTTTATTACAAATCATTCATATTGTCAACATATAATTTGAATCTTTTTAATATTTAACTTTCACTGGTATCTGAATTTAAGTTAACCAATCTTCTTCATTTTCCTTATTCCAAATCCCATCTATATAAGATTCCCTTGGATTATCAATTACTTCATATCTATTCTCTTCAATCCACTTAAAAGCATATAAATAAGACTCCCTTAAATTTGAATATGTCCCTTTATGAAGTATACAAACTGCCATTGGAACTCTATCTATTTCTTTGAATTTGAAAATATCCGTATCTTTTTTTTAGCTCTGTTACAGCTTCACATATCTCTACATCTATATTTGATTCTTTATATTCACCATCATGATAAACATTAAAGCAATAATTTGGTTCAGCATAAACACATCCCAATCTCTTCATTTCCCTGCTCACTATATCTGTAGATATACTAAAAAGCTCCTCATAATTTTTTATAATTTTTCTCATTGATGCTATCTTAACCTTAGGTAATTCCTTAATAATTATATCTTTCATATTTTCTTCTCCTTTTAAGTTTCCAAGATAACTATGAAGTTTAAGAAGCTTATACTGCTGATTTTTTATCACATTCATTATTTCTCTTTCCTTAGATATTAAAATTTCTTCAGCTTCACTAGGATTATTTATTACTTCTTTTATTTCATTTAATGATAACCCCATTTGTTTTAAATTTATTATTTTATGAAGCTTTGGTATTTGATCTGTTGTGTAATATCTATATCTTGTAAATTTATCTATATATTCTGGTTCTAATAAGCCCATTTCTTCATAGTATCTTAGAGTTTTTGTGGTTACTTTATTAATTTTTGAAAACATTCCTATTGAAAACATCTCATCACCTGCGCATTAGATTTGATACTTTAAGTTTAAGCTTTACCCTTACGTTAAAGTCAACATACAAATTTAAAAATAAATTCCATATTACTTTTATCATAAACCCAATTCCTCATTAAGTGTATATTACAAATTGTATCTATAACGATTTTCGTATCTTATACTTTGAAGTATATTCTCATCTTCCTAATATCTTAGCGTATGATTATATATGCTAAACATAGATAAAACTTTACCAATTGTTTTATAGTCTAATTCAAGATGTTTTACCAATTAGAGATATAAGGAATTTTAGGAAAATACAATGTTACTTTTTAATTTATATGTAAATTATGATATAATTGGTTAACATTATAATAATTGATAGGAGAATGATACTATGAACAATCAAGAACAAGAAAAAGAACAAAAAACTTCTAGTTTAGTGCAAGAAAAATTATTAAAATCTAGGTCAATCATCATTTCTGGAGAGATAAATCAAGCTTTAGCAGAAAAAATAACTGCCCAGCTTTTAACTCTACAAGAAATGAGTGATGAACCAATAAAGTTATTCCTAAACAGTCAAGGTGGACATGTTGAAGCTGGTGACACAATTCATGATATGATCAAATTCATTAAACCTCGTGTTATTGTAATTGGTACTGGTTGGGTTGCAAGTGCTGGTATTACAATTTACCTTGCCGCTGACAAACAAGATCGTTATTCTTTACCTAATACTAGATATATGATACATCAACCATTAGGTGGATTTAATGGTCAAGCTACAGATATTGGTATTGAAGCAGAAGAGATATTAAGAGTACGTAAGAGACTTAATAACATAATCAGTGGTGCCACTGGTCAACCTTTAGAAAAAGTAGAAAAAGATACAGATAGAAATTACTGGTTAAGCGCTCACGAAGCAGTTGATTATGGAATAGTAAATAAAGTTATTTCAAAGTATGATGAATTAACTAATCTATAATATAATGTCTATCACAGTAACACCCCCATCCTCTTGCAAGGTGGGGGTGTTACCTGTGCGTTATATTCAATAATATTTTCAAATTTACTTTTTCATTGAATAAAAACAGCTATAAGAAAATTTCTTCCTTATAGCTGTTTAATTAAATTGCTATTATTTTTTCAGATGCCTAATCTAAAATTATGTTAAACTATTTCTTATTTCCTTTAACTTACTTAAAAGCTGAAAAAAACGCTTCAAATAGTCATCATATTCTTCCTTTTCAAGAATTTCATAATCATCAGAAGCATACCTTCTACTAAAATAAAAATCCTTTAAATCTCTACATAAACTCTTATATGCTTTAAGTTCACAATAATCTTTAAGATATAAGACTTCCAGGAGCTTAACTAAATTATGTTCTCTATTAACTATGCCATATTTTTTAGTTATTATACCCTTTAAATTCTTTTCAATGCATTGTTCACAGTGAACTAAAACACCATCCTCAAGACTTTCAATATCCTTTGTATTAACAATAAATTTTTCATCCACATCTGCAAAATAGAACATATCTCTAGTTACCAAATTACCAGCTCCTTATATCTACTAAATCTTTTAATATTGCTTGCTCAAAAGATGGGTGAGATGAAATATCTAGGAATCTATTCTTTGTATAGAGCTTTATGTCAACTTCTCTATTTAGTCTTAAACACTCTATTTCATCTTCTAAAAAATGTCTCAAATTTCTTAGCTCTCTTAAAGATTTTTCATCATCTATCAAAACTAAAATATCTATATCACTATTTTTTGAATATTGACCCTTTGATACAGAACCAAAAAGATATACTTCTGAATTGATTATATGTTTAGATATAAGATTTTTTATTTCTCTTATTTCTTCTCTTAAATCAAAATCTAATTCATATTCAACATTACTTTTCACTATTATCCTCCAATTAAAAAGGTATAACTAACTCTTGTAGTCTACCACCAACATAACAGATATTTTCTATAAATATTCTTCAATTATTTTAAGATAATTATACCATAAGTAATACTTTCTTTTAATACTATTATCTACTTTGCTATGCTTTAAGGCACATTCAAAAAAATAACAAGTCAGTATGACAGTCTATTTCGTGTCATACTACGTCAGTAATATTAGCCCATAGCCTGCTATGAACTAATATTACTTCCTTGTCTGACCCCCATCTTTGACTTGGTATTTTCTTTCATGTGCCTTAATTAAAGAGTTATCCCTGGAAACATTAAGTTTTTTTCCACTTCATTATAACCAAATAATTTATAAAGTCCTACTGCACGTTTATTTAATTCCCATACCTCAAGTTTTGTTTTATTCAATCCATTTGACAGAAAATGATTAAATATATACTTTATTATGTTTTTTGATAATCCTTTTCCTCGTTTTTCTGGTAAAATAAATATGGTTTCAATATAACCAAAACCATCCTTTTCAAAAATGGTACATCCTCCTTCTAATTTGCCATCAACCAAAAAAGACAGGTTTTTAAAATACATTTGCTTCTCGTGTTCTTTAAATGCATCTATATCCAATGGTGTTACAAAGATTTCATCATATATTGCCTTATATTCCATAAGTTCTTGAGTGGAGTTAAATTTTATCTCTCTTACTTTTATACTTTCAGGCAAAATATATGTAAAGTTTTTAGAAATACCTGCCTCCATAATAATACTGTAATCTTCCCCAAATCCATTTTTAATATAAAAACCTAGTTTATCCTTATTATATTCAAAGCCAGAATATATTCTAGATTTTAAGTCTGGCCTTTGCATCCGAAGCTCTTTAGCTCTTAAAAATACTTTATCAAATAACTTTTGCATAACTTCATCACTCAATTGCTTGTCCACATTGTCAGCAATATTAATATCTATAAAAATAAGATAAGGTGTTTCATATGCTTGATGATAATTTATTGTTGGATATGCATAAGCACTTCCCAAATAGTTTTCTTTATCACCAAAAGCCAAAAATATATTTTCTTTGCTATTACCATATTGGTCTTCTTTTGAATTATATATTTCAATATTCATTCAGTTGCCTCCAAATTTATTTTCTTTTTACCGGAATCCATACTTCACAAGTATAATTATCATATTGGTCATCATCCCAAAAATATTTTTCTATACAAGGACCTTCTATTTGTTCAAATCCTAATGAAGGAAACCATTCAGAATATATACGTTTCCATATATCTTGTATTAAAAGCTTTTGTTCTTGTCCACCTTTCCCCTCAAAAACAGCCCATGTATTTGCTGGTATATCTAGTACTTTAAATCCTTGTGTTATATTTTTTTCAGTAAACTCCCCACCCATCATATATCTTCTACTACCATCCTCTTTAAAATCATAGTAAATTCCATCTAACAAATTCATTTTATGATATCTTAAAATTTCATTAATCTTAGAATGGGTTCCATCTTTAAAAATTCTATCGCAAAATTCTGGTATTTCTTTATAACATGCATTATCAACTATTGTTGTGAAAAAATCTATTCCTAAAACCTTAAATTTATCCTTTTCAACTATTCTATAAATCATTTCACATTCTCCTTTAATGGATATTTGAAATGAGAGTTTTGGAAAAGCTTTAATTCTTATACTGTCTTTTTTTAATGCTGACGGAGTTTCCATGTAGCCTTTGAAAAGCCTTGGTAAAAGCATCTGGACTTTCATAGCCATATTTAAGAGCTATATCAACAATCTTTAAATCTTTTGAAAGTATAGCTTCTGCAGCAAGCGTTAATCTACGATTTCTTATATACTCAGTCAATGTAAATCCAGTTAATGCATGAAATACACGTTGAAAATGATACCTTGATGTAAATGCAGCCTTTGATATTTCATCAATATTTAAATTTGAATCTAAATTGTTTTCAATGTAGTCAATTGCATTATTAAGACACTTAATTATTTCCAAATTTCATACCTCCACTAAAGTATATAAAAATATAAGATGTTATTCCCGTCTTATTGTGCTTTAATTTGTCTGAATTGATTTATTTATATATATTGGTTAATTATACCATTATAAGCAACATTTTTTCTATTCTTTATTAAACTAATAAGAAGTCCACATAATAAAACCTTCTTAATTTACTCTAATTGTTTATTTCTATTAGCTCCGTACTCTGCCTTGAATAATTATTCGAACTTCATACAGCAAAGATTTTACCTTTTCTTTTTCTGTTAAATGAGCAACTTCTATTACTCTTTAAATTTTCCTAATTTTTTTGTTATTTAAATACAAATTTAATATTTATATGTAGTATTGTTTTTTTAATATATGTATGCTATATTATGGTTAAAGTTTAATGATAAATTTTAGGCGAAAGGAGTGAATTTTTTTATGCAAAAGTTATATGAGGTGGTTTTGAAATAATTGTATATAGGTTCAAAAGGAGTTTTTTAAGAGTACTTAGTATACTCTTTATTTGTTATACCTTTTGAACAACTTTGATTTAACCTTTCAGTCTTAATAGTTAGTATTAAAATTCACGGTACAGGTTAGCGTGTATTTTTTATGCCCAAATATTAGGTATACCACAGTAGGTTAATCTTGCTGTGGTATTTTTATATACTTTTTTATGCTAATTCATTGAAAACTTCATAGTAACTTTAGGCACATTAGGCTTTAAAATTTTAGTAGGCTTAATGCTTTCAATCGAAAAGGAGACTTTATGAGTTTAGAAAAGTTAGGATGGAATAAATATTTTGAAAAGAATTTTCAACCCTATTTAGAGAAAGGTTTCTGTGCTGCAAGAGTCATGACACAGCACAAAGGGAATTATATTGTATGTTCTGAAAAAGAAAGTTTCAATGGCAAATTGAGCGGTAAGTTTATGTATAATGCAGATGTAAAAAAAGATTACCCTGCAGTTGGTGATTGGGTTGCCATTAAGAGGATTAATGATACTGATGCTATTATATATGCTATATTGCCAAGAAAAAGTTACTTTGCCCGTAAACTTGTTATATCAGGTGGAAGAAAAATGAAAAATGGTATATTGGTTGGAGGAAATATAGAAGAACAAATTATAGGTTCAAATATAGATACTGCATTTATTGTAAGTGGTCTAGATGATAATTTTAATATAGGTCGAATCGAAAGATATATTACCTTAGTTCGTAGTAGTGGAGCAACACCTGTTATACTTTTAAATAAATGTGACCTTTGTAATAACATCTCTGATTATATAGAAAAAATAGATAGTATTGCTAATGGTATATCTATTTACTCCATAAGTGTATTAAATAACATCAATATGAATATATTTAATAAATTTTTATGTTGCGGCAAAACAATAGTATTTCTTGGTTCTTCTGGAGTAGGTAAATCTACAATTATTAATTATATTTTTGGTGATGAAATACAAAAAACAAATGAAATAAGTAGTTCTAATGGTAAAGGTTGACACACCACCACTAGTTCTCAGCTTTTGCAGCATAGCTCAGGCTGCACAGTTATAGATACTCCCGGCCTCAAGGAACTACAGTTATGGGCTGATGAAGATATACTTTCAGAGAGCTTTCAAGATATATACTCTTTGATAGACCAATGTAAATTTAGAGACTGTAAACATGATAAAGAAGTTGGATGCGCAATTAAAGCAGCCATTGAAGATGGAAAATTAAGTATTGAAAGATTTAATAGCTACAAAAGCCAATTAAAAGAACTTAAAATTCTAAAAGATAAGAAAAAATGCTATGACAACAGCAGAATAAATAAATCTAATAAAAGAAATATGAAAAGAGGTTATGTCTAATGTAAACTTAAAGCTTGAAGTTTATAAAAAATGAGAATGTAAGTAGGTTTGTGTAAAAACAAATCTACTTTTATTTTTTTGTATGTGTAACTGGTATTTATGGTAATAATATCTATAAGAATATTTTTAAGGAGCGTAAAAAATGAGAGAAATTCAAGTACCAGATATAAATTTAAAGGATGAATTAGCAAAGTGCAGAGATATGAATGACATTATTGGGAAAAATGGATTAATGCAAAGACTATTTGGAGGAATTATTGAACAGTTTCTAGATGTTGAGATGGATGAACATCTTCAACGTGAAAGATATGTAAGATCTCAAGGTGATTGTAAAAATTATAGAAA
>NZ_FOKI01000031.1 GCF_900111985.1 Clostridium frigidicarnis
TTAGTGGTGTATTTGAAAAGGGATGTATGGATGAAAAAGTAGTTCATGAAAGGATTCCAGTAAGGAGTCCTAATTACAATGCTTTTATTGAGTCATATCACAGATATCTTCAAGAAGAGTGCCTTAATAATGAGATGTATTGGAGCTTAAAAGAGTTAGAAATTGATTTAAATGATTATGTTTATAGATATAACCATGAAAGGATACATTCCTCTATAGGATATGTATCCCCACATGAATATTATAAAAATAAAATTTCAGCTTAGCTTGAAATTTTGAGAAAACTTTAGAATGAGTAACTTTAGTCCAGATAGCGGGGAGCAATCCGAGGTTGAAAATCACAGATTTTCTTTAATTATATTCTTAAAATTTTAAAATCTTCCTAAGAATATTTATCCTTCAATTGTCAATTCTCAATCGTCAATTATCAATTCATTTCAATCTTCCTAAGAAAATTTATCCTTCAATTGTCAATTTCTTAAACTCTTGCAACTTGTCACTTGTAATTTTTCACTCATTAAAGTTTTCAACTAAAAACTCTATATGTTTTAATGCTTATTAAAGTTATCCACAAATTTAAAATATTATAAACAATAGTTTATTTCTTTTCAGATGTCCATACACTACTATCCTTGTAGTAATTTATTCCTTGATTTTTCATTCTTTCCCCTTGTTTCTCTAATCTGACCTTATATTCATTCCAATCTCTAGCGTCTTTAGGTGTCCAACCTATTTCAGCATGACCTAATAATCTTGGATATATCATATAATCCATAGCTTTTGTATCGGAGATTGTTTCAGTCCATAATGGTGCTTCTATACCTAAAACTAACTCCTTTGGAGCATAATCAGTAGGATCCCATTTATATGCGGTTTCTACAGGAATGTAACCTGCCCAGTCTAATCCATATGGCGTACTCTCATTATATTTCATATCTAAATAAGCTTTTTTTGCAATTGAAATAATCATTTTCATATTTTTTTCTCTAGCTGCTTCATTAGAATCTTTCCAATTCTGTAATACTACATTTGAATTTATTTCCGGAGATGTATCAATTGGATCCCAACCTATTGGAGTTTTTCCATACTTCTCAACTATTTTAGATACCCGGCCTACAAAATAATCATAGTCCTCCTTTTTAGTACTATCCGCTTCATCCCCTCCTATGTGAATATATTTGGAAGGTGATATCTCAGAAACTTCCTTAATTACATCATCAATAAATTCATATGTTTTTTCATCATGAGTCATTAAGGAACTAAATCCTACGTCTGTACCTGTATATAAAGGTTTTCTTTTACCATCTGGATTTAGAAAACCATAAGAAGCCAATGCCGCATTGGTATGACCTGGCATATCAAATTCAGGAATTATCTCTACATATCGTTCAGCTGCGTATTTAACTATATCCTTAAACTCTTCTTGTGTATAATATCCTCCAGGTCCACCACCTACTTCTGTGCTTCCACCTATATTAGTTAAGTCTGGCCATTTTTTTATTTCTAAACGCCATCCTTGATCATCACTGAGGTGTAAATGAACTTTATTTATTTTATATTGAGATGCATGATCTATTTGACGTTTAACTTCATCTACAGTGAAAAAGTGTCTAGCCACATCAATCATTAATCCTCTATAACCATATTCAGGTTTATCATTTATTGTTGAAACAGGAATACTCCATTCCACGTCAGTAACTACGGTGTCCTTTTCAATATCTGCTAGCAATAGTTGTCTTAATGTTTGAACCCCTCTTGAAATTCCTTCTGGCCTATAGGCTATAATTTTAACATTTTCAGGTGTGGTTATTATTTTATAACCTTCATCTCCTTGAGCTTCTTCTGATCCTATAGTAGTTAAATAAATACTACCTGATGGAACATTATCTGATTTAATAATATTTAATTCGAAGCCTGTAGAAGACTTTAATTTTCCCCTTATAAGTTCTGCAATTTTATTAATTTCTTCTGTTTCTTCTTCATTATTTCCTTTTATATAAATCGAAGTATCCTTTGTAAGTATAAATTTACCCTCACCTTTTTCATAGCTTACAGGCCTTGGAATAATAATATTATTACTACTTTCTATTGCAGAAATTGCTTTCGCTTCATTGTTTCCTTTAGAAATCATTGTGGAAGAGACCGTTGCTAGTATTAACACTATCATCATTTTAGATATAAACTTCCAATGTGTATTAGATATATTTTTCATTAGCTCACATCCTTACATGTTTTTCAATATAAACTTATTTTTATTATGTACTGTATATGGTAACCTTCATTATTATTTTATAACCTAAAATTCATAGTCTATACCATAAATCTCTTATAAGACACATAATGTGTTTGGATATTTAAGCAATAGAAAAAAACGCACTCATTTTGGTGCGTTTTTTAGGCAATTTTATTATTTACAATGCATATAGTTTAAAACTTAATTTTTTTGAATGTGCATTGAATGTGCCTTATTTCTCAATCAATTATTTATCCCAATATGCAGGCCTAACTAATGACATTGGTAACTTTGTATTAGAGTCTCCCTTAGCTGAATTAATCTGAGCTTGCGTAATAAATATGCTATTTGTGAGATTAGCTCCTCTTATATCAGCATCTCTAAAATCAGCTCCAATAAGGTCTGCTCCACTTAAGTCAACCGATCTAAGGTCTGCTGCAATAAGAAATGCACCTCTCAAATCTTCTCCTCTTAGATTAAGTTTTTTAAGGTCTGAACCAATAAAATTTAATCTTCCAGCAATTGTCTTCTTACGTTTTAAAGCGTTCTTTTGTCCTCTACGAGCTTTAGCTCGTACAAGTTCACTAGTTTTTAAAAGTAGAACATTAACATTGTTTCTGTGCGCTACTAAGTCTAGCTTTATGAGTGAATCAGCATCTAGGTTAGTAAGCCTTACTGTTTCGCTTATCATATAACTAATTTTCTCTTGGCTAATACTGTCATATTGCATTCTAAATGCTTCTGTTAGATACCATAACATTTCATGAAGTTGTCTCATAACCAAAAATACATCAAACATCTGCTTTTCAGTTCCTGGATTTGTTCTCCAATCGTGTCCACCATATGTAACTTGAGCAACTTTTTGACCTGCTCCAAAGCAGTCATAAGCAGTACATCCTTTAAGACCTTTCTTCCTAAGATTTTTGTGAACAGCACATTTAAAATCAGATTGTAAATTTATACAAGGTTTACCAGCGTCTTTGTCCGTTGGAAAACCTTCTGAAGCAGAAAAGTACAATGCAACACAGCAGAACCCAAAACATTTTTGGCAGTCAACTTTCAGATTGTCATATAATTCTTTATTACACTTAATTTCATCTTGATATATCATATGTATTCTTACCCCGTATTCTTAGAATATAAATAATTTTAACTCCTAAATTATATCATAAATGAATTAAATTGCTGTATATACCATTATACTTTTCGCTATTAAATTACAAGTTCATTTGCATCTTTTAATGAGTATGCAATCCTGTAAATCCATCTTCATGTACATGATCAGTTCCTAACCCTTTAATATGTTCATGTGTGTGCATAAATGATACTTGTAATTTTTTGTTTATAGGGTTAACTCCTACATACGCATTTACACCAAATACGTCTTTTAACATTTCGCAATTTATTACTTCTTCTACTATTCCAAAGTTCTTTATCTTTCCATCTTTCATTACAATTAAATAATCACAATACATAGATGCTAGATTCATATCATGTATAGCTGATAAAGTAGTTATATTAAGACTTTTAACTAAATCCATAATCTGTATCTGGTGACCTATATCTAAATGATTTGTTGGTTCATCTAGTATTAAAAAATTAGTATTTTGAACTAAAGCCCTTGCTATTAACGTTCTTTGCTTTTCTCCCCCTGATAACTTAGAAAAACTCCTCTCACTATAGCTTTCTAAGCCTACCTTTTGGAGCATATTCTTAACCATTTGTAAATCATCTTTAGAATAATTTTGAAAAACTGATTTATATGGATATCTTCCCATCTTTACTATTTGTTCAACAGTAAAATCAAAGTGAGTATTACTTTCTTGAGCTAAAACTGCAATCTCTTTTGCACAATCTTTATATTTCATTTTATCTAATTCTTCATTATCTAATAATATACTTCCACTTAATGGTTTATAAAGTCTATATATGTTTTTAAGTAATGTAGATTTTCCTGAGCCATTAGGACCTATAACTCCTACGAATGAACCTTTTTGAATATCAAAAGATATATCTTTTAATATTTCTTTTTTATCTATGCTGAATCTTAAATTTTTAACTTGGACTTTAAACATTACTCTTTTCCTCCAAATGAATAGTTTCTCTTACAAATTAAGTATAAGAAGAACGGTCCTCCAACTAATGCAGTTATTATTCCTATAGGTATTTCTATTGGTGGGAAAAGCCCTCTAGCTACAATATCTGATAATATTAGGAATATAGCACCTATTAATGATGAAAGTGCTATAAGTTTTTTATGATCACTTCCTGTTATAGTTCTACATATATGTGGCACTACAAGTCCTATAAATCCTATAGAACCAGTTATAGCAACTAATGACGATGTAAGTAATGTAGCTAATATTAAAATTATAGATTTTATAAGCTTTATATTTATTCCAAGTATTATTGCACTATCATCACCAAGAAGTAATATATCTAGTGATTTAGACATTATTAATGCTACTATCATAACTACAACTAACATAATAAATGGGAATAATAAAATCTCTCTTTTAGCTCCTCCTAAACTACCAACAGTCCAAAACAGAGCAGTCTTTGCTTGATTTGAATTCTCTGCTGAATATATAAGTAAGTTAGTAAATGCCGAAAATATTGTTGATATTGCCATACCTGATAATACTAATCTTGTTGTAGATGTTGTTTTACCCATTTGAGTACCTATAGCAAAAACTAATATTCCTGATATAAGAGAACCTACAAAGGCTCCTGCTCCAATACTATTTATGCCAAGTGATGACATACCGCCTAAAACTATAACTGCAACAGCACCACAAGATGCCCCTGATGATATACCTAATATATATGGCTCAGCTATTGGGTTTTTAGTAACACATTGCATAAGCACTCCACAAAGTGCTAATCCAGCTCCACATATACCTCCCAATAATACTCTAGGAAATCTTATTTCCCATATAATATTTTGTGTCATTACACTTCCAACATCACTGTAAACTGCTCCATTTGTTAATTTACTAAGTAGTACTTTATATACTTCTCCAGGTTCAATATACGTACTACCTATGGCTATAGCTACAACTACTGTACCTACTAATATTATAGTTAAAGCTATAACCCAAAATAAAAAACCTTTCTTTTTAGAAAGGCCTTTTTTATCTTCTAAAACTACTTGCATTACTTATTTTCTCCAAAGAAATATCCGTACATTTCCTGGATAAGCTTAGGGTTTCTAACACCTGGAGATAACTCAGCTAATCCTACAACATATATTTTGTTATTTTTTATAGCAGGTACATCTTTAAGTGCAGGATGAGCCTTCAAAAAGTCTATCTTTTCTTGTACTGGTTTTCCTGCCATAAAATCAGTTACTAATATGACTTCTGGATTGTCTGCTGCTATACTTTCCCATGAAACATATATATAAGGTTTAGTTGCATCTTTAGCAAATACATTTTTTCCACCCGCAAGGTTTATTAAGTTATTAGCAAGTCCTGCTCCAACTACCATTGCATCATTTTCACCAGAATCAAATACCATCATTTTCGCTCTATCTTCTTCTTTTATGTCTCCAACTTTGTCTTTTACAACTTTTATATCACTTTTCATTTTACCTACAACTTCTTTAGCTTTATCTTGTACTCCGAATATTTTCCCTAATAATTCAAAATCTTCATAAACAGTTTCTACTGTAGAATCTGCTCTATAAGACTTAGCCATAAATGGAATTATATCTTTTGATATAAGTTCACTAGGTGATCCTGTAGTTTGTTCACTTATAGATGAATCCCATCCACTTACAAAGTCTGCACCTGTTGCTATAAATGCTTCTTTAGATACAGAATGACCTTCTCCAACTTTAAGTACTGGTATTTTATTGTAGGCTTCTTCAAATTCAGGTAATATAGGATTATCTAAAAGAGCCGTTCCTATCATTCTATCCTCTAAATTTAATGCTAATAACATTTCTGTCATAAATTGAGATAATGTAACTGCCTTTTTTCTTGGCGATTTTACTGTTACATCATAATCTTTAGCACTATCTGAATATACGAATTTTACTGTTTCAAAATTACTCTCTTGAACTTCAGTGTTTGTTTTTTTCACCTTATCTTTTTCATTATTGGAGCATCCTACTGAACCTATAGCTAATCCAGCTATAGTTAATGTTATTATAAATTTTCTTAACGTCTTATTCATTCCCTGTTTTCCCCTCTACATTATGTTATTTAATATAAAAATTTACGCTTTTTTCATTCTTAATTTTATAGTATTTTTTTATATGTATTTCAAGTATACTCAAATCCCCGACTTACTTTTACGGTTATGCTGGCACATTCTAATTTTCTTCATTTTTTTATTTTATCAACATTTTCTTAGTCTAATTTAACAAGCTATTATTTCCTTAATCATAAACTCTTTTCCGCATAATATATCCAAATCTCTACTTCCGCAGTGTGGACATTTACCATTATTCTCAATTAGATTAAAAACTTTATTACACTCTTTGCAAATACCGTTTCCTGGCAATATTTCAATTTTCAATTTCGTATTCTGCAATAATGTACCATCTACTGCAGCTGGATAACATGATTCAATATATCTTGGAATCATGGATGAGAGCTCACCAATTTGGAGAACCAATGTATCGATTTTTGTTACTGCATTTTTTCTTGCAAAATTTTCAACAGTTTTAACAACTTCAATCACAACTCCTAATTCATGCAAATAAACTCACCTCTCTTGTCAAAGTTCAAAAGTAGGGGAACCTCGTTCCCCCATCTTTTATTTTATATAATTTGTTAATTTCTCTTACTTATCTTTTTCACTAGAGAAAATTGATTTCAATGCTTTCACAGGCTTTTTCACAGCAATTCTCACCTTACGTTTTAACGCGTATTTTACAATGGTAGACTTCATATCACTAAATTCTGTATTTTGATTGTCATACTTTCTTACCAGTTTGATTGCTTCATATTTACATTTTGTAGTACAGACGCCGCATCCTACACAGATGTATTGATCTGCAACTGTAGCACCACATCCAAGGCAGCGTTCTGTTTCCTTCTTCACTTGCTCTTCTGTAAATGTATCACGTAAATCCTTGAAGGTTTCTTTGGATTTCTTTCCGTCAATATGGCTTGATTTTTGTCTTGGAAGATGATCGTATCCTTCAAGGACAAGGTTTGCTTTATCAAAGGCACGGTATTCTCTCTTAATACGACCTATAGTTAAACTTTGTCCATGGTGAACATAACGATGGATTGAAATAGCACCCTCCTTTCCTAAAGCAATGGCATCTATAGCAAATCTAGGACCTGTCAGCGCATCTCCGCCGGCGAATACATCCGGTTCACCTGTTTGTAAAGTAAGTGGATCAGCTTTAACTGTCTTATTGGGCTTCAATTCCATTTTTGAGTCTTGTAATAATCCACCCCAATCCATTCCTTGACCTACTGAAAGTAGAACATTGTTTGCCCTCACCATTTTGGTTTCACTTTCATCAAATTTAGGATTAAACCTTTTATTTTCGTCAAAGACAGAAATACACTTTTTAAATTCTACCCCTATAACATGTCCATTTTCCACAAGAATTCGTTTTGGTCCCCAAGAATTATTGATGCTAATATCTTCTGCCAATGCCTCTTCAATTTCCTCATCAAGAGATGGCATTTGCTCTCTACTTTCTAAACAATACATATGAACTTGTGATGCACCAATACGTGTAGCAGTTCTGGCAACGTCAATAGCAACATTTCCTCCACCAATTACGATAGTTTCCCCTTCTATTTTCAAATCTTCACCTAGATTTACCTTGCGTAAAAATTCTACACCAGTGATTACCCCCTCAGCATCTTCACCCTCAAGACCTAACTTTCTACCTGATTGAGCACCGATTGCAAGATAGAATGCTTCGAATCCTTCACCTCTTAAGTCATTAAGGCTTACATCTTTACCCACCTCAACATCTGTCTTAAACTCAACCCCCAATTCTCTCAAGATATCGATTTCTGCATTAACTACATGTTTTTCTAGTCTGAAAGAAGGTATTCCAAGTTTCAACATGCCTCCAAGTGCTTTTTGTTTTTCAAACACTGTTACCTTATAGCCATCAATAGCTAAGTAGAAAGCACAGGAAAGCCCGGAAGGACCTGCACCAATAACGGCAATTTTATTTCCATATTGATGTTTTACTTTAGGTATATATCGACTATCTTTATTCAAATCTTGTTCCGCAATGAATTTTTTGATATCATCTATAGCAATAGGATCATCGACGTCTCCTCTGGTACAAGCAGATTCACATTTTCTTGGGCAGATACGTCCACATACTGCTGGGAACGGATTTTCATGCTTGATAAGTTCAAGTGCTTCAGTATATCTTCCTTGAGAAGCCAGCTTGATATAACCCTGAATACCAATATGAGCAGGACATTCTGCTTTACAAGGACTTGAACCAGTATCCATAACAACCTTTCTGTTAGTACGATAATCAGGATTCCATTTATCCGGACCCCATTCTGTATCATAAGGAAGTTCTCTTTTCTTCTCGGGAATAGGTGTTTTAGTACAGATTTTTTGACCTAATTTTAATGCGCCAGTAGGACAATTTTCAACACATTCTCCGCAGGCAACACATTTATCTGTATCCACTTGTGAAACATAGTTGGAACGTACCATATCTGGGTTTACGAACATATTGGCAATTCTTACAGCAAAGCAGCCGCATCCGCAACAGTTACAAATGGCGTGAGTTTTTCCAGGACCATCTGTATTCGGTATATTATGCATTAACCCGTTTTCTTCGGCTTTTTTAATAACTTCAAAAGCTTCTTCACGGGTAATCTGTCTTCCTCTACCTGTACGGATATAATATTCAGCAGCATGTCCCAACTGAATACACATATCTTCCTTCAAGTGACCACAGCCTTCTCCCATGACTTCTCTTGCTGTACGACAGGAACAATCAGCAACTGAGAAAATAGTATTCTCATTGAGATATTTAGAAACTTCCTCATAAGATGCTCTTCTGGTTTCACCCGAAATAGATTGTTCAATAGGGATAACACGCATAGGGCCTGAACCTACAGGAACATTACCTGCTGCCTTGGGTCCTCTTAATTTTCCATATTCATCAAAAGCCTTGCCAATTTGGGGATACTTTTTAACATTCTCCTTGTTGTTAACCATCATTTCCATATGCCCTGGAACCCAAATTTCATTCCAATATTTATCAACACCATCAATTTTATTAACAAAAGCAGCCCCGGCAACTGCCAATTCCCATAAGAGTTTCTCTGTTTCCTCTACAGATTTGCCGCACAGAGGAGCAATCTCCTTTGCACTCATCGGGTTACGTAATTGAAGACAAAGAGCTACTTCTGCCATTTCTTCTGTAATAATAGGTTCCAGAATATAATATTCCGGATCTTCCGGCTTAATTTCTGTTTTTGAACCACGCTTTTGATTGCTAATCTTATTCGCCAGATCAAGTACTTTCTCTTTTACCATATCCATTTACCCCCAATTTAAGTTTTAGTATGGTACTACCTTTTATTCCAATTTTTCACTTCAGTACGTATCCAGTCAGCCCACTCATGAATTCCCTCTCCAGTTTTAGCAGATATGGGAATTATTTTAATATTTGGGTTCAATTTTCTTGTATACTCTTTAACTGCCTCTAAATCAAAATCAAAATAATCTATTGCATCAATCTTATTAATCAACAGAACATCAACAATTGAAAACATTAAAGGATACTTTAATGGTTTATCATCTCCCTCTGGTAGACTTAAAATCATAGCATTTTTTGATGCACCAGTATCAAATTCTGCTGGGCACACTAAATTCCCTATATTTTCTAATATTACAAAATCAAGTTCTTCTGTTCCCAATCCCGATAGCCCTTGTTTGGTCATATCTGCATCAAGATGACACATGCCACCAGTGTGCAATTGAATTACTTTTGTACCCGTCTTTGCAACAGTATTAGCATCCACATCTGAGTCAATATCAGCTTCTAAAATTCCAATTCTCATTTCATCTTTCAAAGCGTTAATTGTTCTTAAAACAGTTGTTGTTTTACCTGAACCTGGTGATGACATCAAATTCAATAAAAAGGTCTTATTTTCTTTTAATTCTTCCCTAAGCAAATCCGCCTGTCTATCATTGTCTTCGAAAACACTTTGTTTAATCTCAAGAACTTTATACTTTTCCATATTATATATGCCCCCATTTCATCTTAAATTCTATCTTTTATTTAAGCTATAAAAAAACACTATCTTAAGGAAAATTATATCACGAATTCCATATTAATCAAATGCGTTTTTGTATACGTTTTAGCAAAGTAAAAGTTAGTGATTAATCCACATAAAATTATGCATAACTATATTTATAAACCTCATTTGGTTATGATATGTCCTTGACTTAATTATTCTAAAATAATAATATTAAAAATTTGCATGAACACAATTAAATATGTATTGATGAATTATTTACAAATAGACTTTTCTCAAATTCCTTACTTCCAATAATTAATTTAGCCCTTATAATTTGTTTTAGAAGCAGTACTTATTTGATATAATATATTAAGGCACATTCAAAAAATAACAAGTCAGTATGCTAGTATATTTAACTTGTTATTTTCTTTCATGTTCCTATATACTCAAAATTGGAGGAATGAATAATGGTTTTAGGCATAATTTCAGCTATGAGCGAAGAGCTTGAGCTTCTTTTAAAAGAAATGGATATTGAGAGAACTGATAAAAAAGCAAATATGGAATTTAACTACGGAACTCTTTGGGGTAAGAAAGTAGTTGCCGTTGTTTGCGGAATAGGTAAAGTTAATGCAGCGGTTTGTACACAAATACTTATCTCTGAATATAAAGCTAGTAAAATAGTTAATGTTGGTGTAGCTGGTGGTATAGGAGCAGAAATAGTTCCTGGAGATTTAGTTATAGCTAACAACTTAGTACAACATGATATGGATACTACTGCTTTTGGTGATAAACATGGTCAGGTTCCTAGATTAGATACTTTTGATTTCAAATGTGATGAGGAATTAGTATCTCTTGCTAAAAATGTATGTTCTAACATAACTAAACATAAAAGTTTTGTAGGAAGAATAGTAACTGGAGATCAATTTGTTGCTAATGTTAATAAAATAAGATGGTTCCACGAAGAGTTTAATGCTCTTGCTTGTGAGATGGAAGGTGGAAGTATAGCTCATGTATGTTACTTAAATCATGTGCCATTTGTAGTTATACGTTCTATATCTGATAATGCAAACACAGGTGCTCATATGGATTATGAAAAATTCATACCTATAGCTGTTGAAAACTCAACAAACATACTAAAAGGTATGGTATTAGCAATGAAGTAATCTATCTTAAGTGACAAGTTTAGGATGAAATTTTTTATACTTTACTGTATATTAAGAAAGACCTAGTCAAATGTGGATTTCCACCTCTGACTAGGTCTTTTTATAATCTTAAACTAAATTCAAACTAAAATGCAGCCTTGAATATAGCTATTATGTCTCTTTCATTTCCTTTTCTTGGGTTACTGAAAGCATTTCCATCTTTTAATGCCATTTCAGCCATGTATGCGAAATCTTCTTCTTTTATTCCCATGTCTTTTAAGCTTGAAGGAATTCCGATATCAGTTGAAAGTCTGAACATAGCATCTATAGCTTTTTCAGCAGCTTCCATAACTGATAATCCAGTTATGTTTTCTCCCATGAATTCAGCTATATCAGCAAACTTTTGTGGGTTTGAGATTAAGTTGTATCTTTCAACGTGTGGAAGAAGCATAGCATTAGCAACTCCATGAGGCATATCGTATAATCCACCTAATTGGTGAGCCATAGCATGAACGTATCCTAAGTTAGCATTGTTGAATGCCATACCAGCTAATAATGAACCGTATGCCATGTTCTCTCTAGCTACTAAGTTTTCACCTAAAGCAACTGCCTGTCTTAAGTTGTTTGATATTAACTTTATAGCTTGTATAGCAGCAGCATCAGTTACAGGATTTGCATCCTTTGATACATAAGCTTCTATAGCATGAGTTAATGCATCCATTCCAGTAGCAGCTGTTAAACCTGCTGGCTTTTTAACCATTAATTCTGGATCATTGAATGAAACTAATGGTAAGTTTCTCCAACTTACTATAACATATTTAACCTTAGTCTTAGTGTTAGTTATAACACAGTGTCTTGTAACTTCACTTGCTGTTCCTGCTGTAGTGTTAACTGAAACTATTGGAGGAAGAGCATTAGTTAAAGTTTCTATTCCTGCATACTCATAAAGATCTCCATCATGACTTGCAACAATACCGATACCTTTACCACAGTCGTGAGAACTTCCGCCACCAACTGTAACTATCATATCACATCCATTGTCTTTGTATATTTTTAATCCCTCAGCAACATTAGTATCCTTTGGGTTTGGCTCAACACCATCATAATAAACAACTTCTATTCCTGCTTCTTCTAAAGACTTAACAGTTAATTCTACTGCTCCACCTTCCATGCTTCTTAAGAAACTATCTGTAACTATTAAAGCTTTCTTTCCACCTAATATATTACATCTTTCTCCTACTAATTTTACACATCCAGCGCCCATAAAGTTAACGCTTGGTACTAAATAATCATACATTCTCATTGTATTTTCCTCCTAAAATTTAATCTTTTGATTAATGTTTTTTTATTTTTTGTTAAATGCATCTACTGCAGCTTGTGCTATAGACATATCTTCTTCTACAGTTCCACCACTTACACCAACAGCTCCAACAACTTCACCATCAACTATTATTGGCATTCCGCCACCAAAAGGAACTATTCTACAGTTGTTTGTAAGTTGTAATCCATAAAGACTTTCTCCCGGTTGAACACATCCAGCTATCTCATGGCTTCCTTGCTTTAAACAAGCTGCTGTAAAAGCCTTGTTTACTGCTATATCAATACTTGTTATAAAAGCATTTTCCATTCTATGCATTAACATTAGGTTTGCTCCAGCATCTACAGCTGCAAATATAACTGGTACATTTATGCTAGCTGCTTTTTCTTCAGCTGCCTTAGCCATTTCTTTTACTACTTCTAAACTTAATTGCTTAAAATCATTTAACTTTTTCATAGTTTATATCTCCTTTTTAACTATCTTTATTCTTAATATAATATTTACTTATAATTCTTTAAAAGCGATACCTTTAACTAATCTTCCAGCATTAGCACCAAGTGCTCTTAAAAGAGTAACATCATTATTTAAGTTAATAGTAAATAATGGTTTATCCTTCTTTAACTTGTTATAAGTTAAAGTTACTTTTCCAGTACCATCAACACCGATTCCTACTGACAATTTTGAACTTTGGGATGCGGTATGACTTAGCTCTTCTGAGTTTAGATGTTCTTCTTTACAAACAACATCACAAGGAATTCCTTCTTCCTCTATACCCCATAAAATTTCATTGAATTTAGTTAAGTCTTCTAAATCTGAAGAATAATATAAAAATACACTCGGTACGTCGTATTCAAAATATCTCATCATCATTACTTATCTACTCCATTTCCATTACAAGCTAGTATAAGCCCTGTTGCAACCGCATTTCTTGGTCCTTCTGTACCTCTTATATTTCCTCTTCCAGCAACCACTCCATATTGTGATAAAGAGTCTGTAACTAATTGAGGAACTTCAAAATCTAGCGATGATCCTCCTACTAAGACAACAAATTCAATATCTCTTATATTACTTGTAGGTGAAACTATAGTTAATGCTCTTAAGCAATTAGTTACAAATACTTTTTCTTTAGCAGATCTTCTTATGCTTTTGATCTTTTCTAAAGATTTTTGGCCATCAATTGGAACTAGCATTCCATCTTTTATTATTACAACTTTTGCAAATACTGATGGATCTAATGGCTTTTTAAAGAATTCTACTGTTCCATCTTCATGTCTTATATGAAATAAACTCTCTACTTTAGCTAATGGATGCTTCTTAATATCTTCAGCTAAATTAAAATCCTCTAATCCAAGCTCAGATTTTATAAGCATTGTTACCATGTTTCCTGCTCCTGCTAAGTGGATTGATGAAATCTCTCCATGATTATTTATTATTGATGCATCAGTAGATCCTGCTCCCATATCAAGTATTGCAAGTGGTGTGCTACTTCCTGGTGTTGTTAAAGCTCCTCTTATAGCCATATCAGCTTCTACTCCACCAACTTCTACTTGAACGTTTAATAGCTCTTGTAGTTTATCTGCAATAATTTGCATTTGTAATTTATCTGCCTTAACCATTGCAGCTATCCCAACTGCATTTTCCATGGAAAATTCTTCTGCAAGACCACCCTTAACCTTTTGAGGTATGAATGTATCAACTGCTAATAAATCTTGGATTGATATATCAGATATCTTTTGTTTAGTAAGCTTAGCCATAACCTGCCTTACTCTCTCAAGCATTCCTCCGGCATTTGTACCAGCTTCTCCTCTAACATCTTGTATCGGAACACAAAATTTTACTGCCTCCATTATCCCTTCTGCACCATGTTCTACATCTACAACTTCTTTTCGGTTTAACCCATTTATATGAATCTTACCTGCTGGGATTCTCTTCTCCTGGACATCGCCCTTTGGAGTTTTTATAACTACCGCAGACCTGTTTCCTATTAAAGCTCTTGATATAGGCACTATCATCTTTGTTTCTTTTGATGTTAGGTCAAATACTGTTGCAATACCATATGGGTTAGATAAAGTTTCAACAACATCACCTTGTGCTGCAACCTCTACAGCTGCTTTCATGCCTACAGGAACTTTTTCTAGAAGCATTACTTCATCAACTATAGGTATTTTTTTGTCTAATCTGTTGTTTATTAAAACTCCATCATCCCTTTGGACAATAGCTGCTGTTATGTCTATTCCTCTTTTAATAGCAGCATTTATTCTTAACGCTGCTTCAAAGAAGTTAATTTTACTTAATATAATAGGGATAAACCTTTTATCTTCTAAGTTATCAATATCCAATGCATCTAAGTCTTCTATATTTATAGTTTTTCCTATGCCAAGACCAAGACCACCTGGAGTAGATGGGTTGTGTCCTATCATAGTTGACTCAGTGATTATAGTCTCAGTTATTGTTTCCATGGCAACATCACCTATAACTGGTGCTGCTTCATTTATTCTAACTAAATCTAAATCCTCTATATTTAAAGATGCTTTTTTTAGTGCTTGTTTTAAGGAGGAAAATACTCCTTCAATGTTTTCTTCTGTTCCTTTAATTCCTGTTGTTGGAACTATTCCACTTGAAAGAAATTTCACCTTTTCATTTTCAACTTTTGCTAATGCGACTTCCGTTGTAGCATTACCAATATCTACACCTGCTACTATGTTCATGATTTTTCCTCCCTAACCCAAGGTTACTTATTAAAATTGTCCACATAATAGTGGCAATAAGATATTATTCTTGTCTTAACTTAGCTCTTTTTTCGTAAACTTCAACAGCTTCTCTTACGAAATCAGCATTAACTTTGGCACCATATACATTTTCAAGCTCTTCAGCCATTGCTAAAAGCTCTTCTTTTGTTGAACGGTATGGTCTTAATGCATTGTACATCTCAAGAATTCTATCATCTGGAACTTTTATAAGTTCTGCTGCTCTTCTGAAGTTTCTAGCTATTGCATGTCTATTCATTCCCTCAGCAATTTGAGCTTGCATTTCTAAAGTTTCTGGTGATATTCTAACATCTTCTGGCTTAACATTGCCATTAAGTACGTTCTCTAATGTTATGTCTTGTAAGTTCATTCCTGTTGGAGTTTTTATGCTCTCAGGTCTTTTTGTAGCCAAAGGATAATCTTTTGGATTCATTTTTCTTTGTTCCATGATCTTTTCTCCTCCCAAATTAAAATTTAACTTCTATTTCTATAGGCTTAGCTCCAACTGTTACATGCTTAGTCTCTTTTATATGAAGTAAAGCAGCTATTGCCATAAATTTAGGTCTAGCCATTTGGTCGTTCCTTGTTGGAACTGGTGTTGGAGATTCTCCCTTAGCATATCTTGCTGCATTCTTTCCTATTGCTCTGAAAGTATCAAGATCTAAAAGTGGTGCTTGAGGAAATAACTCTAAGTTATTTAAAGGAAGTAAATCCTTTTGGTGTATAACTGTTGTTCCTTTTGATTGAATTCCTATTCCTATACCTGATCCACTTAATTTAGCAGCATCATTTGCTATAAATGAAACATCTGAAGTTCTAATAACTCTAACAACACGAGCAGTTAATCCTTCTTCTTCTACTCCTGCGATAATTTCTCTTAAAACATCGCTATGATTTATCCCTACAATTGTTTTGTGTTGGAATTTAAGAAATGCTGGTGCTAGTCCTATAACAACTTCGTCTGCATTAATTCCAATCTTTGCTTCGCCTACTTCTGTAAGCGTAAGTTCTGGCATAGCATATTGATTTGTTGTATTCTCCATATTTATCACCTCTGCCTATTATTCTATATCTTCTGGTTTTATTACATTAGGAATATTTTGTATTTCCTGCCATCTTTCTTCACTCATTCTATAACCAGTTCCTGGTCCCATATAGTCATTAATATCATTAACTGCACTTATAACATCAAAATCCTTGTCTAATATAGCTGATGTTTGTAGGTAGTCACCTGTTACTCTTTGCTTAAGCATGTTTAATATGTTGCTTGCAACATCATCAAATCCATTTGCGCTTAATGCTTTAACTATATCTAATCCAGTTACTCTATTTTTAAGCATATCTTCTGCTGCCTTTAAATCTTCAACTACGTTTCTTTCAGGCATATCCTTACTTCCATGAGCATAAGTTGCTGCTTCTACTTCTTCATCAGTTATAGCTGGGAAACCTAACTCTCTGAATACACCTTGTATAGCTTTAGCAGCTTTATTTCTTATTGCAATTGTTTCTTCTTCTGATACTGGTCTTAATCCACCATCTACTTTTAAGTCTCTTTGAAGAATATTGTAATCGTCAAAGTCTTCAGCATCAAAGTTTGAACCTGCAAACATATTGTCATAGTTTGGAACTGCACTATATCCTGAGAATATAAAATCTGTTCCTGGAAGCATCTGCATTAATGTTCTAGCAGTTCTTCTTATATCTGAGTGTGAAAATGTTTGGTCATTAGCTGATGCTACTTCTATATCAAGCATTGCTGCTATTAAGTTTTCAGCAAGTACAGCTCTTATACCTGATGGAACAGAACCTGTCATACCAATACAACTAACTGCACCATTTTGAAGTCCTTGAACTCCAGCTCCCTTAGTTATATATATACATCTTGACTCTAAGTAAAGCATTGATTTTCCTTCTGAGTATCCCATTAATGCTTCTGAACCTGTTCCTGATGTATATCTCATCTTAAGTCCTCTTGAAGCATAAGCTGATGCTAAGAATGCTTTTGACCATGGAGTATCATCACCATCAGTAAATACTGCTTCAGTTCCATATACTGAAACTGTTTCGGCATAACTTGTAAGTCCTCTCATACCAAGATCAAGTTCTGTAGCTTCCTCAACTGAACATTGAGTTAAAACTCCACCACGACCTACTTGTGATCCTATAAGTATTGCTAATGCATTAAATGGAGCATATCTTACAATACCAACTGTAGTTTCTTGCTCTGAGAAACCTCTTATACCAGCCTCTGCTGCATCTGCTGCAATTTGAACTGGGTTATCTTTTAAGTTTGTAACGTGACATTGGTTTGAAGGAGTTTTTCTAGCTCTCATCTTTTGTAATGCCATCATCATCTCAACTACATTCATGTGTGAAACAACTTCAACAACCTTTGCTGGTGTTATAGCTGTTGTTATTTTAACTATTTCATCTCTGCTAACGTTTATATCTACAAGCTTCTTTGCTATGTCTACTGAGTCTAATGCCATAGCTTCTTCTGCATTTTCTAAATTTATTGCATAATCAGCTATGAATCTATCTATCATGTCGAATTCTTCTCTTTTTTTACTATCTAATTCTACTACTGTTCCATTTTTAATTTTTATTGAAGACTTGGGATCACTAGGGCTGTGCATTGCCACTAAACCCTCTTCTGGCCATTCACCAATAAGGCCATCTTGATTTACAGGACGTTCTGATAAAACCTGGAATCTTTTTGATCTCACTTACGTTTCCTCCCTTAAATACAACTAAAAATATTTTGTTTTGTTTTTCTTTTGTTATTTTTTTATCGATGTCTAAATTGTAATATAATTCTGTATAAATTCCATTGAAATATATTGTCTACTTCTTGCAATATATTGTTTAATTTCCGTTTTGAAAAAATTGTACTTTTTTGTCATACGATATATCGAACTATAAGATTTGTCCTATTTTATAGATACAAAGATTAAAAGTTATAAAAAATAAATAGTAAAATTTAAATAATTTAGATTTGTTAACCAATACATTTATGGTATAATATGTATTCAAAGTCATGTATAATGGCACCTAATTACAAAATTGGGGTTACTAATATAATGTTTTTGTTTTAAAGGAGGATGGGGATTGTTAGAGTTAAAGAAGGCAAACATTGATGACGCTCAGTTAATTACTGACATAAAAACAAAAGCATTCAATAAAGAAATTAATACCTATTTAGGAAGGAACGGAGGCCCTCCAGGGTATGATGAGGTTGAGTCTGAAATTTATATTATCAAGAACTTTATTGCATATAAAATTGAATTAGATAATGAAATTATAGGCGCATTGTTTCTTATTTCTTTGGGTGGTAGTAAGATGCGATTTGAAGATTTTGTAATAGAACCATCCTTTCAAGGAAAAGGATATGGCTATAGAGTAATGGAGTTGGTTGAAAAAACATATCCTAATATTAATGAATGGCAACTTTCTACACCTGTATTTAGTGTAGGTAATCAACATTTATATAAAAAATTTGGTTATTTAGAAGTTTAAAGAGATGAAGATCTGATTGAATATAATAAGAAAATCCAATAGTACACAATGTTCTTATTATGTATTAGCAGGTAGTCTAAATTGAGTTCGAAATTGGACTACCTGTTTTAAGTGTGTACATATCAACAATTTAGTCCAGCAGAGACTTATTTTAAAGATCATATATAAGCTACTTTAAATTTGAACATTGTACTTATGACCATTTTTATATTTTTGAATCTCTATACTTTTTAGGCGTAACACCTTCTACTTTTTTAAATACTCTTATAAAATATCCACAATCCTCAAATCCTAAATCCATTGCAATATTCAAAATAGGGATATCTGTGCTTTTTAATATTTCTTTAGCCTTATTAATTTTAACCTTATTAACATAGGTTATGAAGTTCATTCCAACTTCTTTTTTAAACAGTTTACTAAAATAGCAAGAACTTAAGTTGCATATACCAGCTATTTTTTCTAAATTTGTATTTTGATTCAAATTTTTATTTATGTATTCTAATGCATCCTGTATCGGTGATTTAGATTCTATATATTTTTTTTCAGATTCACTTCCGATGATTTCTTCTATCTTATCACTTTTTTCTAAAACTTCACTATCGTTAATTTTAAAATTAACAATAATATTGTTCATAACATTTATTAGTTCACTTGCTCTAATAGGCTTTAGTATGTAATCATTAACACCTAAAACCAAGGCTTTACGCACAAGGTCAAAATCATCGTATGCTGTAATAATTATTATAACTTTTTCTGCATTTTCTGCTTTTATTATTTCAGACGCTTTAATTCCATTTATTCCAGGCATCTTAATATCCATAATTATTATATCTGGATTAAATTCTCTATTATATTCTATGGCCTCTCTTCCATTACATGCTTCTGCTACACACACTATTGATTCTAAATCCTTTAACATAAGCTTCAAAGCCTGTCTTTCTAAAATTTCATCATCAGCAATCATTAATTTAAACATCTATACATCTCCTGGCTACCAAATACATTGTTATATATCTTTTGGTATAGTTATTTTTACCAAAGTACCCTTTCTTATTTTGCTTTCTATACTTATATCATAATCTTCACCATAATAGTGAGCCATTCTCTTATTCACATTATTTATTCCTATTCTATCAATATCATTACCATATTTAAGTTCTAATTCTTGATTTAGTTCATTAAGTTTTTCTCTTGATATTCCGGTTCCATTATCCTCTATGCATATAGTTAAATTCTCTCCATTGTCTTTAGAGTATACCTTTATAGTTCCACCATCTTCTTTACTTTCTAAACCATGAACTATTGAATTTTCAACAAAAGTCTGGATTACCATAAATGGAATCTTTAATTTATTTAGATTTATATCCACATTAATCTCATAGTTAAGCCTATCTACAAATCTAATTTTTTGAAGCTTTAAATATGAATTTACATAATCCAATTCTTCCTCTAACATAACAATTTTATTGGCTTTTTTTAATGTGTATCTCAATATATTTGATAAATTATATATAACATCTTGGGTTCTTGGTGCATCCTCTATGAGTGCCAAAGATGCCATACTACTTAATACATTAAATAAAAAGTGTGGATTAATTTGAGATTGAAGAGCTTTTAATTGACATGATTTATACTCTTTTTCAAGTTCTGCATTAGCCTTTTTAGTTTCCACAAATTTTATATTTTTCTCATTCAATTCTATCTGTGCCATTTTTAAAACAGCTTCTCCAACTATATAATTGCTTATATGAAACATCATTTGAGCTACAGATTCGATTTTTTTAAAATCAACTACAGGTAGTTTTTTATATGTACTTAATAAATTTTGTTTTTCATCTTCTTCTAAGTTATCAAAATCATCTTTTCTAACTAATATATCTTCTAAATCTATATTTTGATCTTCTTTTGTAAGCACTTGCCCTGCCATAACAGAACCTAAATAATAACCATTAACTATAATAGGTGTTGCAAAATCAACTAATCCGCTATGGCATCTGTATATGTACGGTTTTTCTAATCTAGCCGCTTCTAAACCACCTCTAGAATCACATCTTTCACATAACTGAGAATACATCTTGTTTGCTCTCATTAGTTTGCAAAACTCGCTACATCCACTATGTTCAGTAGCTGGTTTTCCTTTAAAGTCTACAGTTATTATAGACATTCCTGTCGCTTCAGCTATATCATCCTGTATTTTTTGAAAAACTTCTATATCCATTACATCTTTTAAATGTAATACACTCTTCAAATAAAATCCTCCTCCTTCTTTTCATATAAGGCACATTGAAAAAATAATAAGTCAGTATGTTAGTCTATTTCGTGTCATACTGCGTCAGTAATATTAGCACATAGCCTTTGCTATGAACTAATATCACCTCCTGTCTGCCACGAAATATACATGGCATCTTTGACTTGTTATTTTCTTTCATGTGCCTGATGAACTTTATTATTTTATGCTTTTTAGATACCCTTTAAACAATACATTTAATTTAATTATATTGTTGGATAACTTGTTTTTCAATAAGTTTATTTTTTGTTTGTTTTATATTTAACATATAAATTTATTTATTTATTAAAGAATAATACATTATATTTAAAATTTCTCAATTCTATAATCTACAAAAATCCAATAAGTTTTACTAATAGTATCTTTTAATTTTTATAACTATATTAGTTCCTTTTTATTTAAGTAATTATTAAAATTATAACATCTTAAGAATTTAACTTGTTAAAACTTAGCAAATATTGAAGTATGAAAAACAAGATAAAATTAAAGCTATGAAACTTCAGGCTCTACCTTTAGATTCATAGCTCTTAACTTACACTTATTAATTATAATTTCATCTGCTTATTACATCTTTAATATTATCACTTCTCAAAGTTAATATGAGTACTTCTCAACAATTTCATCTTCAATGTCCATTTTCACTCTTATCTTAAAAATTATAACTGTAAGCCCATAACTAACTTGTAACTTGTAACTTGTCACTAGCTACTCTCTAACTTGCTCTTTCTATTATAGACAAAAAATATCTATGAAAATCTAATCCATCTGTTAACTCTGGATGAAATGAAGTAACAAAAATATTTTTTTGTTTTGCTGCTACTAAATTGCCATCTACTCTTAATAATTCCTCAACATCATCACCGTGGCTATCAATATAAGGAGCTCTTATAAAAACAAGTTCTTGAGGAGCATCTCCTATAAATTCTATTTGCTTTTTCACTGAAAAACTATCCTTTTGGCTTCCATATGCATTTCTTCTTACCTTTATATCTATGGCACCTATATAATTATTATCTTTACCTCCTATTTCTTTAGCCAATAAAATCATACCTGCACAAGTTCCCCAAGTTGGCATACCTTCTATGATTTTATTCCTTAATGGTTCTAGCATTTTTGTTTCTCTTAAAAGCTTTCCCATGGTTGTACTTTCTCCACCAGGTATTATAAGTCCATCAATACTATCTAAATCTTCTTTTTTTCTTACCTCCATAGCTTTATGGTTAAGCTTTTTTATATGATTTACATGTTCACTGAATCCTCCTTGTAAAGCTAGTACCCCTACTTTCATTATATTACCATCCTCTTTCAGCATACTTTTGTTCTAAATTTTCCATAGTTAATCCACTCATTGGCGCACCAAGATCTTCTGATATTTCTGATAAGACCTTAGGATCACTATAATATGTTGTAGCTAACACTATAGCTTTAGCTCTTTTCTCTGGGTTGCCTGACTTAAATATACCTGATCCAACAAAGACTCCTTCTGATCCTAATTGCATCATTAATGCTGCATCTGATGGTGTTGCTATGCCACCAGCTGCAAAATTTACTACAGGTAGTTTTCCATTTTCCCATACATACTCTATTAAATCAAAAGGAGCTTTCATATCTCTAGCTATTGTCATAAGCTCTTCTCTATTTGCATTCTTAACCTTTTTAATATCATCTACCATTTGTCTCATATGAGTAACTGCCTCAACTACATTTCCTGTACCTGCTTCACCCTTAGTTCTAATCATTGCAGCCCCTTCTCCAATTCTTCTAAGAGCTTCACCTAAGTTTCTTGCTCCACAAACAAATGGAGTCTTAAACTCTCTTTTATTTATATGGTAAGCATTATCTGCTGGTGTTAAAACTTCACTTTCATCTATGTAATCAACCTCTAAATGTTGTAAAATTTGAGCCTCTACAAAATGACCTATTCTAACCTTAGCCATTACAGGAATAGAAACTGATTCTTTTATTTCTTTTATAAGTCTAGGATCAGACATTCTAGCAATTCCGCCTTCTTTTCTTATATCAGCTGGAACTCTTTCTAATGCCATAACTGCACAAGCCCCTGCCTTTTCAGCTATTATAGCTTGCTCCTTATTAACAACATCCATTATTACTCCGCCCTTTAACATTTGAGCTAAATTTTTATTTAAGTTATATCTTTCCACAATTAAATCCCCCTTAAAATTAATTTCTCAATACAATTTATATTGTACATAAATTTCCTAATATTTCAAAATGTATCCATACACTATTAAATGTATGGATACATTGTACATTGTATGGATACGACTAATATTTTTATCTGATAACTACCATCTGTAACTTTAGTAAAACTCTTCATTTACCCGTTATGCTTTAAGCATAATGATTCTTGTTAAATCATAGTTCTAATTATATTGTTTTTTAATAATATATAATTAGAAGTTCCATTCTTAAGGAGGAAAATAATTATGGAATATGAAGATACTAAATGCCCTAAATGTGGTGGTACTAATATAGTTGAGGGAAAATCTAATTCTTACATGAAAATTCAACCATTGAACAAACTCTATTCATCTCAATCTGATATATATGTACAATTTTGTAAAGATTGCGGCCATGTCATAAATATGCGAGTTGGAAATCCAGATATATTTTAAATTTGTTTTTTTGCTATTGTTTGAAATCAGTTACACTGTATAGAATATATAAAGTAAGGACGGTGTTCATATGTTTAAGATAACATTCAATAGTAAAAGTAGTAATGTAGATAGTACAATAGAACTTCTTCAAATCCATGATATTTTTAATACTTATTATGAAGCCCATATTACTGTAGTTGAAGATAAATATGGATATGATTTTGTTGAAAATGATGATAAAGATATATTAATAAACATAATATGCGAAGATAGTGATGAATTATCTCAAACAGAACATAAATTGAAGGAAATTTTAAATGATGTTAATTTTTCAATATGTGAAGTTGATAACACTAATTTCCAACAAAGTTTTGAACCTATAGACCTGAATAATGGTTATGTTTTAGCTGACCCTAGTTATATATGTGAAGATAACAAAATGCATATTAACTTTATACCTCAAGGGGCTTTTGGAACTGGAGTTCATGAAACAACCCAGGATCTTTTAAGAACTATCCTATCAATGGACTTAACAGGTAAATCTGTTTTAGATATAGGAACCGGCTCTGGCATTCTCGCTCTAGCAGCCTCGATAAAAAATGCTAAAAAAGTAACAGCTTTAGATTTACGAGATGTGACAGATGAAATTGAACTAAATGCAAGCTTAAACAACCTTAATAACATCGAAGTTGCTGTGGGTAATGCTTTAGAAGATTTAACCCTAAGTATTGATGATTACTATGATTTAATAATTATAAATATAGGTGGAGAAGAAACTCATATGTTTATGCCATTTATAAATAACCATTGTACTAAGAATTCTACTGTTCTAGTATCTGGCCTTGTAACTTGGAGTTATGAGGAAGTGGTTGAAGGTATAAAAACTTATGGTTTTGAACTGTGTGAAACTATAACTTCTAACGAATGGGTTTCTCTTTCATTCAACAAAAAATAGAATGCTCTTTAGAGCATTCTATTTTTATATTTTTTACGTCTAATTATCCTTTTATTGGAATTTAGTTTATTTGGGTTTGTCTACTAAGCATTCAATCTATTCCTAAAGTCTAATTTATTTTTGCATTTTAAAAATAATATTATTCCTAAAACCGGAACAATTATATAACATGCTAATTTTAGCGTAAAATTTTCAGGAACATACATAAAATTCACTACAAAATTATTTGCTGCATGCATAAGCATACAAACATATAATGACTTAGTAAAATAATATACTGTTCCAATTATTAATCCTATAATAAAACCATTTAAACCTTGTGGTAAATTTAAATGCATAAATCCGAAAATTAAAGCAGAGATAACTATAGCCTTTTTAGGTGAGTATTTTTTAAGCATTCCATTTAATATTATACCTCTATAAACTATTTCTTCAAAGAAAGGTGCTAATATTACTCCCACAATAAATAATACACTTCTAGGTGAATTTTTATAAAGCTCTTCAATTTTTCCTACGCTCTCATCTGAAATTAAATACGGTAATTTTCCAAACATTTCATCAATCACACCGTACCTTATCATAATAAAAGAAATTATAATTCCTAAACAACATATATAGTCCTTTTTATTAATTTTTACTTTATTAACATCAAGATTACAACAATCTTTTGTTTTAAAAATATTTATTACTATAGATATAATTATTACGTTTATTAAAAATTCATTTACAATTACCCAACATGAAGTAAATATACCTTTATTTATATAAGTTCCTATGATATTTTTCCCTATAAAAGCTGGTATTACCCCTACAACAAGTGACAACCAAAAAAATAACATTCCTATTCCTACAACCTCACAAAGTCCAATATTCTCTAATTGTATTTCCCCTGTAATTAGCCTATATATAGAACTACGTTTAATAAATTTCATATCGCCCTCCACATTATGTTTAACAACATTACAATAAACTAAACATTAAAATTTAGTTTATGTTTGTTATTTTTAAATTTAATTTAGTAGTTTTATGTTAAAAATTTATTTTAAAATTAAGTAGATTTGTTTTTACACAAATCTACTTTCAATTTTAAAATTTCTCTTGCCCAGAAATTTTTACGTAACTTTTACTTAGCTTAATCTATGAATAAATAATCCACTCCTAAGCTTTGGTTCAAACCAAGTTGATTTTGGTGGCATAACTCTTCCTGCATCAGCTATATCCATCAAATCATCTATAGTTGTTGCATACATAGAAAATGCTATTTTCATATCTTCTTTACATCTTCTCTCAAGCTCATTAAGTCCCCTTATTCCACCTATAAAGTCTATTCTCTTATCTTTTCTTGGATCTTCTATCCCTAATATTGGATGTAACAAGTTGTTTTGAAGTATAGATACATCTAATCTATCTACAGGATCATTTTCATCAAATATTCCATCTTTGGCTGAAAGTTTATACCATTTTCCATCAAGGAACATTCCAAAAGTACGTTTTTCACATGGACTAAATTGTTTTCCCTCTATTCCATGTTCTTCAACGTTAAATTTCTCTTTTACTTTATTGAAAAATTCCTCTGTGCTATTTCCGTTTAAATCTTTAACAACTCTGTTATAGTCCATTACATAAAGATCTTCATCTGCAAATATTACAGATAAGAAATAGTTGAACTCTTCTTTTCCATCATAATCTTTCTTTTCTTCTCTTCTCTTCTTTCCAACTTTAACAGCCGATGCTGCTCTATGGTGTCCATCAGCTATATATAAATAGTCAACTTCTCCAAATAAGAAACAAAGCCTATTTACTGTAACTTCATCATCTACTACCCATACTATATGACTTATTCCATCATCTGATGTAAAATCATAGACAGGTTTATGGTTATCTGCCCAATGCTTTATTGATGTACTTATTTCTTCATTATCTCTATAAGTTAAGAATATAGGACCTGTGTTTGCGTCACAATAATCTACATGATTAATTCTATCTTGCTCTTTTTCAGCCCTAGTATGTTCATGCTTCTTTATAACATCTGTCATATAATCATCTATTGATGCACACACAACTAAACCAGTTTGAACTCTTCCATCCATTATTTGTCTATACACATATAAACATGGTTTTTCATCTTGTATGAATGTACCCTCTTTTATCATGTTATCTAGATTTTCTCTAGCTTTTCCATATACTTTTTTATCATATATATCTATAGAAGAATCTAAATCAACTTCTGCCTTATCTACATGTAAAAATGAATATGGATTATCTTTTACCATATCTCTAGCCTCTTCACTATTCATTACATCATAAGGAAGAGCCGCAACTTTACTTGCTAAAGTTTCATTTGGTCTTATTGCCTTAAAAGGTTTTACTATTGCCATAAATTAGCCTCCCGTCTTATAATCTTATGGTTTTAAACTTTTATTTGCAAAAATCTTTAATTATAGATACTATTTCCTCACCTATTCTTGTTTGAGCTTCTTTAGTTGATGCTCCTACATGCGGTGTTACAGATACATTTGGATGATTTATAAGCTCTGTATTTTTTGTTGGTTCTTCTTCAAATACATCTATTCCAGCACCCTTAACTTTTCCACTATTTAATGCATTAAGTAATGCTTTTTCACATACAACTCCGCCTCTAGCAAGGTTTATTAAAAATGCTCCATCTTTCATTATTTCAAATTGTTTTTCTCCTATTACAGCACCCTTAGTTTTATCAAAAGGTATATGAAGTGATACAAAATCTGATCTCTTTAATAAATCTTCAAGTTCACAATACTCATATTGATCAAATCCAGTTTCTTTTCCTGATCTCTTGTTATATAAAACCTTCATTCCTAAAGCTTCTGCTCTCTTTGCAGTTTCTTTAGCTATTCTACCAAAGCCAATTAAACCTAAAGTTTTACCTCCAAGTTCAATTCCTTTATATTGTTTTTTATTCCATTCTCCATTTCTCATAGTTGCATTTGATGCTCCTAAGAATCTAGCTGCTGCAAACATATGAGCAATAGCTAATTCTGCAACTGATGCACTTGATGCATTTGGAGTATTTCTTACTGCAATACCTTTTGATTCAGCGTATTTAACATCTATGTTATCTACACCAACTCCACCTCTTATTATAAGTTTTAAATTTCCTGTTTCTAAAGCTTTATCTATTATACCCTCTCTAACCTTAGTTGCAGATCTTACAACTACACAGTTAAAGTTTTTTAATGCTTCTCCCAATTCTTCTGGTGCATAGAACTTCTCTACAACCTCAAATCCGCTTGCTTTTAATTCTTTTACACCATTCTTATCCATACCATCAGTAACTAATATTCTAAACATTTAAAAACCCCCCACAATTTTCATATTCAACTTTACATTCTCAATTCAATATAAGCTTATTAATTATTGAAATTGAGGATTAAGACTTTTAGTATATGGATTATCCATCTTAAAACTCCATATTTTCTAAATTCAAAATCTATAGTTATATGAATCATTTACGTAGACTTGAAATTCGTAATTATATACAGTCTTTACGTAAACTTTCCACTTCTAATTTGCAACTTTCAACTTGTCACTATTCAAATTTGTCATTAAATATAATTATGTTAGAAATAGGAGACAAATTCTATTTGCCTCCTATTATCATAAGATTAAAATTAGAATCCTAAGATTTCATCTAATACAGATAATAATTCTTTTATATCTTCCATTTGGCAATCAGCCATATGAGCTATTCTAAATGTTTTATCTTTTAGTTTTCCATATCCATTAGATATTTGGAATCCTCTTTCTCCTAATTTTTTATTTAAGTCTGCAACACTTAAATCTGTTGTATTTTTTATATTAGTTAATGTGTTTGATAAATATTTTTCGTCTGGAAATACTTCAAAATGTTCTCTTGCCCATGCTCTTACAACTTCAGCCATTTCTTTATGTCTTTGGAATCTGTTTTCTAATCCTTCAACATTTATTATTCTGTCAAGTTGATAATCTAGTGCAAACATATGTGAAAGAGATGGTGTTGATGGATATTGATAATCCTTCTTTTGAATGTATTTATATAATGCTAATAAATCTAGATATGTTCCTCTATGTTCTACTTTCTCAGCTCTTAATTTTGCTTTTTCTGAGAATGTACACATAGCCATTCCTGGAGGTAGACCTATAGCTTTTTGAGTTGAAGTTATACATATATCAACTCCTAGCTTGTCTACTTCTATTTTGCTTCCTGCTGCTGAACTTACTGCATCTAAGCACCAAACAACTTCTGGATACTTTTTCATAACTTCAGCAATTTCATCTACTGGGTTCATTAATCCTGTTGAGGTTTCATTGTGTGTAACTGTTATTAAGTCATATTTTCCTGTAGCAAGGACTTCATCTACCATCTCTGGTGTTGTAGGTTTTCCCCATTCAGATTCAAATAAATCTGCTGGTACATTATTGCTAGTAGCCATTTCATACCATCTTTTTCCAAAAGCTCCTACTGCGAAAACAGCTGCTCTTTTAGCAGTACATGAACGTACAGCTCCTTCCATAAGACCACTACCTGAAGTAGTTGATAAAAGGATTTCATTATTTGTATAGAATAGCTTTCTAAGATTATCGCTTATTCTTCTTTGAATAGCAGAAGCATCCTTACTTCTGTGACCTATCATAGGCATTGACATTTTTTCTAATACATCTGGTCTAACCTCTACTGGTCCTGGAATAAATAACTTTTTATGCATACACTTTTCCTCCATACCCACTGGCAAAGCCATTTATGTTTATTTGTTTTGATATGACTATATTCTAACATTCCATCTTTATTTACTCAATATTTAAAATTAAGCGAATTATCTGAAATTACCTCTTATTTCTCTATTATTTTTATTTTGATTCATCATCAATTAATTATATTTACAATTTATTCTAACTTTTGTACATATATTCAATTTTATTGAATATTTACTTGGAAAATTTTATGTTTTATATATTTTTTTATTATAGTTTTTTTCTATAATTCTATAGAGTTAAATTTTGTTTACTTAACCTATTGAACAGCAAGACAAAAATCCCCTCTATTATCAATGTTTCATTAAATTAAACTATAATTTAAGTATTTATTAATAATAAAGAGGTCCTATTTAAACATTATGAATTTTTGTTAACTTTCAATTATAAATTACCTATATTTATTCAAAATAAGTTTTTAATTTTCTTAACCCGTATGCTAAAACTTCACCATGGTCTCCTGCTATACAATCACTAAATTCAATTTTAAAATCTTTATCCAAATTATTTCCAAACTTAATATCCTTAGTTTTTAGTTTAAGATTTATATCCAAATCACGGTTACTCAAGTTTATTTTTAATTTATCACTATTCTCTTCTAAATTTACTTTAAACCATTTAGCATCAGCTGCATCATCTCCAGCAATAGCCTTAACATTATTTTCTATTACAGCTATATATGAAACTGTTATAATTCTATCTCTCTTATCTCTATTAACATCGCCGAAAGCTCTTAATTGAATCATAGGAATGTTTTTAAGTCCTGTTTCCTCTTCTAATTCTCTTGCTGCTGACTCCTCTAAATTTTCATCCATATTTATAAATCCACCTGGAAAAGCCCACTTATTTATATCAGGAAAATTTCCTCTTTTGATTAGTAAAACTTCTACCTCTTTTCCAAAATAAGATTCTCTATTTACTTCACCTATTTTAAATATAAGCATGTCTACTGTTACTGATGGTTTTTTATATTTACTTGAATCATACTCTTTTAAAAATTCTTCTTCTGTCTGTCCCTTTGAATTTAAAATTATATCCTTCATTTTTATTGTCACATCCTTTTATTATCTGGTTTCATAATACTATTTTAGTATCAAATATACAAATTAGGCACATGAAAGAAAATAACAATCCAAATATACTAGCATACTGCCTTGTTATTTTTTTGAATGTGCCTTATATCTTAAAAAATCTAGGTTGTAATTTCTACCTAGATTTTTTAATAGTCTTATGGCTACGTCACTAGATTACTTATCCAACATTCATATGTTGAAAAGAATACCATCTACATCAAAATTCGTTCTATTTGTTAATATTACATTAGTTGTTTTTAAAAACACTTGACATTGCTTCATATAAATTTTGAGAGCAATTACCATTGCCACTTATATAATGAGTACAATTATAACAACTCTCACCACTTGGTCCATTACTCATTATATGTATTATACTTTTAGGTGTATATCCATAGCAATGTTGTCCAACTAAATTCTTGTAATTATAATTAGAATACATAAGGCTTCACTCCAAATCTTATAATAAATTTAAAAGTTTTAGACACATGACATAAAATAGGTTGACATACTGACGACTTGTTCTTTTTTTAAATGTGCCTTACTCCTATTATTTCTATGATTCCCTCCAAATATTCATAAACTACAGTTTAATAAAAAAACACCATACATGCTATTAAAATCAAGTTATTCTTGGCTTTAGATGAAATTTAATTAAAAGAAACTTATTTGTAAATGATATGGATAATTACAAGTTACAAGTTACAAGTTTTAGGTTGTAAGTTAATAATAGTAAATTTAGTTTTGTAGCATGTTATACATTTATTGAGCAATAGTCGCAATTGGATAAACGTTTTCTATATTTAAAGAACTAGCACAATATATGCTTAAGAACTACTTTTTTGAGATTAAATGAAATTTGGTTATTTACATTTATTTATTTATAATTAAATTGAGGTGAGTTTTAGATGAAGGGATACATACATGTTTATACAGGAAATGGTAAAGGTAAAACTACAGCTGCTTTTGGGGTCGCATTAAGATCTTTACTTAATGATAAGAAAGTATATGTTGGACAATTTATTAAGGGGATGAAATATAGTGAAACAGCTATAGAAAATTACTTTAATAACATAAAAATAGAACAGTTCGGCGATGGTTGTTTTATAAACAGAAAACCTAGTGAAGAAGATAAAATTATGGCTGAAAATGGACTATCCAAAATAAAATCTATATTAACTTCTTCAGAATATGATTTAGTAATATTAGATGAATTAACTATAGCTTTATATTTTAAACTATTATCACTTAAAGACGTTATTGATGTTTTAAAAAGAAAAAGAGAAGAAGTAGAAGTTATAATAACAGGCAGGTTCTGTCCTCAAGGGTTAATAGATTTAGCTGATCTTGTTACTGATATGACTGAGGTAAAACACTACTATACTCAAGGTGTGTTATCTAGAAAAGGTATCGACTGCTAACAAAAAATGGCTACGTTATTTTTCAAGTTGAGAGTTGAAAGTTGAAGATTTAATCCTTCGCTCTCAACATTCAACTTTCAACTAAAAAGTATTAATATGTTTAATGTTTTTTAAGTTATCTACAAATTCAACTTGATTATAAATTTCTATAGAGTAAATAAAGAAAGGACTATACTTATACGTGATATTAACTCACCCTTTAGCATAGTCTTATTTATCCTATAATGATACGTTATATATTTTTGAATACTTATTTCTTAAATAATCCAAGAAATACTTACAATTTAATTCTTCTCCTGTAACCTTCTTTAACAGTTCATCTGTATCATAGATTTCACCATGACAATGGATGTTTTCTCTTAACCACTTATTAACATGGGATAAGTCACCCTTCCCAATTTCCTCATACATGTTAGGCATATCCTTAAACATAGCATTTAAAAATTGAGCTGAATAAATATTTCCTAACGCATAGCTTGGAAAATATCCAAACATACCTGCTCCCCAATGCATATCTTGAAGTATTCCATCCTCATAATTTTCGGCGTTCATTCCTAAGTATTCATTATATTTTTTATTCCATAGCTCTGGTAAATCATTAAGATTAACTTCTCCATTTACAATCATTTTTTCTAACTCATATCTTATTATTATATGAAGATTATATGTTACCTCATCCGATTTAATCCTAACTAAAGATGGTTCAACTTTATTTATAGCCTTGTAGAAATCATCTAAACTAACATCCTTAAGATGATTTACTATTTCCTGTGCTTTAGGATATATTCCCTTCCAAAATTCATAGCTTCTACCAATTATGTTTTCATAAAATCTTGATTGTGATTCATGTAAACTCATAGAAGCCGCTCCATTTAATCCTATATCACTTAAGCTTTCTGGTATATTTTGCTCATATATCCCATGCCCACCTTCATGAATACTTGAAAAAATAGCCTTAGTAAAATTATTTTCAACATACTTAACTGTAAGTCGTATATCTTTATTACTTGTATTTGTAGTAAATGGATGTTCACTTTCTGCTACCGCTCCACTATTAAAATCAAAGCCTATCTTATTTAAAACATACATGCATAATTCTTTTTGTTGAGTTTTACAGGTTTTTTTCTTTAAAAAGTCTTCTTTTATTATAACATTGCTTTCTTTAAGCTTATTTAAAATATCTACAAGACCTTCTTTTAAATCATAAAAAACCTTATCAAGCTTTTTAACTGTTAATCCAGATTGATACTTATCTAAAAGAGCATCATATGGATTTTCTTCATATCCATAATACTCCAGAAACTCTCTAGTCATGTTTATAATTTCTTCTAAGCTCGGTTTAAATATAGAATAATCATCTTTTATTTTTGCTTCTTCCCATTTACTCTGAGCTTCAGATGTAGTTATAATCCATTGTTGTTGTCTATCTTCTGGAACTTTGTTCATATCCTCAAAATATTTCTTTAATTTTTTAATTCCTCTTTGTGATATAAAATCTAAATCTTCTTCTTGAAAAGAGTATATAAGATTCTTAAATCTATCAGATGTTATAATATTATATACTATATTAGATAAGCATCCTAGGACTTCTCCTCTATCCTTTGACCCATTCTTAGGCATAGAAACGCTTCTATCTAATGACAGAATAGCTGATGCATGTTCTAAGTAATGTATTTCTTTTAAACAATTTTTAAGCTCTTCTAACTTTTTAATAGTTTCTGGTTTCATGAAAATAGCCCCCCAAAAAACTTATTTTATTTAACAGTTATATAAAATCACATCATTTATATTATAAATTTAACTATATATAACATTTTATTAACTTAGTATGGTAAGTTAAATTTCACCCCAATTAAAAATCTTCTAATTGCATATCTAATACCGATTCAGTCTCACTACAATATTTAGTTATCAAGCATTTTCCTAAACTCCTAGGACATCTTTTGCACATGCAATCTAATGCTAACCCATCACAATTTCCCGCTTTTAATTCTGGGCATTGGATACAGTTGTCTCCTCCTACCGCCATGAAATCCCTCCTAATCTATATCTTTGTCTAATTCGTATCCTGCTCTATAGCTTATCATTATATCATTCAATATATCTGCTGTTGATGATGGTGTATATGTTATAGCATTAGCCCCAGCATCAATAGTTGATCTTATACTTTCTTCTGTTGGTCCGCCGGTAGCTATAACAGGGAAATCAGGATAGATTTCTCTTATCTTTCTTACTATTTTAGGTGTATCTTTTCCCCCTGAAACATTAAGAATTGTAGCTCCTGATTCTATTCTTGATCTAAAATCTTCAAATTCTGAAACAACAGTTACTACTATAGGAACATCTATTGTCCTTCTTAATTTTTCAATTACACTGTTAGGTGTTGGGTTGTTAACAACTACTCCCATTGCTCCTTTAAACTCTGCATCAAGTGCTAAGTTTACAACTCTCTTACCTGTAGTTATTCCTCCTCCAACTCCACAAAAAACAGGAACATCTGCAGACATAACTAAAGCTTGAGTTATTACAGGTTGCGGTGTAAATGGATAAACTGCTATTATAGCATCTGCATTTGAATTTCTTATAACCGCAACATCTGTTGAAAATAGAAAAGACTTTAATCTTTTCCCAAATATTTTTATGCCACTCGCATTTCTTATTATATTTGGAACTTCTATCATGTGACTCCTTAAAGTTCCTTTTATTTCTGGTACTTGCTTCATTAAAAATTCCCCCTAAGCTGCTTCATATATTATACTAAACTTTATCAATATCTTAATTATATATCTAAAAACACCCTATTTGAAGTATGTTTTATAAAAATTGTATATAATATCTATTAAATTTATTTATAGTTACTAATATCTTGTATCTTAAATAAATACTTGTGGTAATACCCCTATATACTATTATATAATTTAAATATATATATATTTATTTAAAGGGGGTATTTATGACTAAATCATTAAGATTGTACTATCATCTAATATTTATTTTTTTATTATTTATATTGTTTGGGCTAATTATAGATAGACCACATAATATTCTAAAGGGTTTGAAGGAAATAATTATCAATTCCGACATATTAGTAACCGATTACATAGCTCTCACTTATAGAGGTGCTGCATTTGTAAATTCAGGATTAACCTCTCTTAGTTGTGTGTTTTTATTAGTTGTTTTAAAAGTTAAACCTAATGGCTCTACTTTAATGGCTTTATTTTTGATGACAGGGTTTAGTTTTTTCGGTAAAAATATATTAAACATATGGCCTCTTATATTTGGGGTCTGGCTACATGCTAAATACCAAAGGGAACCATTTTTAAATTACATACTAATTGCTATATTAGGAACTGCTTTATCACCTATTGTTAGTCAAATCGCCTTTACCGGAATATTTCCATCCCAAATATCATTATTTTTAGGTATAATAAGTGGTATTATTATAGGATTTATATTGCCTCCACTTTCAGCTCATTGTACCAAACTACACCAAGGTTATAATTTGTATAACATAGGTTTATCAGCTGGGCTTATCGGTACATTGTTAATGTCTATATTTAGAGCTTTTGGCATAGACTTTCCTAAAAGACTTTTATGGGCAAGTGGTAATAACCTTGAATTTTTAATGTTTTTAATAACTATATTCCTATTATTAATAATTATAGGATTTTTTAAAAATAATAAAAGTTTTAAAAATACATTAAAAATAACAAAACATAGTGGTAGACTAATAACAGATTACTTAATACTATATGGAGGAGCTGCCTATATAAATATGGGTATACTAGGGTTATTTTCAACCTTGCTAGTGCTTTTAATCGGGGGAGACTTAAATGGTCCTACAATAGGTGGAATATTTACTATAGTTGGATTTGGTGCTTTTGGTAAGCATCTTAAAAACATTATCCCTATACTTATAGGAGCAATACTATGTGGTATTTTTAGCGTTTGGGATATAACTTCTCCTCAAGTTATTTTAGCCATATTGTTTAGTACTACATTAGCTCCTATAGCTGGTCAGTATGGATTTTTTTATGGTGTAGCAGCTGGATTTATTCATGTATGTATCGTAATGAATACCGCTTATTTACACGGGGGTTTAAATTTATATAATAATGGATTGGCTGGAGGATTAGTGGCAATAATACTTATACCAATAATTAATTCAATTAGAAAGGATTCTAGTAAACATGCAATATATTAATCAAAGAAATATAAAAATTATAGATGAACTCATTAACTTTTGCTATTCTCAAGATTCTAATCATGTGTCTATAGATATCAAAACTGAAGATAGAAAAACAACTTTTACAATAAAGACAACAATACATAACTTATCTAAATCAGTTCTTGATGACTTAGAAAGACTTCTTAACTGTCCGAGGTGCCACGAGATGGAGGAGTGCTATTGGGAACTAGGTGGCAATGATGATATGGATTGTAAGCTCTCTCTTATAGGTATGATGATAGATAGCGCTATTATATGCTACGATAATCCTTATTTAACTATAACTTTAACTAGAACTATTTAATAGCTTATACGGTTTGTTGTAATATCTAACTTACACTTTAAAATTAAAAAGCTGTGAAGTATTATTATGTGAATTAATATACTTCATAGCTTTTTCTTAAGATAAGTTTATCCTATGTCTACCGTTGCTGACACTCAAATATAATCACTGCTATTCTCATAAATAAGTTCTTCTAATCTTCATATGTATTTTTTTAATAAAATTCCATTTAAAATTAAAAATCACTTTATAAATATTGTTTATAAATCTATTCAGTTCTTTTATGCATCTTCTTGATTACACTCACAATTATTGATATCACATCTATAAGCTCTCTGCCCCGTGTAATCTATCTCCTCTAAAACCTTCCTAACTATACGTTTTCCTATTTCATCTTCACTCATTTCACAAATTGCATCTTCTATACTTCCCCAAGCTACCCACTCAACTTCATCAGATTTCTTTATCTCCCCATCTTTATAATGAGCCATGAAAGTAAGCATTATTATTTCTCTTGATTTAAGATATTCGCTTCCTAAGTATTTTACATCCTTAATTTCAATACCTGTTTCTTCTAAGACCTCGCGGTGAACAGTTTCTTCAACGGTTTCTCCATTTGTAACATATCCTGAAACTAATACCTTAGAATCTTTAAATATATAACTTTGTTTTAACAATAATATTTGGTCATCTTTAATTACCGCTACAATAACGCAAGGTTTTGGAGTATCAAAAAACATCAGATCGTGATCCTTACAATAAGGTACTCCACCTTCATCCCAACTATATTTTTCAATAAGTTCTTTACCACATAACGGACAAAATTTAAATTTCATAAAATTACCTCCTAAAACTAAAGCTCTACAGGAATTCTTTTATATAAAGTTACTGAATCCTCTTTTACTTTGCAACAATATGCCATTATATCTACACCATTTTCAGAAGCTTTTCTTAGAGCCTTTCCAAACTTCTCATCCATTTCATCATTAGGTCTAAAAGATTTAACATCATCTAATTGAATAACAAACATAATTCCAGCCCCTCTACCACTATTCTTAACTTCTATAAGTTCTAATATGTGTTTTGTTCCTCTCTCAGTAGGAGCATCGGGAAATCTTGTTTCTCCATTATCCTCTAATGTTACACCCTTAACTTCTAAATAGTATTCTTCCTTAATCACATTCAATCCTTTTTCTGATTTTGCTAACTTGAAATCAAATCTACTACTGCCATATGTTTTTTCTCTTGAAATATAGTTATAATCTTTAAGCTCATCTATGATTTTATTATTAAGAGCCTCTTCTACTAATTTATTAGGCATTTGTGAATCTATATTTATTAACCTAACACCTTTATATGCAGCAATCAAGCTATATGCTGTCTTTCTATTAGGATTATTTTCTTCTCTTAATATAACAGTTGTATCCTCTTTTAATATTTCCTTACATCTTCCCGTATTTGGAACATGAGCCATTATCTCTACTCCATTTAGATTAACAAAACCTTGAAATCTATTAGGTCTTCTTAAAAAAGTAGCTTTTACTGTATTTTTGTCGATATCCATATCTTTTTCTCCTTTTATACTTGTACATAATTTCTACAAAATAATTCCAAATAAAATAGTTATATTGTATAAAATAATCAAGTTATCCACAGAAAAGTATGACTATTCTGGTTTATCTAAAGATATGCACAGAATTTGTCCACATTATCCACAGTTTTTATCCACAGGCTTGTTAATATAGTGTGTGTAATATGTATTTTTTAATACATTATTGATATTTAATGCTACATTCTAAATTACTATATGAAAATTTCACATAACTGGATAACTTATCTTTCAATAAACATATAACTTTTCTATTATAACGTCAAGTACTTGTTGTTTATACTATAAAATTTTTTGAAATTTCATCTGAAGTATGAATTATTAGATTTGCAAAAGATATGAATTAAAAATTTATAAAACAAAAAACTGGATGTATAAATACAACCAGTTTTATTTGGTGACCCATAGGGGAATCGAACCCCTGTTACCACCGTGAAAGGGTGGTGTCTTGACCGCTTGACCAATGGGCCTTGCTAACCTGGCAACATCCTACTCTTCCACACAGTCACCCATGCAGTACCATCGGCCCTCTAAAGCTTAACTTTCCTGTTCGGTATGGGAAGGAGTGTGACCTTTAGAGGCATCATTACCAGATTCTATGAAAGATTGCTCTTTCAAAATTACACATAGATTTTTATTTGGTCAAGCCCTCGACCTATTAGTATGAGTCAGCTGAATATATTGCTATACTTACACCTCTCACCTATCAACCTCGTGGTCTTCAAGGGGTCTTACTAACTTACGTTATGGGAAATCTTATCTTGAGGTAGGCTTCACGCTTAGATGCTTTCAGCGTTTATC
>NZ_FOKI01000006.1 GCF_900111985.1 Clostridium frigidicarnis
AAATATTCTTATAGATATTATTACCATAAATACCAGTTACACATACAAAAAAATAAAAGTAGATTTGTTTTTACACAAACCTACTTACATTCTCGAAAAAACCAAATCTCCAATTATAAACTCTTTAGAACTAGACTTAAAGACCTTGTGCTTACCAATGAAGATCCATCAAGCGATAAAGCTCAAGAACTAGGTAGCCTTTTACATAATATAAACCTTAATCGCTCTATGGGTGATAATGATACCCTTAAAGAAATGAAATCTTGCTATGATAACTATACTTCCAGTAAAGATTCTATTGATCCTCTTAATTATAAAATTCCCTCTGAAGAAATGTGCTTTTTAAAAGAGGTAATGAGATTTTTCTATAAAAACAATAAAGGAATATAAGTAAAAAAATACTTATATTCCTTTATATTTATTGCTTAAATTTTAGATTTTCATAAATTATATATCTTCTATTTTTTCTTCAGCTCACTAACTTTTAATATATTTCATTTCATACTCTGTAACATTTCCAATATAGACTTTATTAAGATCATTTTTAAATTCTTTATATACTTTTCTCATTTCCTCTATGCTTGTTGCTTCTTTATCCATTTTATAATTTGGAACACATCTTGTAATATGTAAAGGTATATTACTATCTATACTCTTTAAATAATCTCTAATTAATTTCACAGAATCTAAAGATGTATTTTCGCCCTCTATAAGAGGAATTGTGATTTCCACGTGGCAGCCCATTTCAATACTTATTCTTATGGTATTTAGAACAGGTTGCAATATCCCCTTACAAATGTAAGCATAAAAAATTTCATCTCCTTTTAAATCTATGTTTAATGCATCTATATAAGGAAGGAGTTCTTTTAATGGTTCTTCATTTATAAATCCATTAGTTACAAGGACTATCTTTTTATCTTTACTTTTTTCTTTTAATTTTTTAGATACTTCTAATATGTATTCATAGCTTACTAATGGTTCATTATAAGCAAATGCTATTCCTATATTGTTTTCATCTTTAAAACTATCTATCATTTCTATTGCTTCATCACTAGTAACAGTTCTATTATCTGCTAAATTTTGAGATATTTCATGATTTTCGCAAAATGAACATTTAAGATTGCATCCAAAAGAGCCTAACGTCAATACATTGCTACCCTTATGAAATTCACATAATCCATGTTTTTCTATAGGTTCTAATGCAGTTTTAGTTATCCTCTCATAATTTAAGCTATAAAGCCTTGGTTTTTTAGATTTAATCTTTTCACATCTTCTTGTACCACATAATCCAGTTCTGCCTTCTTCTAATACACATTTATGAGGACATAACATACATTGTACCGTTTCATCACTCTGTAAAACATAATAAAGAGCCTCTTTAATTTTCCCATTAGGACCCAGCATATTATAATATCCTGACATATTAATCCCATCTCCTTAAGTATTTACTATATTACTATGTTTTTATATTCTACTTAACTTTATACCTTTAATTTCAATGTTTTATATTCTTCACAAAATAATAAAAATAGACCATGTAAATATACCACAGTCTATTTTTCACAAATTATTTTTATGATTAATTTAAAATTTCATTATAAAAATACATTAACCTTGTTTTTAATCTTCGTTTATAAATAACCTTAATTTCATTTATTAAAGATTAAATTTATCTATTTCCATCTTTAAACTTTCAGAAAGAGCTTTTAAAGTTTCGCTATATCCAACTACTTCTTGGGTACTATCTAACTGTTCCTCTGAATTTCTTAATATCTGCTCTGAACCTTGAGATATTTCCTCAACAGATTCTGATATTTGTTCAAAGGTATTACTTAAAGAATCTTTTCCTTGTTTCATTGTGTTTGTATAAGTTTTTATTTCCTCTGACATATGAAGTATTTCTTCTAAAACATTTTTTATGTCTCCAAATATAGAGTTGTTTTCCTTACTATATTTTATGTTGTTTTCAGCCACATCTATGCTTTCACATATTTCATTTACTGCATGTTTAGATACAGTTTGTATTGCTTCTATTTTTTTCTTAATATCTTCAGTGGCACTAGATGTTTGTTCTGATAGTTTTCTTATAGAAGATGCCACAACTGAAAATCCTTTTCCAGCATCTCCTGCCCTTGCAGCTTCTATAGATGCATTTAATGCTAATAAATTTGTTTGATTTGCAATTTCTGTTATTATATTGACAATACTTGAAATCTCCTTTGAACTTTTATCAACTTGTCCTATAATCTCATTTAAGTTATTAGTTGCTTCCTTATTTTTCTCACTCCACTTTGCAAGTTCCATGGAGGTTGTAAATCCTCTTTGGCTTAAATTATTCATATTGTTAGTTCTATCTACTATATCATGTATTCCCTTTGTTACACTTTCAATGTTTTCAGATAAATTCTCTTCTTCTTCCATCCCATTGTCTATTTCACTAACAGATATTTCTGTAGACTTAACCATTTCCTCTATGGAACAAGTTATTTCATTGCTACTAGCTGCATTTTCCTCAACAAAAGCTGTTAAATTTTCTGCTGCATCATTAACATTCTCCATAGACTCTTTTATATGAGCAATTACATCTCTGAAGATACCTCTCATTTTAAATAATGCTTCTGCCATAACTCCTATTTCATCTTTTCTATTAACTATGTTATTGTCTTCCTCACTATTAGATAAATCTAAATTTGCTGTTTTCTCTACTAACAATGATAAATCTTTCAATGGATTTATTATTTTTCCTATTATAGCTCCTAATATAAGTCCTATAACTATGAAGCTTATTATTGATATTAATATTTGATAAAGTACTATTTTAGTTACTATAGAATTTATACCACTTTCTTCAATTCCTACATCCATGGTTCCGTATAAATTTCCATTTTTATAAATAGGTCTCATAATATCATATGTCCAAATTCCTTCAACCTCTGCAAAAAATCTAGTGTGCTGTTTTGTTCCCTTTGTAGCTCCCTCTATTGTATAGTCATCTTTATAAGTTTTATTAAGTTTATCTTTATTGCTATGTACTATTGCTTTAACTTCATCCTTATTTATAACTACCGCATAAACAATACCCTTTTGGTCCTTCTTTTCATCTACAAGCTTTTGTAAATCTTCAACTACATTATCACTGCTGTTTAATATAAACTCAGCCTGTTTTGATATTTCGTATACCTGATCTTCTGCCTTTTCTATAAGTACCTCTTTCATATTTGTATTAATAAGTAAAGTAGTAACTACAGTGTTAATAAGTAATATTATAAATGTTATTAATAGTACTGATAATATTAGAACTCTTTTTATACTTTTATTTTTTATTTTATTAACTTGATTCTTCATATGGCACCCCCAATTAAGTTAAATTTAGTTAAAAGTTATTTAAAACTATTTAATCTATTATCGTACAAATTACTAAAACTTTAAGTATAATTTTAAATAATCTGTCACAATATTTATCATTTTTTACCATATATTCTTCAAATAACCTTTTTTCTCTTATTATTTATTATATATTATCATATATGTAATATAAATCCAATAAATAGATCTTAAATTTATTTCTTTGTTCTTTTTAACACTATAAAAAACATCCTTTATTCTTAATTCTTAAGTTTCAAAATTCACCTTCAAAAACTTTTTTCTAAAAAAGCTTGTCCCTTGTAACTTGCAACTTGACACTTTAAATTTGTCACTTGTCACTCTCTTCATATAGTGTATACTTTATTATGAAGGGAGTGTTCTAATGGAAATTTATTGCGTTAATGTTCATAATATAATTTGCAAAAAACTTTTAAATGTAAGCTGGTTAAACAAATTAGGGTTTAAAAAAAATTTAATTGATGACTATATAAAAAGTTATGAGTTTTTAAATACACTGTGCTCTATGGTTGATAACAAAGATTTTACGTGTAAAAGCACATTAAACCTTTTAAATCCTCTTATTAATGCCTTAATTAAAGATAAAAATCTAACTTCATTTGCACCTAATGATTGGCTTACTTACATATATGAGTTTACTTTACACAACAATTTTCCTGATGCTTCAAGTATCACTATTGTTCCTGAATTAACTCCTATATGTGATTTTTATTTAAAATGTCTTAAAGTTATATGTGATACTGAAAAAATAAATAATGGGGACTCTTTTATGAGTAAGTACCCATTAAAATTTTTAACTTCTAAGGAAGAACAAAATTTAGAAAATAAAGATGAATATTTAAGATTTATAAGATCTTTTAATAATTTTTATGTTTATGAAATGATGAAATTAAATGGAGAAATTACTGGTTTTAATACCTTAGAACATATATGTGGTGTGCATTATTTAGCTCTTTTCATAGCAAGGCAGCTTAAAAGTTCAGGAATAAATATAGATCTTGGTAGAGTTTCTGGTGCTGCTGCTGGTCATGATATTGGTAAATATGGATGTAAAAAAAGTGAAATGAAAAGGGTTCCTTATCTTCATTATTACTATAGTGATCAGTGGCTTAAAGACCACAATATTCATTATATAAGGCATATTGCTGTAAATCACTCTACTTGGGATTTAGAACTTGAAAATCTTTCCCTTGAGAATCTTATTCTTATTTATTCTGACTTTAGAGTAAAAAACACTTCCTCTGAAGAAGGGATAGAGATGCACATATTTACATTACAAGAATCCTTTAAAATCATCCTAGATAAACTTGATAATGTAGATGAAGCTAAAGAAAATAGATATAAAAGAGTTTATGAAAAACTACAAGACTTTGAAAGCTTTTTAATTAGTATAAATATAAAAACAAATATATATGATTTACTTAATCCTATTAATCCTCACTCTATATTAAGTAAAAAGGATTTTGCTTTAACCCAAGGTTATGAAGTGGTTTGTTGTCTTAAATATATGGCAATAGAACACAATATAAATCTTATGTATACCTTAAGAGATGAGGTTTCCCTTGAAACCTTACTTGAAAAAGCAAGAAGTGAAAAGGATTGGAAAAATCTTAGAGAATATATAAAGATTTTTGAGGAGTATTCAACTTATCTCACTCAAAAACAAAAACTTCAAACCATGAATTTCCTTTATGAAAACCTTATCCATCCTGAGGATGATATAAGAAATCAATGTGCTAAAATACTTGGTTCTTTAATAGCCATTTATGATGAAAAGTATAGAAAGGAAATTCCCCTTGAGGTTGCTACTGAATTTTCTGACCATGAAAGTCCTAAAATTCTTGAAAAATATATAAATTTAATGTTATTTCCTAGCCACAAAATAATATCAGATCATAGGTATTGGCTTGGATATAGTTTAAGTACATTGGTTAAATACCTGTTTTCTAATTGCAACGAAAATATGGTTGTAACTTATAGAAAGGTTATTTTAAGCTTTTTTAATGCTAATAAATATAAGAATTCTGAAAGCTATTTATTTCTTTTGGAATGTTGCAAATTTATCCCTCTTAGCCCTTATGATGATAGTGTTATAGATTTTTATAATTTTATATACTCAATGCTTTCAAAACGAAATTCTATCTTAAGATTAAGTGCTCTTGAAAGTTCCATAGATTTAATATCTAATTGTAACTTCCATGAATTGTTTATAGATAATCTTACTGTATACCTAAATAATTCAACAAAGAGAAGCTTAATTCCATCTGAAAATTTACTAAGATATAACCTTTGTAAGACCCTTAATCTAGAGGAATTAATGCCTACACTTAAAGAAAACTGTATAAATACCACTGAAGAAATTCAGGAAATATTTCTTTCTAATTTGAAAAGTGCTACCACTTGGGTTAAAAAGAAATATCAAGTTTCCCTTCTTTTAGATGAGGCTTATTATGATAAAAATGCTAACCCAATGCATACAGCCCTTCATTTTTGTAATCTTTTAAAAGTTAGCGCTGTAGAAGGAGTTAGAAATGCTGCTGGTAATGCTATATTAAATCTTATGCCGAAGCTTAACTTCTCTGAAAAGAATGAAATAGCTGTGGAGCTTGTCCGCGCTTTAGAGATGGAGGAAAATAAGTTCACTGAATACATACCTAAATATTTAGGTCAAATTTTTTTATATCTTCCTCCTACAGAGTTTGATGAAATAGTTGATGATTTATGTTATAAAATTAAAATTTCAAAAACTAATGTTAAATCTCTCTTATTAAAAACCCTAGGTTTTACCTTAGAGTTTTATGATAATTATAAAACTAGATTTCATGAAAATAAATGTCATTTTGAAGAAAGACGTAAAACTCTTCTTGGTATTGTTTTAAATGGTCTTGGGGATTATAACAACCAAGTTAAGCAATCTTCTCTTGGTTCTATTGGCAAAGGAGTTTTTGGCTCTAAGGATCTAAGTCTTAAACAAAAAAACGTTATATTTAATCTTATAGCAAAAAAACTTTTAACTCTTTTAGTAGAAGAGAAGGAAAATGAGCTACTCTTTCTTTCAAACTGTGCAACATTAAATCACATATATAGATTTATATCAGATTATAGCTTTTTCCTAGGCAATATTGATTTACCTATACCTAGAAAGGTTGCCTTTTTCCCTGGTACCTTTGACCCATTTTCTTTAAGTCATAAGGAAATTGCAAAAAGAATAAGAGATTTAGGCTTTCAGGTTTATCTTGCTGTAGATGAGTTTTCTTGGTCTAAAAAGACCTTACCAAATCTTTTAAGAAGATCTATATTAAATATGTCCATAGCAAGTGAAATAGATATGTTTCTTTACCCTGATACTTATCCTACTAATATTGCTAATGATAGTGATCTTTTAACTCTAAAAAACAACTTTAAGAATTCTGAAGTTTATATAGTTGTTGGAGCTGATGTTATAGTTAATGCTTCTTCTTATAGGAAAGAGCCTACTGAAGATTCAATTCACAACTTCTCTCATATAATCTTTGAGAGAAATAAACTTAAAAATTTAGATAAAGCAATTAAAAATATAAATGGGAATGTTGAAATTTTAAATTTACCAAATAAGTACACTGATATAAGCTCAACTCAAATTAGAAATTATATAGATGAAAACAGAGATATATCAAGACTTGTTGATCCTCTAGCTCAACAATATATCTATGACAATGGCTTTTATCAAAGAGAGCCTTTAAACAAAATAGATGTAAAACCTCTTTCTTTAGATGTAGATGTATTTGATAATTTAAATAATACTCTTTTGCAAAATATATCCAATCTTACCTTTGATAAATATGGTAAAGTTTTATGTGAAAAAATAATAGATACATTTAAGAAACCTTCTGGTAGAGTTATTTTACTTAAGGATAGTTATAGTGGTAAAATTCTTGGTTTTTCTTTATTTCACTGGAGCCGCTCTTCTATGCTTTATGAGGATATAAAAGATGTAGAAATTGCAAAAAACATAAGAAATAACAGTCTTGGCCGTATAATTCTTTTAGATGAACTTTATATCCATGAATATGATAAAAATAAAACCATACTTCCAATACTCTTAACCGAGACCTTAGCTTTCTGTATATCTCGTGATTATGAATTTGCAGTTTTTAAGAGTTCTGAGGATTCCTTAACACCTTATGGTATAGATGATTTATTAAAATTGTATGGATTCAAAGAAATTACTGATAATAATAAGGGCAATATTTTTTTAGTTAATATGAGTAATCCTTGTATTATAAGTTTTGATATAGAAAATCATCTAAAGGAACCTTTTAGAAGCAATAATAAAATAAAGAATGTAATAAACTCCACAAGAATAAAATTTCAAAAGGCTATTTGTAAATTATTTCCTGGGCAACTTGTTTTACCTTTTGATATTAATATGGTATATCAAGGTATGATAAAGAAAGTTTGTAAGGAAAATAATGTACCTACTAAAATACTTAATCCTAGGACTTTAGGTGATTATATGTGTGTACCTTATGGTGATATTTTAGATAGATATACAATTCCAAATACTGTAACAAAATCTCTACATAGCGAGAAATATTTCCACCCAGATATGAACTCTTTTGATATTAAGGAATCTCCTCGCTATTTAAATTTAAAAAATCAAATAAAGATGTTAAAATCCTTTAATCGTGAAGTTATATTAGTAGATAACATTCTTCATAAAGGATATAGAATAAGAGCTTTAGATCCTCTATTTAAAGAACAAGGTATAAATGTTAGAAAGATTATAACTGGTATATTATCTGGTAATGGTAAAGATATTATGGATTATCAAGAAAGAGCTGTTGATAGTGTATATTTCATACCAAGACTTAAAATTTGGTTTAATGAAAATGATTTATACCCATTTATAGGTGGCGACTCTTTATGGAGGGGAAAATTTCCTGAGCGAAACCTTTTACCATCTGTAAACTTAATTCTTCCATATACTTCACCAGTATTTATAAGAGGAGCTTCCAAAGAAGCAATATATGAATTTTCAAAAGTATGTATTGAAAATTCAATTGAAATCTTTAAAGTTCTAGAAAAAGAATATCATAATATTAATGAAAGAAATCTAAATTTACATTGCCTCGGACATGTGTTTAATACCCCTCGTGCTGTAGATCATGGAAACCATATTAAATACGATTTGAATTTAAGTCCTATTTACTATTTAAATAATGATCTAGAAGCGTTACTAAGATTTGAAAATATTGTTAGGAGATGATTTAATGAATTATTATAAACTTAAAGATAAAGTTTTAATAACTAATGAAGATTTATCATTTGAAAAAGTATGTGAAGGTGATTTAAAAAACTTTAATGGTCATGTATTTTATGGAGATAAAAAACCTTTAGATAGTTTTAGAAGTTTTTTTAAGATTAATTCTACTGAAGATTTAAAAGAAGAAACTTTAGAAATTCTTAAAAACCATAAAAACTCTAATGACTATCCTTCTATTCTTTTAAATGCTATTAATGAGAATAGGGCTTCATTTGTTAATTTAAATAATGATTCTTTTAAAGATATAATCAATAATTGTAATCCTAAAAAATGGAGAGTAAATGTAGTTGGTCTTGGAGATGTAGGTGGTACATTAATCACTGGTCTTAGACTTTTAGGGGGAGACATTGTTGAATCCATAGGAATCTTTGATTTAGATAAAAACAAAATAGATAGATGGATTTTTGAGTGCAATCAAATACTTGATATAAATAATCCTACTGCTCCGTACATTGAAGAAGTTAAAGAAGATGAGCTATTTAACTGTAATATGTTTGTATTTTGTGTATCTGTTGGAGTACCTGAAGTTGGACGTGAAAAAGAAGATGTTAGACTTGTTCAATTTGGAGGAAATAAAAAAGTTCTGTCTCTTTATGCTAAAAAGGCAAGAGAAAATAATTTCACAGGAATATTTTCAGTAGTTTCTGACCCTGTAGATTTATTATGTAAGGTTGCCTTTAATGAAAGCAATAAAAACTCTAATGGAGAATTTGACTTTAAAGGACTTAAATCTCACCAAATTAAAGGCTTTGGCCTTGGTGTTATGAATGCTAGGGCAAATCACTTTGCCATGGAAAACCTTGAAACTAAAAATTATTTAGAAGAAGGTAGAGCCTTTGGTCCCCATGGTGAAGGTCTTCTAATTATTAACAGCATGACAAATTATAATGAAGATTTATCCAATATGTTAACTCACAAAACCAAAACTGCAAATCTTAAAATTAGAAGTGCTGGTTTTAAACCTTATATTGCCCCTGCCCTATCTTCTGGCTCAATAAGCTTAATTGCAACAATGAGCGGGAAATGGCATTATAGTGCTAACTTTATAGGTGGAACTTTTATGGGATGTAAAAACATTGAAACACCTTATGGAACATGTATTGAAACTTATGATTTTCCTTCTAATGTTTTTGAAAAACTACAAAACACTTATGATTATTTAAACTCTATATATAAGTAATATAATATGAAAGAAAAAATTTATGTAATTAAGCCTAATAAAAATATAAGTCCTAGGCTTAATAATATGATAAAAGCATTTGTAGAGGGAAAATCTCATGAAATCATAGAAGATTTTACTACATCTCTAAATTTGAAAAATAAAAAGCTTTTATTTGCTGCAGAAATTAACAAAAGTCTTTATGATATTTCTATGATTAATTTTTTAAGTGATTTAATTGAAAATGATGAGTTAGCTCTTGAAAATTCCATAGGTTCAATGATTATTTGTAGTCCTTGTGAACTTGGAACTAAGAACTTTGGTCAGGATATATTATTTTTATCCAACAATATGGGATGCCATTTCATTGGTCATCCCCTTGTTGAAGCAACTGATAAATTAAATAATCTATTGAAATGGAAAAGGGTTCTAAATCTTCCTTTAGAACAGGTCCTATTAAATAGATGTGCAACCCTTGGAGAAAGATTATTTTATTTTGAAAACCTAAAAATTGAAAACCCCAAAATTTTAGTTTTATACTCTACTCCACATAAATATTCTAATACCTTAGCCTTATGGCATATGGTAAAGGATAATTTACCTTGTGACTCTAACATTAAAGAGATATGTATTGAAAATGGTAAAGTTCAGGATTGTAAAGGGTGCAGTTATAATGCTTGTGTCCATTTTGGCAAAAGAAAAAGCTGCTTTTATGGAGGTGTAATGGTTGAAGATGTACTTCCTGCTATTGAAGAATCAAATATTATAATCTGGCTTTGTCCTAATTATAATGATGCCATAGCAGCTAACTTGACCGCTGTAATAAACAGATTAACAGTTTTATATAATAGAATAATATTTCATGATAAAAGTATTTTTGGCATAGTTGTATCTGGCAATTCTGGTAGTGATTCTGTTGGAAAACAACTTATTGGGGCATTAAACTTAAATAAGGGCTTTCAATTGCCTCCAAATAGTATACTAACAGCTACAGCCAATGACCCTAAATCTATATTAAATTATGAAAACGTTGAGATATTATCCAAAAACTTTAGTGATAATATAATGCATATAATTAAATGATATATTTTTAAAATAAATCCCTACATTAATATATGTATAAATTTATAGGTTTAATTATATGAACAATAAATTTAAAATTAAATAAGCTTTAAGCCATGAAATTCAAGTTGAAAATAACTTAAATTCATGGCTTTTAACATTGAAATCAATTGATTCTTTGCTTTATATGAAGTTTACTTTTAAAAAATATATTACTCTAGTTAAAAAGTCTTAATCTTTAGTAAATAAAACAATTACTGGAGATTACCTCCTTAATCTTCATAGTTATGTTGAAAAGTTTACATTTTCATTGCATTTTTACCATTGCTTATTAGTTATCAAAGTACTATGATAACTAATAGAAATCCTTCTATATATATACAAAATAGACTATTTTTGATGATTTCACTTATAAGGAGTTAGATAAATTATGGTAAGGTTATATGTAAACTTTCAAGATAATGTTCCACAGTATCATTGCACTGCTTGTTCAGCTTGTACAAGCACCTTTGGAAAAAGCCTCTGTAAAATAAAAAACAGAGGATGTTGCTTTTATTTCCCTAAGTTTAATTTAATAGACATTCTAAGAATGACTAAAACTAAAGAGGGATTAAATACATTAAGCAAAATAGTTCATAATAAAGGAACAGAAATTTATCACTACTATATACATTCAAAAGGATATTTTGATCACGAAGGATATAATAAATATTTAGAAACTAAACCCTCTTCTTCTAATCAGGATTATTGTGAAGAAAATATCCAGGATAAAACAATGTTTTTTAGATCTTGTCCTTTTGTCCAAGAAAATGTTGGATGTACACTTCCTATAAAATATCGAACAAATGTATGCAACTTTTTCATATGTAATGAAGTAAAAAAAATACTTGATACTTTGCCTTTGCTTAAAGAATATGAAGAGGAAGCTGCAAAATATTCAAGGTTTAATGATTGGCAAAATGTAGGTTTAGAGTCTATTCTTAAAGATTTAAACATAAATCTTAAGGACAATCTTTATGAATGCATAAAAATTTTAAGGGATATACCTTTAGAGGAATGTGAATTTCCTAAACTGCCCTCTCTAGATAGCTATAATACCTTAAAAGAAAATGCTTAAATTGTTATTAATTTTGTACAATATTATATAAATAAAAAAGATATCAAGTCTCTAAAAAATAATAGACCATAGATTAAAAATATATTAAGTATAATCCCAAAAATTAAAAGTCATTCATAGTGGTACTATGGGTGACTTTTGTTATTTATGTAAATGTAGTATTATGTCAAAAAATATATTATGTAAATATAATTATGCATATAAACAATAAACTCTTTATCTTTTCTATAATCATCTCCAAAATTATTTCATTAATCTTCCTGCCCTAAATTATGAACAATTTTATAGCTCTTTCTCATCTCTAAAACCTTTATTTAAATGGTTTATTCATAACAACCTCAATACATCTCGCTATTTCTATTCACAAAATGTTTTCTTTTATTTTACAATCTTCAAATTTGTACCCCCCTTGACTTTGACAGATTGTCATTACTCTGTTATTATTTATCATGTTCCCAAAAATTTTTGAGAACACTATTAAATGTCTTTTACATTTTTTTCTAACCATAAGTTATTATTATTTTTTAATTTTTGTCCAATAATGGTATATTATAGTATCATAGATTATATAATTATTCTAATAACTTTATTAAAAGGAATTTACTAAAACAGTTAATTAAAAACTGTTAACTAATTATATTAAGGAGGATGATATTTTGCATAAGAAAATTTTAGCAGTGTGTATTTCTTTAACCATTGTTATGAACCAAGTGTTTGTTGCAACAGTTGCTAATGCTGCTCCTAGTGAGGCTATTGAAAGTAGTAACACTCAAATCAAAGAGTTGGACAAACAAATAGTTGATCTTAATGCTCAAATGTCTACTTTAAACACAGAAATAAATAAATTAAATGATACATTAAACCAAAATAGCACTGAGATAAAAAATACAGAACTTAAAATTAAAGATACTGAAGTTAAGATTAGTGAAACTAAGAATAATATATCTGAAAAAGAAAATATATTAGGTGATAGATTAAGAGGTATGTACAAAAGCGATACGTCTTCTAATCCTTTATTACTTGTACTAAGTTCTGAGAACTTTTCAGATTTGCTAAATAAATCTGAAGCTATGGTTAGAATAATAGCTTTTGATAAAAAATTTATTAGTGAATTAGATGCTGAAAAAGAGAATTTAAACAATCAAATAACTGATTTAAATAAAAAAGAAACTGAACTTAATGAATTAAAAAGTTCTACTGAGCAATCTCTTAAAGAAGTAAAAGACAAGCAATCTGAAAAACAAGGTGTTTTAGATAAGTTTAATGAAGAGAAAAAACATTATTTATCTATCATAGAGGAGAATGAAAATTCTTTAATAAGTCACTCTGTTTCTGTAATTAATTCATCAAATTCTATAGATGAACTTAATAATGCAGTAACCACATTAAAACAATTGCTACCGTCTCTCTCTGCTTCTTCCGTTAAGAATAAAGCTCAAGAGGCAATTAACACTGGGACAAGCAAGATATCTAAACTTCAAACTCCTAATTCTAGCGGAAGTTCTAACGGTGGTAATAGTGGTGGTATTACACCTGCTAAGAAAACATATACCATGGACGCAACAGCTTATTGTGATGGACTTATAACTTCAAGTGGAATTCCACCTAGAAGAGATCCTTCAGGTCTTAGTACTGTTGCAGTAGATACTTCTGTAATACCACTAGGTTCTAAGCTTTACATCCCGGGTTATGGACTTGCTATAGCTGCTGATATTGGTGGAGCTATTAAGGGCATGAGAATTGATTTATACATGAACTCAGAATCTGAGTGTAATTCATTTGGTAGACAATCTGTCACTGTGCAAGTTCTTGCTTATGATGGAGAATGGTAATACTTTCAAGTTAAAAATTGATAAGTTAAATGTTTCGGATACAATTAAAAGCTCTATAGTCCTTATGGCTATAGAGCTTTTGTTTTTATAATAATAATCTTCCATAGTATTACCTTGAAACTATTATTTTAACAAAAATTTTCTTACCTATTTGAATTATCAATTCTTCTTCTATTTCTATTTTTGATAGATCTAATTCTTTATTATTATTTACTTTTACTCCTCCTTGACTAGCAAGTCTTCTTGCTTCACTTTTGCTTTTTACTATATTGTTATTAACTAATATATCCACTAAGTCAAAATCTTTTTTATCTACATTTATTGTTTTTATATCATCTGGTATTTGCTTCTTTTGAAAAACTAACTTAAATCTTTCCTCTCCTATTTTTGCTTTTTCTTCTCCATGATATAAAGTAACAATTTCTCTTGCTAAATTCATTTTTATATCCCTTGGGTTAGCTTTATCATTGTCTAGTTGGTCTTTTATTCCGCTTATCACATCTGGATGAATATCTGTTACTAACTCGTAGTATTTAATTATCATTGAATCAGGAATATTCATAGACTTTTCAAACATAGTTTCTGGGCTTTCATCTATTCCAATATAGTTGCCTAAACTTTTGCTCATCTTCTCTACTCCGTCTAAGCCTTCTAACAATGGCATAAATATTGTAGCTTGTGGTTCTTGTCCATAATGTTTTTGGAGCATTCTACCCATTAATACATTGAATCTTTGATCTGTTCCTCCAAGTTCAATATCTGCCTTTAGTTCTAATGAATCATATCCTTGCATTAGTGGGTAAAAGAATTCATGTATTGATATTGGCATATTATTATCAAATCTCTTTTTAAAGTCTTCTCTTTCAAGCATTCTTGCAACTGTCATTGTAGATGCTAAATCAATTATACTTTCAAGACGCAATTTTGATAACCACTCACTGTTGAATCTTACCTCTGTTTTTTCTTTATCTAAAACTTTAAATATTTGTTCTTCATATGTCCTAGCATTTTCTAACACTTGTTCCTTTGAAAGAGCCTTTCTAGCCTTTGATTTTCCTGTTGGATCTCCAATCATTCCAGTGAAATCACCTATGACTATAACTGCTTTATGACCTAAATCCTGTAGTTGTTTTATCTTCCTAAGAACCACAGTATGACCTAAATGTATATCTGGTGCACTAGGATCCAACCCTAATTTTACTACCAACTGTGTGTTTTCCTTATCTGCTTTTATAAGTTTTTCTTTAAGATCATCAAGACCTATTATTTCGTCTGCTCCTTTCATTATAATCTTTAATTGTTCTTCTAAATTTTTCATTATAAATCCTCCCTTAATATTTATTTTAGAAATCTTCTTAAGAAGGTTTCATCATTAACTTGTCATTAATTAAAGCTGTCAATTCCCTCATTTCAAGTTTAACCTATTATAGGTTTTTAATTCTATATTCTCAATTTCAAAAACAGCTTAACCTTAAATTTTATCAGTTAGCAAATTACAGCTTTTCTAGGCACGCTTCTAGACATAAAAAAACTCCCGTCCTTATATAAAAGGACGAGAGTGTTATTCACGTGTTACCACCTTGGTTCATTGTTATGTCACCATAACAACCTCTTCAAGTACGCCAATAAAATATATAATTATATTAAATAAAAATATACCTTTTTACTGGTTATACTCTAGCACTGTAACGTGTGCAAAATACGACAACTGCCTACTGGTTGTAATCTTTCGGAGTGCTGCTCAGAGATGTATTCAAATTAAATTCATTTTGCCCTTCTCACTATCCAGGTACTCTCTGTAAAACTCTTTTAATTCTACTTGTTCTCTTCAAAGCTTTTTCTTATAAGTTTACGGTTATTATATAATAGGTTTTTTTCATTGTCAAGGTTATAAAAATATATTTTTAAACTATTACTTTATTTTTCTTCTTAAATGATTATAATGAATATTTATTACCACTTACTACAATGAATTTTATTTTCATCATATCTATAATCAATTTTCTTATCTATTAAGGCACATTCAGAAAAATAACAAGTCAGTATGCTAGTCTATTTTGTGTCATGTTCCTAAAACACTATTTCATATATATTTAATTCTGATCCATCTTCTTTAAGTTCTTTTAATTTAGGAACTATTGACGTAAAGTGCTTACTACTATTATGTACCTCAATAGCTTCTTTATCCTTCCATTCCTCAATAAATGTTAAAACGTTTTTATTATTTATATCTTCATTTAAACTATATGATATACATCCTTCTTCTTTTAAACTTTCCTTTACCAATTCTTTTGCAAGGTTTTTAAACTCATCTACCTTGCCTTCTTTTACTACATTCTTAGATATAATTTTCAACATAATCATCAAACCCCTTAATAATATATTTTTCAAACTACCTTTAATATTACATACTAAAAACTGTAATATCAAGTGCTCTTTTTTAAGTACCTAGGTTACTTTTATGTTATCTAGCAATTCTAACCATAGAATTTCACACTAAAATAACTTTAATTTTTCTAATTATCTTTCCATGGCTATTTAACCTAGAAAGTTATTTTTCTCTTTATCTTACACATGCAAATATGAGATAATCAACTAAGATTGAATATTCCAATATACAACAAAATACATAAGCCTTAAAAGAACTAATAAAAATTCCTCTAAGGCTTACTATTTTAGCTAAACTTATATTTCGTAACTAAAAGCTATAAATGTATCTATATCCTTTTCTATAAGTTTTAATGAATTTCTCCAGAAATTTATGTCATGAACGTCTATATCCATTATTCTTGTAACATCTTCAATTTTATTTTTTCCTGTTACAGATAAAAGTTCTTCATATTGTTCTGGGAACTCTTTTCCCCTTTTTAGATATTCAGCATAAAGCCCTTTTGCAAATAGAATTCCAAATGCATATGGAAAGTTATAAAAATTAGCATCTGCATAATAATAATGAGATTTCCATGTCCACATATATGGATGTAAATACTCTTGATCTAATCCATCACCATAAGCTTGTCTTTGAGAATCTAACATAATTTCCTTTATTTCATCTACTGAAAGTGAGCCATTCTTTCTTCTATTAAATACTTCACTCTCAAATAAATATCTTGAATATATATCTATAATAACTTGAGTTGAATCGCTTATTTCTGTTTCCAATATAGTAAAAGCTTCTTCCTTAGATGCATTTTTTATTGCCGCCTTTTTTACTATGGCTTCACAAAAATTAGATGCAGTTTCGGCTAATGGCATTGGATAACTTGTATTTAAAACACTTTCATTATTTAAGCAAGAGCTGTGAAATCCATGTCCAAGTTCATGTGCCATTGTTACAACATCGCTAAATTTTCCACCAAAATTAAGAAGTATTCTACTCTCCTTTAATCCCATCAATGATGAACAGAATGCTCCCCCTACCTTTCCTTCCTTAGGCATAACATCTATCCAATTATTATCAAAAGCTTTTCTTGCAAAGTTGCCTAAATTATCACTAAAAGTTCTAAAATTCTTTTCAACAAAACTCTTTGCTTCTTCATAGTTAAACTTCATTTCATTTTTTATAACTGGTGCATAAAGTTCGTAAAATGGTAATCCATTTTTATAACCTAGTAATTCTCCCTTTCTTCTTAAATATTTTCTAAAGGCAGGAAGTTTTTCTTTCATAGCTTCTAACATTACATCTAAAGTTTCCTTATCCATTCTAGAGTTTTCTAATGTCATATGAAGTGGAGATTCATAACCTCTTGTTTCACTTACAGTCAAAACTTCACCCTTTATTCCATTTAATGCAGCTGCTACTCCATCTTCTATTTTCTTATAAGATTCTATTTCAGATTCATATGCCTTTTTTCTTATTTCCTTATCACTATCATATGCCATATTAAGAACCATTGTAAGTGGTGTAGAACTTATTTCTCCATCTATTTCCATATCTACTTTATGATTAGATATTAAAAGATTTTTATATGTTACCCAGGCATTAGATCCTGAATTTTTCATTTTTGCTAAAAGAGCTTCTTCTTTTTCACTAAGTAAGTGTTTACTTGACTCAATTATTTCCTCTAAATAAAATTTATGTTCTTTTAATAAAGATGAATTTTCAATAATTGAACCAATATCTTTTATTTCACTTATCCACTTATTCATTTTTGTTTGAGGTTCTGCTAATAGACTAAGTTTTAAATTTAATAGATCATCAGCCTTATTAGCTTCCTCATTTTTAGAATTAACACTAATTGTTAAAAATGCAAATCCTCCTATTTTGCTTTCCAAGCAATCTAAGTCTTGTTCCTTCTTAATCATATTTTCTAACTTTTCTTTCTCGTTATCATGATCTTTTGTAGCTTCGTCAATAAATTCCTTTAACCCTTTTATAGTATCATCTAATTTTTTCATGTCATTTTGAAATTCTTCACATTTAAACGAATCATATAATTCCTTTAAGCTCCAATTTAGCCCCATAATATATCCCCTTTCTTCGCCTAAGACATTTTTAAATTTTAATCTAAACAATTTCCCCTTTTAATTGTTTAAATTTTCAATATAGTTTCATTATTATAAATACTACACTTTTTACATTTTTCCTCTATTATTAACCTTAAATTTACATTATTTATACAAAAATCTCTTATAAGGGACTATGAGTTTAAAACGGAAGTTATTCATCTCATCAATCCAACATGAACTTTTTTCCGTTTTTTTCCTTAATAATAATAGAATTTAGTTTATTCAAAACAATAATTTTTTTCTTCCAAATATTAAATGTATGGAAGAAATCGTTTTATTATAGCAAGATCAACAATAGTTATATTAAGATATCAATGATATTGCACTAACGAAATAATAAAAGACTTCAATTAGATACAGAATGTTTATTAAAACTTATATATTAAAATTTTTTAAATATACAAATAATTTTATCCTAGAAAGAAAAAATAACCACTACAAACATATTAGTTTGTAATGGTTATTTGAATTTGAAATATATCTACTTCAGTAAGGAATATACTATTTAAGTAACTCAAGAATTTCTGGAGTCTTATTATAGTTTGTCCAGTATGTTTCACGATATGGAGTTAAAGTATGAATCCATTTACTTTCTGAATCTATATGAATTAATCTTTTAGCATTCATTATATCAAATGTTACTTGACCTGCTTCATCAGTTTTAGAAATATTTCTTTCATTTGCTAAATCAAAACCTGCAACTGCATTAGTTACATATGTGTAATCAATCATACTAAGCTTTTTACTATCATAACTAAAGGTGCTCTCAACCCATTGCCTAGCTTTGTCCATATTTAATCCAGTATTCTTTGCTCTTAAATAAATTAAAGCGCCATAAAAAGATTTCTCCATATTATCTCCTAAGTTGTTAAATGTTTTAGGAGTTGAACCAAATCCAGCACAATCTATTATTTTCCAAGATTTCACATAATCTTCTTGTGCTCCCATGGAAAATGCATAGTTTGTTGCTTGAATAGCTTTTTGAGAATCAGATAATGCTCTTAGACCTCTAACAGTTGTAGCAGTTTCATATTCTTTAGTACCACTAGTACCAGCAGAACCATTTTCAATTTTTGCATTAATATATTGTGCAATCATTGTTTCACTATATGCATATCCATAGTTTTTAGCAAAAGACATACCGCTACTAGCGTTGCCCATATCAATTGAATCTAAAAATGTAGTTCTATTATATAAAGCATTTAGCCACAACTCATGAGTTTCAGGCATATAATAGTATAAACAATATCCTACATAATTATTTTTATATGCATCTATATTTCCTCTTGCTTTTCCATCTTGTATATAATATTTTTGTGAAAAATAGTTTGCATGATTTATAATGTTAACTACTTTAGCCCCTTCTTCAGGATTTTTATTATATAACTCTATTGCCGCAGATGGTAAATTGTTTTGACATATTACATTATTACCTGTAACATCTGTTGTTGTTGCATTTAATTCATAAAATGGGTAGACTGGAATATTTCTTTCTATATTATTTGATGTATCTGTTGTTAATTCTGCTGCTAATACTGGTATTGGAGCTGTAGCAATCACCCCCAGTACTGCTAGTGATACCGCTATTGATTTAATAAATCCTTTTTTCATTAATGAATCTCCCCCTTAAAATATTTCCTTTTAATGGTACCATTTTTCTAATTATTTGTAAATAAATAAATTATTTACATACGCATTAAATAGAAAAAATATATAAAATATGTTGAAATATTTTATATAATTCTCAATAATATTTAGTAATACAGTTATAAAATTTTTATATTTCAAAAAATAAATACAATTGAAAATTCCTAACCTACACCTAGTAAACATTTTCAATTTCAAATCATCTTTAATCCTGATTTTATATGGCTTTCAGCTGATTAAAATTCTATACTTTCTTGTACACCTAAAAAAGCTACATTATTAAATCTCATATGAACTTAATAATATAGCTTACATCTATTCTAATATTTTTTACCATAATAAGTTCCTATTATAAACCATGCTACTAATTTTGCCATTAAAAGAAAAGATATAACGAGAGTTATAGTTCTATATCCTAAGAATCCACATATAATCACTGTTATAGTTTCAACCATAAGAAAAATTGAATAAACCTTACTACTAGTTTTTTCCCTTATAAATACTGCTCTCTCTTCATTTTTACATATCTCAACTTCTTCTACTTTCTTCGGATTTCTCATTGTTCTTATGCTATTAAATATTCCTATTATACCTACAACACCAAATCCACCAATCATACCTCCTAAAAAGTTAGTTGGCCCTTTACCTAAAAAAGAACATATTCCACATACTATACTAAAAATTAAAAATACTAGATAAAGAACTAAGTCTATTTTTAATTGTTTCATTTTTATTCCTCCTCAAATATAAATACTTTCTCAATGGTACTATTAAATATTACCGCTATCTTGTGTGCTAAACTTATTGATGGATTATATTTTCCATTCTCTAAAGATATTATAGTTTGTCTACTGACATTACATAATTTTGCCAGTTCTTCTTGTGTCATATCATTCTCGTTTCTTAAGTTTTTTATAATATTTTTCACATTTACCTCCTTAAAACACAAACTAATGTAAAGTTAGGTTTACATTTAAAGTATAGTTTACTTTACATTACATGTCAAGTTAGCTTTACATAAAATTATGAAATTAACATAGAATAAAGAGGCATGTAGTTTACTTTCACTACATACCTTAATTATTATATATAAATCTACATTTATGTTATGTTCTTCTTCCATATGAATTTATATAAATTAATCTAATGTGGTTATTATCCATCTATTGCTACTATTTTTTTAAATACTTTTACTGAACATACATACATTACCGAAAAAACAACAATACAAATAGCTATTGTTAAAAAATAAGTTTTTATAATACTAATTTTTAACAATTCACTTAATATATTTATTGCAAAATAACTGTGTAATAAAGCTAAACTAAGAGGTATAATATAAAATAATTTAACTTCTCTTTGTATAGCTTTATTTATATCTTCTTTTGCAATACCAATCTTTATTAACATATTATATTTATCTTTATCTTCACTAGCATCATTGTATATTTTCATATATATAATACTTCCTGAAGAAAGAATAAATACTAAGAACAAAAATCCTCCTATTGCATAAGCAAACTTCATCCATTTAATCCTGTCTAAATGTTCAACATAATAATAACCTCCTGTTGTCTTTTTGTCTATACTAGATTTTAAGTCATTCCATAAATCCTCTAATTTATATTCATCCTTAACCTTTATACCATAAAACTCTCCAGTCTTTCCCATTGGCTTTAGTTTTAAAAATTCTTCTTTATCTACTACTATCATATTTATATCTAATATACTTCCAAAAACTCCAGCATGTATTTTCTCACCTATATTATAAGTGTTATTTCCAATGTGATACTCTGTAGTGGGATTTCCAATTTCTATAGCTCCTAAATTTCCAGTTTTATATATATATGTTATATTATTTTTAGTTACATTACCTTCCCTTAAGGCTTTTAATACATTATCTTGACCTGTTATCTCTAATATTTTTACTACATCTTCATAATTTACAACTAAAACACTGTCATCATTTAACTGACCGTTAGTTGAAACATTTTTATCACAAAATACTACTGGACATTGAAATTCATATTTTATATCATTTTTCTCTTTTACTTTATTGTTTATTTTTTCTTTCTCTATATTTTCAGATGAAAAGAATGAGAATGTATACATTGAGTCTCTATTAACATACTCATCATGACTATATTTAATAGTTACCGCAGCTCCTAAGCAAGTTATTGTACTACATATTATTATGGTTACCATAGCATATACCTTATAGTTTCTTTTAAATCTATAAGCCATATTGTTTATACTAATTATATTTTCTCCTTTATATAAAATATCTTTTCTATTTGTTAAAAATTTAAATATAATAGGCATCATAGCTCCAAAAAAACCGTATGTACCTATAATTATTAAAATTACACTATACAGGAAATATTTCATATTAACTGATACTGCTTTAGTTGAATAATAATATCCTAGCGCTATCACCCCTATAGAAGCTATAGCTACAACATACATAACAAAATTTATTTTAGGCATTTTATCATATTTTTTACTTGCATTTAATAGTTCTATTATCTTACTTCTATAAATGCTTATAAAACCATGAGTTGTTACTATAAAGAATATTATTAAAAATGTTATAACCGTATAAATGATTGAATTAGGAGTAACATCAAATGAAACTTCTAAAGAATATCCAGCAATTTTTAATACTATCATTTGAAAAAACTTGGATAAGATAGCTCCTACAACAATTCCAATAACACAAGAAAATACTCCTATCATCATATTTTCAACAAAATATATTTTCCCAATAACAAAGGAATCTAGTCCACTAAATGCATAAATACCTATTTCCTTTTTTCTTTTTCTTAAAAATGTATTTGTTGAATACCAAATAAAGAAAAACATAAATACAATTAATATTGTCATTATTAATTTAATCATTATTTCACAATAATTTTCATTAATATCTCCTAAATATTTTAATGTATCTCCATATATAAAGGTTTCAAAATTAAATAAGATTATTACTGAAAAAATCATTGCAATAAAATACATTGTATATAACTTTATATTATTCTTAAAATTATTGAAGGCTATACTAAATATACTCATTATAGATTACCTCCAATAGAGGCTAACATGTCAATTATCTTTCCGTAAAACTCTTTTCTATTTCCTCCATTATTAAGTTTACATCTTACATTTCCATCACTAAGCATATACACTTCCTTAGAATAACTAGCTGTTAATGCATCATGAGTAACCATTATAATTGTTGCTTTTTCCTCTTCATTTACCTTTTTCAAACACTCTAACAAATCCGTTGATGACCTAGAATCTAATGCCCCCGTTGGTTCATCTGCAAAAATAACCTTTGGATTCGTTATTAAAGCTCTTGCTGCTGCTCCTCTTTGTTTTTGTCCGCCTGATAATTCATAAGGATATTTGTTTAAGTGATCATAAAGCCCAAATTTTTTTGATATTTTTTTAACACTTTCTTCTATATGTTTTGTCTTTTTTCTACCTAATGCCAGTGGTAAAGCTATATTATCCATTAGAGTCATGTTATCAAGAAGATTATAATCTTGAAATATAAAACCTATCTTATCTCTTCTTATTTTTGATAATTCTTTATTCTTTACTTTTGTAACGTCAAATCCATCAAGTAATATTTCACCACTGGTTGGCCTATCAATTGTAGACATTAAATTTAATAAGGTTGTTTTTCCTGCTCCTGAAGGTCCCATTATTGATAGAAATGCTCCTTCATTTACTTCTAAATTAATATTATTTAAAACCTTAGTTTTAAATCCCCTAATACCGTATTCTTTGCTTACTCCTTTTATCTTTAATATATTTTTCATCTCTTACCTCCAAATTAAACTTTAGGTACATGAAAGAAAATAACAAGTAAAACATACTGACTTGTTACTTTTTTGAATGTGCCTTAATTAAAGTTTAATACTTTTGTAAGTTATATTCTCTATGTTAACATTACTTTTTAATCTCTAATATTACATTTTTGAAACATACCTTTGCTATGTGAGTTTACTATGGGATTAAGATAGTCTGATATTTTATAAAAATGTATGTTTAATTCTGTGTACTCACCCTTTGAAGATTTAACTTCTACTTTATGCCCTAATTTATTTAAAATCTTTTTTGAAAAATATAATCCCATACCTGTTGATTTATATACATTATTTCTTCCATTATTCCCAGTAAAGCCTTTATCAAACACTCTTTCTAAATCTTCTACAACTATTCCAATTCCATTATCTCTTACTTTTAAAATTATAGAATTCTCTGTTTCTTCACAATAAAATTTTATTTCTCCATTTATTCCAACATACTTTATAGCATTACTTATAATTTGATCCAAAATATAAATTACCCACTTTCCATCAGTATAAACATTATAATCTAAACTATCTAATTTAATATCAATATGCTTCTTTATAAGAAAAAATGAGTTATTCTTAATTGACTTTTTAACTAAATTCTTTATATTGGTTTCTTTAATAAAAATATCTTCACATGAGCTAGTAGTTCTACTTCCATATAACATGGAATTAACTAAAAAATTAATTTTCTCTGTTTCACATTTTAAACTACTTGAAATCTCTAAATCATCAATCCGCTCAAGTATCATATTTAAAACTGATATAGGTAGCTTTATTTCATGTACCCACTTAGCTATATATTCATCTAAATCCACTAAATTATTTTCAATCTTTCTACATTCAATATTAATCTTATTCTCTTTTTCATCAATTACTCTTTTTATAATTTCTTCTTCTAAAGTTTGTCCAACTTCAAAGTCTCTAGAAACATCCTTATTTTCAATAACACTATTATATATATAATAAAATTTTTTCTTCCACTTTATATATTCAACAGTAAAAAAACATAAATAACATGTTACAATAACAAAATTTAAATAATACAGCTCACTGTATTTTCCTTGAAAAAAATTTGAAGAAACTAAGTACCCATTTAAAATTAATAATATACAAATAAAACAACTTAATTCTAATATTCTTTCCTTAAAGAATCTTTTTAAATTCATTATATTATGTATCCTATTCCTTTCTTTGTTTTTATGAAATCTTTAATTCCTATTTCTTTAAGTCTGTTTCTAATTCTATTTATATTTACAGTTAAAGCATTATCATTTACAAATTCATCATCTTCCCAAAGACTCATCATAAGCTTTTCTCTACTAACAACTTTTCCTTTACTTTTCATAAGTAATGCTAATATTCTAATTTCATTTTTTGTTAAATCTAGTTTATTATTTTTATAATTTATTTCACCTTTTTCAACATCTAAAATCAAATCCTCACAATATATAAGATAACTATTATCTTTACTATAATCATAAGTTCTTCTAAGTACAGCACTTATTTTAGTAATTAGTAGATCCTCTGAAAAAGGCTTTGTTATATAATCATCTCCCCCATTATTTATTCCCATTATTACATCCATATTTGAATCTCTAGATGATAAGTAAATTATAGGTGTCTTAGATACTTCCCTTATCTTAGAACACCAATAAAACCCATCAAAAAATGGTAAATTCACATCCATTATTACAAGATGAGGATTTGTATTTATAAACTCTTTCATTATATTTTGAAAATCATTTATTAGATTAACTTCATATCCCCACTTTTCTAATACTAATTTTATTTCTTTGCTTAATGCAATATCATCCTCTATTAGTAAAACACTTTTCATTTTTTATTTTCAATAAGAGATTACTTTTAACAAGTATTAATCCTTTACTGAATCTATCCCCCTTTTAATCAGTTATTTATATACACTATTTTTGATTATCTCTACAAATCTAGAAAACTCTTTATTGATTTTCTCTCTATTATTCATGATTACATTATAATTTGATCCATAAGTGGCCATTATTTTTTTACTAAACCCTTCTGATATATATAATAACATTTCAAAAACTGCTTTTACATCTACTTCTTCTTTGAACTTGCTATAATCAATATTTTCTAAAAGTAATTTATTGCTTATTTCTACATATCTATCATATTCACTTTTAAGTTCATCTTGAAAATCTTCAAACTTTACTCCAAAAGCTTCCATTGTAATTGTACTTTCCATAGGGAACTTTAATGCTAATTTAACCTTATATTCACAAATTTCAGCTATTCTTTCAAAAATATCATAGGATACACTTTTTATATCTTCTAAAAAAACTTGTTCTAACTCCTTTAAAGCTCTATTTACGACATATAAATATAACCTTCTTTTGTTTTTAAAATAATTAAATAATGCTCCTTTAGAAATTCCGGCTTCTTTAACTATGGTGTTTGTAGATCCTTTATCATATCCATTTTGGGCAAATTCCTTAAGAGCTTCCTTATAAATTTTATCTTCTTTCTCCTTTTGTAAATTTCCTTGAATCATATATTAAAAGTCCTTTCTTTCATATATTATCTTTCCTAAAATTAATGAAATAATTAAAGTAATAGCCATAACTATTAAATGACCACTACCTATTGATTTATCTATTACTACAGAATTTATATCTATATAGCTAAAAAAGCTAACATCCTTTAAAAAACTTAACGAGTCTGTTATATTTCCTAAAACAGATAAAATATAAGATAAAAATACAATACCTAATGCCATTCCTAATGATGATCTTAGCTTTTTAAAAAATACAGATAAGAAGTAACAAAGGTATCCAAATGTTAAATGTAGTATATAAGGAGATATACCAAGTAGTAAAACCACCTTCCCATCAACACTATTATTCGCAAATGAGTATATGCCTAAAGCCATAACACCACTTATAATTATATCAAATAGTGTAATTATGATGAAAAAACTAATAGCTTTTGATAAATATACTTCTTTTCTGGATATTGGCTTACTTAATAAATACTCACTAGTTTTTTGGTCTTCTTCCTTTACAAGTAATGATGAAGATAAATATACTGCATATATTGTACCTACTAAAGCTGTTGTTAAATGACCTTTGCTTGCATAAAAGCCCTCAATGGTATTCATATCTAAACTCTCCATGCCGAAAGCCTTAAGCAATGTCTGAGGCAATGATTTCATTAACTCATTCATTGCCTCCATATCATTCTTCATAGCTTCAAAAGAACCTATCATCATAATTACAACTAATGATATAATTATTGTCCATAAAATTAATCCTTTTATATTAGCTTTAAGCTCTCTTTTTATTATAGCTACCATATTATATCTCCCTCTCATAATATTTTAAAAATACTTCTTCTAATGTTGGATTTTCAATTGTTAAATCATTAAAATCCCCTATTAATATTTCTTTTAAAAGACTTCTATCATCTCCACTATAGTTAAAAGAAATTCTTCCATTACTTTCTTTATAATCCCAAATATTATCTATATTTTTTATATTTATGTTTTCAGTAATTAAAGATACCCTTTTAAAATTAATTTCTCTTAAGGAATCAATTTCATCAACCTTTATTAAATTCCCATTTTTTATTATTCCAACCCTATCACATAGTCTTTGAACTTCACTTAATACATGAGCTGAATAAATTATAGTTTTCCCTCTAAACTTTAACTGTTCTAATATTTTAAAAAACTCTTCCTGAATTAATGGATCAAGACCTCCCGTTGCTTCATCAAATATAAACAAATCACCATTAGAAAGTAGTGTATCTATTATTCCCACTTTTTTTCTATTACCGTAAGATAAATCTTCTATTTTTTTATTTAAATCTAACTGTAATCTTTCTGCTAAATCTTCAATTTTCACTTCTTTATTTTTATATAATTCTTGAGAATATTTTAATAACTCCTTAACTCTCATATCTCCGTAAAAATTACATTCCGATGGAAGATACCCTATACGTTTTCTTATATCCTTTTCTCTTCCCTCTATTTCTTCTCCAAATACTTTTATTTCACCACTTGTTTTTTTAATAAGTCCTAGTATAGCTCTTATTGTAGTAGATTTACCTGCTCCATTTGGTCCTATTAATCCAAAAACCTCTCCCTTATTAACATTAAAAGAAATATTTTCTACCCCTTTACTTTTTCCATAATATTTTTTCAAGTTAATTATCTCTAGAACTTTTCCCAATATTAACACCATCCTTATTTTAATGACCACTTGGTCATATTATATTAAATTTTGACCGAGTGGTCAATAAAAATTTTGTGTATTATTTTTTAATTTATTATTGTTGTTAAATAAAAAAAGACATGTAAATTCAAATGAAATTTACATGTCTTTTGCTAGTGATATTTTATTATTAATTAATGCACATTTAAAAATAATACTTCAGTATTCTAGTTTGTTTCGTGTCATCTTTGACTTATTCTTTTCTTTCATATTCCTAAATCTTTTACAACCTCTCCAATAATTTTTATTCCTTTTTCTATATCCTCTTCATTCACCCTTGAGAATCCTATCCTTATAGTTTCTGACCCATTTCTATTGTTATAAAAAACATCTCCTGGCATAAAAACTACACCTTTTTCGTAACAATGCTTTAGAACTTCTCTTCCATTAACCCCTTTAAGTTTTATAAAAATGTGAAGACCTCCTTCACCTAATATATACTCATGAGGAATATGTTTTTTTACTTGTTCTAATGTAAAATTGTATTTATCTTTATAATGCTTTCTAACCTTTTTCATGTATCTAGTAAATGCTCCACTTTCCATATATTTGTGAAACATAGCTTGATCCAAAAAAGAACAATGTATGGTTCTTGCTCTTTTTACACTTTCTAAATTATCTATAAGTTTTTCATCAGCTAATATCCATCCTATTCTTAATCCTGGAAAAAGTATCTTTGAAAAGCTCCCTATATATACAATTCCATTGCCTTTCATACATAGAGATGCTAAAGGCGGTACATGGGAACTTGAATACAATAATTCCTCATTAAACCCATCTTCTAATATTGGAACTTTGTATTTTTCACAAATTTTATATACTTGGTGTCTCTTTTCACCCTTCATAACTATTCCAGTTGGATTATGATATGACGGTATAAGATATAATAATTTAGGTGGATTGTTTTTTAGCGTTTCTTCTAATATTTCTATGTCAATTCCATCACTTTTCATAGGAATTGATAATATATCTAATCCATGACACTTCATTATTTTTAGTGCTGTATTATGTGTAGGTTCCTCACATGCTATAATATCACCCTTTTCAGTTAGTGAGCTTAATAATATATCAAATCCTTCTGTAAAACCATTGGTTATTAATATATCTTTCCCCTCTACATCTACACCTTTTTTTTGCATATATCCCTTAATATATTCAATTAAAGGCTTATATCCCTTTGCATATCCATAGTTCAGTAGTTTTTCTCCCTCCAAGGAAAACACATTTAAAAAGCATCTTTTGAACTCTTCTAAATCAAACAAACTTTCATCTGGGGCAATACTCTTAAATGAAATCATTCCCTTTTTCCAAGGAAGTTCAGTTTTTATTATATCTAGTTCCTTGCACTTACTCCCATAATCATTAATCATATTTTCCCAATCTATAGTAAGGTCGCCATTAACAACCTTTGATTCTATGGATACAAAAGTACCCTTTCCTTTTAAGCTTTTTATGATTCCTTCACTTTCTAAATTTTCATAAGATATCACCACTGAATTCCTACTTATTCCAAGTAATTTACTTACTTCTCTAGTTGATGGCAACTTACTTCCCTTTTGTAAAATCCCTTTTTCTATATTGTCCTTTATATGCTGTTCTATTTGTAGGTGTATCTTTTCTTCGCTATTAATTTTAAATGATGAAAAAATCAAAAATCCACCTCCATTTTATATATAATTTCTTATTTTCGTAACTTCTCCATTTTCTATATACACTCTAGGAACCCTTTGCTTAAGCATACAAATAATCTCATAATTAATTGTACCCATCATTTCTGCTATATCATCTGCAGTTATTTTTAAATCTTCATATTCTCCTATTAAGATAACTTCATCTCCTACCTTAACTTCTCCAACATCTGTTATATCTATCATGCATTGATCCATACAAATTGATCCTACTACCTTTGCAAATTTTCCATTTATTATAACTTTAGCTTTTCCACTTAAAAGTCTTGAATACCCATCTGCATAACCTATTGGTAATGTGGCTATTATGCTTTCTCTTTCAGTTTTAAAAGTTTGACCATAACTTATATACATGTCCTTATCTAACTTTTTAACATAAGCAACTTTAGTCTTTAATGTAAGAGGAATTTTTAATGATAATTTTTCTTTTTTTACATGATTAGAAGGATAGTATCCATATAATATTATACCAGCTCTTACTCCATCTAAATAGGTCTCTTCTAAATCTATTATAGCACCACTATTAGCCGCATGCTTTAGTGGTATATTAATTCCCTTAAGTAAAAGTCTATTGTAAAAATCTTTTAACTTAAAAAACTGCTTATGGGTATAGTCTTTATTTTCGGCATCTGCAGTTGCAAAATGGGTAAATATTCCTTCTACTATAAGCCCATCTAAAGAGCATATTTCCATCACATCATTAAAGCTTTTCTCATTTGGTAAAAATCCTAGTCTTCCCATTCCTGTATCTAAGGCAATGTGAACCTTAGCTTTTTTGCCTATTTCCTTTGCAGCTTTTGAAAGTTCTTTTGCATATTCTAAATTATATACTGTTTGCTCTATGTCATATACGATAATATCTTTTGCAAAATCTATAGGAGTATATCCTAAAATCATCATAGGAGCTTCAATGCCAGAATTTCTAAGTTCAATAGCTTCCGTTATAACTGCTACTGCTAATTTTGTAGCACCATTATCTAATAGTACTGGAGCCACATCAATAGCTCCATGTCCATAAGCATCAGCTTTGATTACTCCTATTATTTCTTTATCTTTAACTAGGTTTTTAACTTGTCTCATATTATAAGCAATTGCATCTAAATCTATTTCAGCCCATACAGGTCTAATATTTATATTTATATTCATCTATTCGCACCTCTAATTTATTTTTTATTTTCTATATTTAAGCTACAATAATTATCTCTATTTTAATGGCACTAAAAACTAAACTTCTAATAAAATTATACAATAACCTTATCTTAACAAAAGTTAGTTTACATAGGGCATATTCAAAAAATAGCAAGTCACTATGCTAGTCTATATCAATAATCATTTTATCTAATATTCATCAAGTCTATATTACAAACAAGAAACAAAATCCCCCCTTATTCTCACTTTCTAAAAGTTGTTATTATTCAAAGTTTGTCATTTTCTCTATAATACTATTATAAGAAAATACTATATAAAAAGAAGAACCACTCCCTTGTTAATTTCACAAAGTAGTGGTTACCCTAACATGTATAATCTATATTTTTCTCTAAATATAAAAGCATAGCCAACTAAATATCTTTTCTTTAATCTTAAATTAGAAATTCATTAATCTTATCACCCATGACTTTTATTTTGTCTTTTAATATTTACAAATATAATTTGTCACTTAATTAGTTACCTTTATAAGAACTTTTTAAAGCTACTATCTTATTAAAGACTAGTTTATCATCATTACTTAATTTAAAATCTTTTATAAAATATCCATGTCTTATAAATTGGAATCTTCCTTCATATCCTAAATCAAGTGCTGCACTTTCAACAAAAGCATTGTTCTTTATTTCAATGGAGTTCGGATTTAGAACCTCAAACAGATTATCACTTGAAGGAACCTCTGTGAATAAGCTATTAAAAATCCTTATATCACAAGGAGTCCCATGTTCTTGGCTTACCCAATGAATTGTTCCCTTTACTTTTCTTTTTGTGAATCCAGTTCCACTTTTTGTTTCAGGGTCATAGGTGCATCTTAATTCTGTTATTATTCCATTCTCATTTTTTATTACTTCATTACATTTAATAAAATAACCATGCTTAAGTCTTACCTCACCATTAAGGATTAACCTATTATATTTCTTAGGTGGATTCTCACTAAAATCTTCTCTCTCAATATATAAGTTCTTAGTAAATGGAATTTTTCTTTTTCCCATTTCTTCATTTTCAGAGTTATTGTCTCCATCCAAATATTCAATATAATCATCTTGTAAATTTGTAACAACAACTTTTATAGGATCTAAAACCGCCATAATAGAAGGTGCTTTACCTTTTAAGTCTTGCCTTAATGAATGTTCCAACATTGCTACATCTACAACACTTTCACTTTTTGACACTCCTATTTCTCCTAAAAAGTTTATAATAGATTCTCTTGTATATCCTCTTCTTCTTAAGCCTTTTATAGTTGGAAGTCTTGGATCATCCCACCCATCTACAGTTTTGTTTGCTACAAGTGCTTTTAAATATCTTTTACTTGTAACAACTCCGCTTAGATTCATTCTTCCAAATTCTATTTGTCTTGGTTTATTTTTTTCTAAATCTAATTCATTTATAACCCATTCGTATAAAGGTCTATGATCCTTAAACTCAGCTGAACATAAAGAATGTGAGATACCCTCTGTATAATCTTGTATTGGGTGAGCATAATCATACATTGGATAAATGCACCATTGATCCTTTGTTTTATAATGAGGAGTATATGATATTCTATATATAACAGGATCTCTCATATTCATATTGGGGCTTTCCATATCTATTTTAGCTCTTAATACTCTTTCCCCTTCTTTGAAACATCCCTTTTTCATTTTATAAAACAAATCTAAATTTTCTTCTATAGTTCTCTCTCTATAAGGACTATTTTTACCTTTTGTAGTTAATGTTCCTCTAAATTCTCTTATTTCATCACTACTTAAATCACAAACATAAGCTTTTCCTTTCTTTATAAGATATATAGCATACTCATAAATTTCATTTCCATAATCTGAACCATAAAACAGCCTATCTTCATAGTCAAATCCTAACCACTTCATGTCATCTTTAATTGATTCAACAAACTCAATATCCTCTTTTTGAGGATTTGTATCATCAAATCTTAAATTAAACTTACCATTATACTTTTTAGCTAAAGAATAACTTATATTTATTGCATAAGCACTTCCTATATGAAGATATCCATTTGGCTCTGGTGGAAACCTAGTATGAATCTCTTTACATACACCTTCTTCTAAATCTATCTTAACTAGTCTATCTATAAAATTTAAATTTTCCTTATCATTACACATATTATTTTCCTCCAAATTTCATATTTTATTTTTTTGAATGTGCCTTAGCAGTTTAATATGGTTTTAAATCCTATATTTAAAGAAACTGTTACATTGTATATTCTTTTCATATAAGATTCTTCATTTGATACTTCGCTGGTAAATTTGAAGGAAGCTGAAACTTTTTAAAGAGAATATTTTTCCTGCCCCATTTAATCACATCCTCATCTTAATTTTGCACTTTTCTGGAAGTTGAAAATCTTAGATTTTCTTGAAAATTATTTTTTATTTTAGAAATCTTCCTAAGAAGATTACATCCTTCACTCTCAACTTTCCACATTCCACTTTCACATTTAAAAAAGACTATACATATTCAATGTTTATTAAAGCTATCAACAGATACAACTTCATTATAAATTCTCAATTTTCAATTCAAAAACCCTTTAACCCTAGGTTTTATCAGCATTTTAGAATTAAAATTTTCTATAATTTTCTATACAATAAAAAACTCCCGCCCTTAAGATTATAAAATCTTAAGGACGAGAGCTAACTTTCGTGGTGCCACCCTAATTTATTAATATGTTACCATATTAACCTTTTCAAGTACTGTACCTTATTTAAATACTTATACTCTAGTTCTGTAACGTGAACAAACGTCATATCATCACTTTAAATTAAAGATCCGTATGAAGCTCAGAGTCTTGTTTCAATAAGTCATTCTTTACTCTTTTTCAGCTACCAGAGCTCTCTTTAAAAGAATTTTCTTATTTACTTTTCTCATCATAGCAATAAAATATATTATTAATTTATATCTATTTTCTTATAAAAAGTATTTTAACCTCTAAAGTTAATTAATATACTTTTTATATAAATGTGAATTCTATCTAATTAACAAGATTATATAAGATAATTCTTTTTAAGTCAACAAGCTTTCTCTAAATTTGTAATTCTCAAAGCTATTATTTTCAATGAAAACAAACAAAAACTTTAAAATTCATAAATAAATCTTCTAAAACTTATCACTTCAAAATTATCAATTTAATCTTATCACTTGGAAAGCTTTGAAATAAATATTTTTATTTATTTAGGATAAACTAAACTTGAATTACAAAAAAGAATAGGAGAAAATGCAAATGAAAAAATTTTTTACAGTTTTAGTAACACTTTTACTATCCCTTACTTTATTAATGACACCTTATAAAGTTCAATGTGCTGAAGATAAATCTTCTAAAGAAACATGTTTTAGTAAATCTCAGGTTGATTTAAAAATGTCAGAAAGAAAACTTTGGAGTGACCATGTATTATGGACTAGAAATTTTATAATAAGTGATTTAGCATCCCTTGAAGATAAAGATGCTGTTTTACAAAGGCTTCTTAAAAATCAAGATGATATTGGAAATGCAATTAAACCATACTATGGAGAAGAAGCTGGAAATAACCTTTCAAAGCTTTTAAGAGAACATATTACAATTGCCGGTCAGGTTGTTGATGCTGCTAAAAACGGAAACAAAAAAGACCTTGAGAAATACAATAAAGACTGGTATGAAAATGCAGATAAGATTTCTGAGTTTTTAAGTAGTGCAAATCCAAACTGGTCCAATAAAGATTTAAAGGATATGTTATACAAACACTTACAATTAACTACAGATGAAGTTCTCGCTAGATTAAATAAGGATTGGAAGGCAGATATAGCTGCTTATGACAAAGGAGAAAATCATATGCTTATGTTTGCTGATATGCTTTCAAACGGAATAATGAAACAATTTCCTGAAAAGTTTAAATAATTATATTTACTTATTGTAATTTGAAAATTTTAGAATGAATACTTATCAAAATTACATAAAAATTTTCTTAACAAAAAAGTTTCTATGAAAACAATAAGTTTTCATAGAAACTTTATATTTTTATATAACATATCTCCATTGATATGTTATTTTTTACACCATCTTAATGTTAGATAAATTAATATTATTTAATTTTTAGAACTTAGCCCTTTATTGATGTGCCACAATATTCACATTCTCCTACTGTTCCTTTTAGAATTGTGTTATTAGCTCCACATCCGTTACATGCAACAACAACTTTTTCTTGTTCTTGTTTATTGCTTTGTGTTTTAATGTTTTCCTGTGATTTTTTATTTAATAATCTTACTTCTCTATTTGCATCATCTATATAAGCATCTTTAAAATAGCCTCTACTAATCATATCTTGTAAATCCTTAACAACTACTTCATAAGACACTTGCACTGTTGCCGCAATATTGTCAATAGAAGTTACCCCTTCAGTATTAATTATAGCATTATATTTTTGATATTTAATTGAATATTGTTTTAATTTATTACTAAATATAAATACAGCTACTCCTCCTAAAATTAAAAATATCATAGGACCTATAACATTTTGGTTTGGATTCTGTTCTGGCGGAGGAGTCAAAGCTCCAAATATACCTATTGCAACTAGGCCTAAAGCTAATTTTTTCATATTGCTTGTAACATTAATAGATAAGTTTTCTTCATGGAATTTCTTATTTAAAAAATATAATCCTAAAGGCCATAAAAAGATTGTAACAAATATTATAAATGCCCAACTTTTAGGCTTGTCATTTGATTTTTCACCCAAATTATTCATATTATTCTTTTTTTCATTTCTCATTTTTACATTATTCAAAACAAACTTCCTCTCCAATTTATTTAACGTATTAAAAACTTCCTCTTTTTGATTTTAAGACTATTGTATTTCTTTCCTTTATTAATAATAAAATTTGTGATAATGAATTCTTTATTTCTTTTTCATCATTGAAGTAGTCTACCATTTCATAGATCTTATTTATTCTCTCATAAATTTCGTTATCTTTTCTGTATTCTGTTGAAGCTTTATCACTGTACTTTATAGCTTCTAAAATTTTATTTAAATCATCCTTATAAATTTGACAATTGGGGTTAGCTAACAACTTATATATTATATTTTCACACTTATCAAACCAGGATATTTCTAAAGACCCCTTAGATACTTTTGAACTAAATTTAGATAAAAACATTATTATTACTAATAATATAAATAGAGCACTAAACTCAATTATAATAAATAAACCTACATTGTTTATTAGTACTCCTTTTAAAAATAAATATAAAATAAATGTTACAACCCAATATATACTTAGGGATGAAATTAAACTTACCTTAAAAATTGATTTAGATTTTGAAGTAACAGTATACAAAACTCCAATTATAACCACAACATCACTAATTAATTTAAATAATAATGATACATAATCTATAGCTACTTTTGCACCAATTTTATCTCCGGTAAAAAAGTTAACTAATTGAAATATTATTATACTTAATCCAATTAAAAGAATTATGGATAACCTATTCTTTTTTGTCATAATCTTCTCCTTGTTTACTTATATCAAAGTTTATTACCACACTCTGAACAAAACTTTGAATCATTTTTGATCTCAGCATTACACTTAGAACATTTTTTTATAAGAGAAAAACCGCATTCGATACAAAACTTAGCATTATTGTTTTCTATGATATTCCCACATTTTGGGCAGGGTCTTGGCATTTCAAAGCCACATTTTGGACATATTGACATTCCATCTGGAACATCTTCCTTACACTTAGGACAAGGATTATATACTCCTCCGCATTGAGGACAGAACTTCATATTATGCCCTATCTCACAACCACATTTATCACATTTTATCTTAACATCATTGTTCTTCTTTTCTTCCTTGTTAATGCTTGTGTCATATCCACACAAACTACAGAAACGCTTTTCACTTTCCATTTGATTTTTACAATTTGGACACACTTTTGTTGCATATTTTGTGTTAAGATTTTGTGATATTACTCCAATTTGGTTTCCTAGTGCTCCTCCTACAACTGTGCCCATTCCTAATCCAATACTTGCTCCTAACATAGATGCCTGAGCACTTCCTGGATTAGTTGCAGCCCCTTCCAATGTATCAAAAGAACGTTCTTGAACATAATCATATCCAACTATATCCATTTCAGCCTTTTTGGCCAGTGCTGCCTTTAATTTACTAACCGCTATGTCATCCTCTGGAACATTTATGTCATTCACATAAAAATTAACTAGCTTCACACCATATTCATCCATTACTGGCGATATACTTTCTTTTAAGTATTCAGATATTTCTTCTAAATAAGCATTAATTTCTAAAATACTAATCTTCTTTTTTATAAAAAAGCTAGATATAGCATCTTTGACTTTTGTTAAATATAATCCTTTAAAATACTTTATAATACTTTCCTTACCAAATACAGACAATGTACCCACAAGCTTTCCCAAAAACTTTCTTGAATCATCTATTTGTATTCCAAATTGTCCAAAAGAACGGACTGGAACAAATAATTTATATTTTGGATCCTGTATTTGTATAGGCGTTGGCGTACCCCACTTAATATCAAGTGAGTAAGCTTTATTAACATACCATACCTCAGCTGTGAATGGTGACTCTCCTCCAAATGGTAAGTTTATTATATTATTAAGTAATGGAATATTTGCAGTATCTAATATATGTCTACCTGCTGCAAACAAATCAAATGCTTGTCCCCCTTTATAAAGAATAGCTTCCTGTGATTCATTTACTATTAACTGAGTCCAGTTACCTAAATCTTCACTTGGGTATTTCCAAGCAAACACATCTGGACCCCCATTATACTTTACAACTTTTATCATTCCCATAAAAAGCACTCCTTAACTATAAGTCTATTTATTATATAAATCATCTTATATAATTTATCCAATAGCCATCTTATTAAAAATGTTAAATATTTTTTAATTTATGCCTAAAGATTATTATGATGTTTGATAAATTTTACTCTCTATTTAAAGAAGGATTTATTTAAATTTACTTCTTTTGAATAAAATCTACTTTATCTTTATTATATTATACCCACTATTTTCTTATGTTTCAATATTTAGCTATACCCTTGTAATTTTTTAAATATTTTGATTACTTTCAACCAAATATTAAACACTTTGAAGATATAAAAATACCCCTATTAAAAATATATAATAATATCTTTTTAATAGGGGTATTATATTAAGGCACATTCAAAAAATAACAAGTCAATATGCTAGTCTATTTTGTATCATACTGCGTCAGCCATATTAACCCATAGCCTATTATATGAACTAATATCACTTCCTTGTCTGACACAAAATATATATGGCATCTTTGACTTGTTATTTTCTTTCGTGTGCCTTAGATGAATTATAAATTTTTTTCTTTACCTAAGAAAAATAAAGTAACAGTTCCATTTCCAACATGTGTTCCTATTGTAGAACCTATATTACTTATTATAAAATCTTTAACTTTTATTTCAGATGATACTAAATCTTTTAAATACAAAGCTCCCTCTAAATCATCGCTATGAGCTATTCCTATAACTTGATTCTCAGGATTTTCTATTCTTTCTATTAGTTTATCCTTTAATACTTTAAGAGATTTCTTTCTTCCCTTTACTTTATCAACATTTTTAAGTTCACCATCTATATTTACATGTAATATTGGTTTTATAGAAAATAATGTTCCTATTGTTGCTGCAGTAGAAGAAATTCTTCCACCTCTTTTTAAGTGGTTTAAATCATCTACAACGAACCAATAATTCAATCTATTTTTGTTTTCCTCAAGCCATCTCACTATTTCCTCAAAAGTCTTTTCAGACTTTTTCATTTCTATTGCATAGTATCCTAAAAGACCTTCTCCTAGTGATGCTCCTTTAGAGTCAACAACTGCAATTTTAGCATTGGGAAATTCTTCTAAAATTTCATTCTTTGCCATAACAGCATTGTTATAAGATCCACTTAGCCCTGATGATAGACATATGTATATTAACTCTTTTCCCTCTTTAATTATATCTCTAAATACTTGTGAATATCTATATTGATTAATTTGTGATGTTCTTGGCATTTTTCCTTCTTTTATAAGATTATAGAACTTTTCATGGCTTAAAGTTTTGCCAAAATCATCAGTATACTCTACTCCGTCTATTTCATATTTATAACTTATTGTTTTAACATGATTTTCCAATAAATACTCTCTTGGCAAATCACATGATGAATCTATTATTATTTCTACCTTCATTTTTCCTCCTATAATTTACAACGCTTTTACTTTTGTTTTCGTTAAAATTATAAATTATTCCTTCTGTATTGTCCATTATTTATAATATTTAAGGTTTTTTTAAGGTTTTCTATATAGACATTTTTTATATTTTTAACATTTTTTAATTCTCCATATTATATTAAAGCGATTATTTATATACTAATTTTTATATTTATTTATCTTAATAATACTATAACCTATATTTCATAAAAAGTATAGATTATAGTATTATTCCTTGAATTATCTAACATTTAATGGAAAACACATATTATTTTGATATATTAAAATAGGTTAATACATCTTTTGAATTTTTAAATATAAGAGGACAATCTATCTCTTCATACTTATCCATAAATCTAAACTGCGCAAAACTCATGTTTATTGCTGTTGCTGCTTTATAATCAACAGAAGCATCCCCTATATATATTGCTTCTTCAACCTTTGCGTTAGATTTTTCTAAAGCTTTTAATAATGGTTCTGGATTAGGTTTATGACATGTTGTATCTTCTTTACAAATCCATAACTTAAAATATTCACTAAGACCTTTATCTATAAAATCATCTTTAAGTTGTTTATGTGTCTTGGATGTTACTATTGCTAAAGAATATTTATTTTTTAATTCTTCTAACATTTCTTTAACACCTTTAAATATATAGTTTTTATGTGCATTTTTTCTAACATTATCTTCCCAAAAATTCCATGCTGAAGTTATTTCATCTTCTTTTACTCCAAGATTTCTTAAAGCATCATCTCCAGGTATACCCATATATTTTCTTAATTCATCCTCTGAATATTCTTTATTATATTTTTTCTTCATAGTTATTTTTAATCCAATCATATTGGAAAAAGAAGTTTCTATTAATGTTCCATCTACATCAAATATTATCCACTTATACATTTTCTTATCCCCCATTACTTATTATCTTTATATCATCATTTATTAGATCTAATGCTATTTCTGTTATTCCTCTTAATCCTACTTTAGTGCTATCTTTTACTGCAATTACTTCACTAAAAATCTTATTTTTTTCACTATATGTTTTCTTAATATTATCTATAAGATTATGCTTAAAGTTATTTCCACCTACAATAATCATATCCGGGCTTACCATACAATTAATTATTGTCATAACATTTGCAATTATCATTGAATATTTATCATCACTTAGGTTCCTAGATAACACTTCATTTAAATAAGAATCTTCTATTGGCATAATTCCTATTTCCCCCGCAAAGTTATTTTTACCTTTAACTAAATTTCCATTTATTATTAGTCCAGCTCCAGCTCCTAAAGTTGTAAAATGTACATAAGCTAGGTTTAAATCCTTTTGAAAATTTTTCTTATATTCCATGGAATATCCTAGCGCCAATGTATTTAAATCATTCTCTAATATTACTGGAATTTTATATTTTTCTTCAATATACTTATTTACCTCTACTTGTTTCCATTCTTTTATGTCCTTACCTGATAAATAACCTTCTTCATTAACAATACCTGGTACACTTATACCAATGGCTTTAATATTACCATATTGGCTAAGTAAATCTTCTAAAATTGTATCAATAATATTATCATCATATATACTTTCTATTTTAATGATGTTTTCTTCAACCACTTCACCTACAATATTAACAATATTATAAATAATCTTTTTTTCCTCTACAATCATAGACAGAATATATTTTTTGCTAATATTTAAAGAATATCTTTCTGCTCTTCTTCCTCCACTAGACTCATCAAGTCCAACACTAATTATCTCATTTTCTTCTAGAAGTTTTAGAAGCAATGTTCTTACAGTAGTATTGCTTATTCCTGTATCTAAAACTATTTCTGTCTTTGTAGCACTACGTCTTTTTTTTATTGAATTTAATATTAGTGTCTTATTTATTTTCTTTAACTCTTTAGGTTTTCCAACTATTTTTCCCAATTTAATCACCTATATTTTTTATTATTTTACATGGATTTCCCACAGCCACAACATTTTCTGGTATTGATTTTGTAACCACACTACCTGCCCCAATAACCGAATTAGAACCTATAGTAACCCCTGGTAAAATACAAACATTTCCACCTATCCATACATTATCACCTATTGACACTGGCTTTGCAAAAGTTTTATATGGTGCTATTCCATCTTTGTTACATTTATTTATTCGTTCTTTTGAATTTGTTGGATGAGATGCGGTATATATTTGTACATTGGGACCTATTAATACATTGTTGCCTATAGTAATTTTATTGCAATCTAATAATGTACAATTAAAATTAATGAAAGTATTTTCTCCTATAGTTATATTTTCACCATAATCACAAAACACTGGTTTTTCAACCCAAACACCTTTACCAACCTTACCAAATAATTGATTCAATATCTTACTTTGATCATCATCTCTATTTCCATTAAATATATCCATAAACTTTCTTGCTTTCTTATATATTTCTAGTAATTCTTTATCTCTTGTGTTATAAAATTCCCCTCTTAACATCTTTTCTTTTTCTGACATTTCAAACACCCCATATACTTTTATCGTAAACTTTTAAAAGTTTATGATAAAAGTATACCCAAATATAATTAAAAGTTCAATACCTTTTGTATATATGTAAATTAAATATTATAAATTATTTACATAGTTTATTAGCCATAATATTGAATTTAACTTTATAATTAAAGATATAGTTTTAGTCACATTCGAAAAATAACAAGTCAGTATGTTGGAGGGATTTAATTGAACAATAATGATATTATAGATTTAATAAGCAAATGTGGTTTTTATTGTGGTAGTTGCCCTGATTATATTCAAGGCAATTGTACAGGTTGTCGTACAGCACATAGAAAAGGAGACTGCTATACCTTTGATTGCGTAGATACTCAGCATATAGATTTTTGTGGACTTTGTATTAATTTTCCATGTAAAGAAATTATGACAAGAGATAAAGCTACAGTTCTAGATTCAAGATGGTTACAATGGAAAGCTAATAAAAAAACTCTACAAAATAAACAATAAAAGCTATGGAATCAAGGTCTTAAAAACAACCCTATATTCCATAGCTTTTTACATTTTAGCAAATTATATTTTAGGCACATTGAAAAAAATAACAAGTCAGTATTCTAGTCTATTTTGACTTATTATTTTCTTTCATGTGCCTTAATTCACAGAGTTTTTTATACCCGTTGAATGTTAGATTAAGTTTAGATTTACTTTGTTATGATTCTTCTTATCACAATAAGTCTTATAGATCTAAAAACTTATTAAATCTCTCTTTAACCATATTTTCTCCCATAATTTGCATTATAGTATAAAGATCTGGTGTATTTGCTCTATGTGATATTGCAGATCTAACTGATCCAGCAACATCTGCTATCATTCCTTTAAATTGATCTGGATTTAATTTAAATTCTTTTCTATTTGCACAATATCCAAGTTCTATTCCCACAGCTTTTAGTTCCTCAAACCATGTGTCTTTATCAGTATTGAAGTTATAAGCTTTTCCATAAGCTTCTATTATTCTCTTTGCTTCTTCTAATTCAACGTTCTTTGGAAGCTCAACATGTTCTGCTTTTTCATTATAGAATAACTCATTAAAGAAATAGAATACTTTTTCTCTTACATCATTCCATTTTGCAAAGTCTTTCCTTGGTTTTGGACCTTCCTTGTCTATGTTAAATACTTCTTTCATCATAGATTCTTTTGAAGTTACTAAACCACACATTTCTTTATCAAATTCTTTTGCCCAAGCAGTATAATTTTCATAAACCTTTTCTGGCTTCATTTTGCAAATTACATCTTTACTTATATCATTTAATTTAACTATATCAAATAAAGCTCCACTTTTACTCATTTTTCCAAGATCTATGTTAAAATTGTGATAATCTTCATTTGGATTTTCAGCTCTCCACTCTTCAAAACTAGAGTTTATTATGTTAAGAAGATATTCAATAACTGATTGAACTGGATATCCTTCTTCTCTATAATAACTTACTGCACTTTCTGGATCTTTTCTCTTTGAAAGCTTTCTTTTAGATCCATTATCATTTTTCATTATTGTTGGTATATGTGCATATTCTGGTCTTTCTAAACCTAAAACTTCGAATAACTGAATATGTATAGGAAGGGAACTTAACCACTCTTCTCCTCTTATTACATGAGTTGTTCTCATTAATGCATCATCAATAGCATGAGCAAAATGATAAGTTGGTAGTCCATCACCCTTTATTATAACAACATCTTGATTATTTTCTGGGAATGATATTTCACCTTTAATTAAATCTTTAAATTCAACTCTTTTTTCTATATTGCCTGGAGATTTTAATCTTAAGATATATTGCTCTTCATTATTTATTTTTTCTATTGCCTCTTCTGGTGATAGACCTCTATATTTAGCAAATTCTCCATAATATCCAGGAGTTAATTTGTTTGCAATTTGCATTTCTCTTAATTCATTTAGCTCCTCTGGTGTAGAAAAACAAGGATATACTAATCCCTTTCTTAATAAGTCCTTAGCAAAAGTCTTATATATTTCTTCTCTCTCACTCTGTCTATATGGACCGTATTCACCCTTAGAAGTGTCTTGTCCTGTCATTCCTTCATTAAAGTCCATACCAAAATTATGCATTGTTGCTATTGTATCATCTATAGCACCTTCAACTTCTCTTTTTTGGTCTGTGTCTTCTATTCTTAGATAAAAAACTCCCTCACTTTGACATGCTAATCTTTCATTGATTAAAGCTGCAAATACTCCACCTATATGTTGAAATCCTGTTGGAGATGGTGCGTATCTAGTAACCATAGCTCCTTCTTTAAGGTTTCTTCTTGGATATTTTTCCATATAATACTCTGGTGTTTTATCAATATTTGGGAAAATAATTTCTGCTAATTTTTCTAAACTCATTATAGTTCCTCCTTTAAAATAAAAAAACTTCCATCCTAAAAAATATAGGACGAAAGTATGATTCCGCGTTACCACCTAAATTGATTAATAAACATTTCATTAATCCACTTATTTCTCTTTAAGGGGAGATTCCCAACGACCTACTTAAGTGTAATTTAATATTATTCAGCCGATAGCTCCAGAGCTTCTTTCTATAGTTCTAAATTCTAGGATTTCACCCTCCCTAGATCTCTTAAATTCAGATACCTATATACTCTTCTCCTTCAAAGCCTAATATTCAATTGTATATTATTTAAATATAGTTTATATTATACCTTTCAAACTTAATATTGTAAATATATATTACAGTTTTTGCTTACATTAAAATATATATACCTGATTTTACAAAATATATTTTAACCTCTTCATATTACACTATGAATTCTTCCTGTACTTTATTTTTATACATATCCTTGTCTGCTTCTTCAAGTAACTTTTTTATATTTATTAATTTTCCTTTTGAATGTGCAAACCCAACAGAAAAACCACGATTTTCTCCATGAAAATGTATACTTTCTTTTTTAAGTTTATAATAGTAATTTTTACATTGGTCCTCATCTTTATTCTCAATTATGATTACAAATTCATCTCCACCATTTCTACAGACACAGCCTGCCTTCCCTACATTTTCAACTAAACTTTGAGCAACTAAACATATAAATGTATCACCTTCTAAGTGTCCAAAAGTATCATTCACACTCTTTAGCTTATCTATATCAATTAAAAAAATTCCTACTTGTCCAATCTTCCCCTCAAATTTATCTACTGTACTTTTCAAAAAATATCTACTATAAACCTGTGTAAGATCATCTTTGTTTTTTAATCTTTTAAGTTCTAGTTCTAACTCCTTTTGCTTTGTTACATCCCTAGCAATTCCATAAACCCCACTTAGCTGGCCTTTTTTATTGTACCTTGGCATTACATAATCTTCTATCCATTTGTATACACCACTTTTTGAAAAAAATCTTGATGTTTTTGGTTTAGAATAATCCATAGTTCCTTTTATTTTGTCTCTTAAATGCTTTTCATCATCATCATGAACTATTTCAAATGGTATATTGGGATTCATAAGTATTTCCTTGGGATAATACCCTAAGATATCATAAATTGCATTGTTTATATAAGTAAACTTAAAATTTGGAATTAAATCAATACTATATATAATATCTCTTGCGTTATCTAATATCTCTTTTAAATTATTATAATCATCTTCATGCCCTAGCATAACAACCCCCACCCCTACATTAATGTTTTATATATTTCTAATTAATTTATATTATCCTTATAATTTACATTGTAAATCAATTTTTAATATTTTGTCTATAAATTCCTTATTTTTTCTTAAAATAATTAAAATTCATTGAATTTATATATAAAATAGTGGTTTATGCCATGAAAATAAGGATATACAAGCATTAAATGATAATTAATGAATTCTAAAATAATTATCAACTTTTATCTATATATCCCTATTTCATTTAAAATACTTAAAACATTATAATAAAAAATGACCGAAAGCTATATCTTGTAGCTTTCAGCCATGTTTATATTTTCTTCTATTAAAATTTCACTTTTTAAATGGATATAATAACTTCTTCCCCATTAGCTGATTTTACTTCTACTATATTAATTCCCTTATACTTTTTTATATCTCTTTTTAATGCTTTAAAAACTTTAATTGCTAAATCTTTTTGTTCTTTTGAAATAGTATCTTTTGGTATGCACCTAATAGCAATACTTCCAAGAAAAAGTGGAATAGGAATTTTAAAATTATGTGTTCCTTCTCTAACGGTAACTTTCATATTATTTCCCCTATTCTATAACTATTTTTACAATGTCACCCTCTGCTGATTCTATATCTACTATTTCACCAATTATTTCATTGTCTAAACAACTTATAACTGTATTCATAATCTCATCCACATTTATACTATCCATGCCTTCTGCACATACTGGAAGTTTTCCTGTTGCCTTAATTATTCCCTTAATTACTTTAACAGGCAATTGTACATTTACCTTATCACCTTTTTTACTTAAGATTTTAATCTTTAAAAATTTATCCTCATAATTTTTAGGAGTTACTAATTTACAATTTGTGTTACTTAATGCATCTAAAAGCTCTTCTGCTTTATCCGAATTAAGTTTTCCTTCTTCCACCATTTTTAAAATTCTTATTGCCTCTTCATTCATAATAATAGCCTCCCCTTTATTAACTTATTCTTTTAATTTAATAATAGCTTCATCTGGAGATATCTCCCCTTTTTCTAATGCTTCTAAAATATCACTATTATCTTTTGATTTTTTTGATTCTCTAGGCTTAAAACCTAAAGTTTCTATAACTTCATCTAATTTAGTTCTTACAGTTGGATATGATATTCCAAGGTCTTTTTCTACTTCCTTTATACTTCCTCTACATCTAATAAAAGTTTCTATAAAATATAATTGTTCTTCATTTAGATAATCAAATTTAGATAAAGTAAATTCATTATCTATAACTGTATTGCATCTATTACATCTTAATTTTATAGCTTTTAGTTTATTACTACATACAGGACAGGAACTAAGAATCTTATACATCTACTTATCACCCTTCCTTACTTCCATATTATCACATTCAATTTAAAAATCAAGTATCAAATTAATTATTTTAATATTTTAATGATTTTTTAATAATTAAATTAATATTTTTATTAATATTTCTTATTATACAATTAATTATTTTAACTGACTCATTTATTTTTTACTGTTTTCAAAAAAAATATATATATCTACTATAGAAGGAATCTTCATTCATGTTTTAGCTACCAAATAAATTTATGTAGAATACACTTTCCTCCATTCATATACTAAAAATTATACTAAGTTATTACTAGTCTCATATAGGAGTTGATAAAAAATGAAAGTAGATCTAGTATGTGAAGGTGGAGGAGTAAAAGGAATTGCCTTAATAGGAGCAATATATTGTTTAGAAGAATATGGTTATGAGTGGCAAAGTTTAGCAGGAACTTCTGCTGGTGCTATAGTAACCTCTTTAATATCAGTAGGTTATACTGGGAAAGAATTAAAAGATATAATGCTCAATATGCCGTTCAGCTCCTTTAACGACAAAACCCCTTTGCAATCTATACCTTTAATTGGACAACCTATAAGCCTTTTAAAAACTAAGGGATTATATGCAGGAAATGCCATTGAGGATTTTTTAACTCTTAAATTTAAAGCAAAAAATAAAACAAAATTCAAAGATATTTCAACCAATGGGGTAAGTAGGCTAAAAGTTTTAGCAACAGACATAACCAAGAGAAAACTTATTGTATTACCTGATGATTTAGTAAACTATAATATAGATCCAATGAAATTTGAGATAGCAAAAGCTGTTAGAATGAGTATGAGTATCCCCTTTTATTATAATCCTGTAATCCTCAGTTCTAATGAAGCGAACAGTTTTATAGTAGATGGAGGTCTCTTAAGTAACTTTCCAATATGGATATTTGATGTTGACGGAATTCCAAGGTGGCCTACTCTTGGGTTAAAGCTAAAACCTACTAAGGAAAAAAAGAAAAATTCCACTAATACAAATCTGATTTCTTTTATAGGTGATATAGTTGAGACTATTTTATCCAGAGATGAAGAAATATACTTAAAGGATAAAGATTCTGTTAGAACAATAGATATCCCAACCTTGGGTATAAAAACTACAGATTTCAATATTACAAAAGATGAGAGTCTAAAACTTTTTCAATCAGGCTATAATACAGCAGAAGATTTTCTGAAAAATTGGAATTTCAAAGAATATGTAACTAGGTATAGATCAAGGAAATTCATCTAATCCGAAAAGGGAGGTCTAAGCAACGCAAATTAGACCTCCCTTTTCTTTAGATAATTCTTTATTATGATATATACAATTTCAATATATGAAATATCTTACTTATCTACAACTTTTTTATCTACACTAGAATTATATAATATTCCTAAAATAATTATTATTGACCCCAAGATTTTTCCATTAGAAAATTCTTTGGTTATTATAAAATCAATTATTATTCCTGCCAAAATTTGACCAATAAATAATAGTAGAGTGCTATAAACCACAGGTATCCTTGGTATAACTATGTTTGAAGAAAATACAACCACTACTCCAATAGCTCCACCTAAAAATATGTAAAAAGGCATTTGCCTTAGAGTTTCAACATTTACATTTATAGTTGTACCAATAAACATTAGAACTAATAAAGAACAAATTAATCCAACAATATAATTTACAAAAGTTCCTTGTAAAACTCCTATTCTTTTCCCTAAAGAAGAGTTTATTACCATAGAAAGTGTTGTAAGTACCCCTCCTATTATTGCCAAAATCATTATAAACATAAGTTTTCCTCCTATATAGTCATTGATATAAGTCCTATTAAGATAATAATAAATCCTATTAATTTCTTGCAATTAAACTTGTATTTTTTCATTCCAAACCACCCATAATTATCTACTAAAGAGGAAAATATAAGTTGTCCAAAAACTGCTAAAGAAGTTGTTAGTGCAACACCTATTTTACTAATAGTTATAATATTGCTAAGGGTTAATGCTACTCCAACTGCCCCTCCTGAAAATAGATATACTGGTAATTTTTCTTTTATTGTGATTTTATGTTTTTTAACTAAAAGTATTATGGTAATGCCTATTAGTCCAACTATATGAATAATTACTAGTGAATAAGTTAGTCCAACATTTCCTTCTAGCTGCCCATTAAACGACAACATAATTGAAATTAATGCTCCTATTATAAGTGCTAATATACTGTTCATTTTTTCTCCTCCATTGTTTAAAGTTAAGACACATTCAAAGAATCTTTGACTTGTTATTTTCTTTCATGTACCTAATATAATAATATCAAAATATTAAGGTTTCTTAATAGGACATTTGTCCCTTTATTTATAAGATAGTATAATAATATATTAAGAGGTGTTTTTATGGAAAGATTAATTGATTTATCCAAGATAGATTTTTACTTAAATCAATTTAATTTAATTAGTTATTTGAATGATGATTTAATTAACAATTGTGAGATTCATACCTTTAAAAAAGGTGAAAACATTTGCAATCTTGATGAAAAAGTTTACTATATGTATTTCTTAGTTAAAGGGAAAACTAAAGTTTCTACATTGTTATCAACTGGAAAATCCTTATTGCTTTGTTTAAGCACCCCTTTAGAAATTATAGGGGATATCGAATTTATGGATAATCCTTTAGCGGACTGTAACGTTACTGCTTTAGAATCTTGTATTTGCTTAGCCTTTCCTTTAGATAAGCTTGAAAAATATGGATACAACGATCCTTTGTTTTTAAGATTTATTATTACTTCTCTTGGAAAAAAGCTAAGAAACAATTCTATTTATAGTTCTATTAATATGCTATATCCATTAGAAAATAGATTTGCCTCTTACATATTATCTTTATTACCAAAGGATTCAAACTTGAATTCTAGTGTGGAAATTGAAAGCTTAACTCATCTTTCTGAACTTTTAGGAACTAGTTATAGGCATTTGAATAGAGTTATAAATTCTCTTAGCTCAAAAAACATAATAAAAAAAGAAAAGAACTCTTTAACAATACTTAATTTTCAACATCTCAAATCTTTAGCTCAAGATATCTTTATAAAAAATAAGTAATGCATAGATGGTGACAAGTTGGTGAAACGTTATAAATGGGGTTTTACTGATATTAACGATCATACTAAATGATTCTTAGCTTTAGATGGGGTTTGCTCAAAATCGACTTAAATTCTCATAACCATAAACATATATTTAACAACAAATAAAAATTACTACTGACAATAAAGTTCAGTAGCAATTTTTATTTATATAAAAGTAATCTTTATTTAACTTCATAAAGATTGTCAAGATGTAATCTTATACTTAATTAAAATTTCTTAGCTAAATAATTCGTTAATCTCATTTTCATTTAAACTACTAAGAAAACTTTCATTTTTAAAATCTCCATCAATTACTTCTTTAATCATCTCTTTTTTTCTATTTTGAAGTAAAAGTATTTTTTCTTCTATGGTTCCTTTTGCTATTAATTTTATAACGTCAACCATATTTTTTTGTCCTATTCTATGAGCTCTATCTGTAGCTTGATCCTCTATTGCAGGATTCCACCATGGATCAAAGTGAATAACTATATCAGCACCTGTTAAGTTTAACCCTGTTCCTCCTGCTTTTAAAGAGATTAAAAATAATTTTTTCCCATTATCACTATTAAATTCATTTACCATATCTAATCTATAGCTTGCTTTTGTGCTACCATCTAAATAATAATAATCCACACCCTCCTTGTTAAGTCTCTCTTTTATACTTTCTAAAACAGATGTGAATTGAGAAAATAATAATATTTTATGATCATTATTTATACCATCTTTTATAATATCTGTTGCTACATTTATTTTAGCACTTTCTCCATTATATCCTTCTATTAAAACCGATGGGTCAAGGCAAAGCTGTCTTAGTTTAGTTAAATATGAAAATATGGTTATCTTATCCTTTGAAAAATTATTATTCTCCATCTTAACTTTTATATCATTAACAAAGGTTTTATATACTTTTTTCTGCTCTTCTGTCATTTCAATAAAAAACTTTCTTTCTATTTTTTCTGGTAATTCCATCATCACTTCTTTTTTAAGTCTTCTTAATATAAAAGGCTTAATTAATCTTTTGAGACTATCTGTATCTCCATCTTTTCCAGTAAATCTATCTTGAAATTTAGATTTTCCATAAAGATATCCTGGCATTACATAATCAAATATAGACCAAAGCTCTGTAAGATTATTTTCTATTGGTGTTCCTGTCAATGCAAATTTTATATCTGCATTAACCTTCTTTACAGCCTCACTACTTAAAGAAGATGAATTTTTTATGTTTTGTCCTTCATCTATTATACAATAATCAAATTTTTTATTTTCATACCATTGGAAATCATTTATCAAAGTACCATAAGTAGTCAATATAATATCATAGTACTCTAAAGATTTCATAACCTCTGCTCTTTCCTCTTTACTCCCATGTAAAATTGCAATATTCATTGTTGGTGCAAATTTTTCAAATTCACTTTTCCAATTATATACAAGAGATGTTGGTGTAACTATTAAGGATTTCTTGTCTCTTTCTGATAATAAAAACGCTATGGTTTGTATTGTTTTACCAAGTCCCATTTCATCAGCAAGTATTCCTCCAAATCCACAATAGCTTAATGTTTTAAGCCATTTATATCCTGAAATCTGGTAGTCTCTTAAAGTTGCATTAAGATCCTTGGGTACATTATAATTTATATTCTCAATAGTCTTCATTTTACTACATACATCTTCAACTATGCTTTTACCCTTTATAAAATGCATTTTGTTGCATTCTATACTATCGTTTAAATACATAGCCCTACTTTTATGAATTTTTATATTCTTTCCTTTTAATGAATTATCATAAATTAGATTATCTAATAGATATAAAAAATCCTTTGTTTCAGTTTCCTCTAAATCCACAAAACTATTATTTTTAAGCTTATAAAACTTTCTTTTATCCTTAAATGCCTTTAATATGTTATTTATCTCTTTTTCATCAAGGTCCCCAATAGAAAATGAGAAATCTAAATAGTTTCCTTGGCTATCGTTAACAGTAGCTTTAATAGACTTTGATTTATATATTTTCTGATCCTTAAACCTATCTGAATAATAAACTTGCCCTATTTCCGTAAGTTTATTTAAATTCTCATTTAAAAATAAATATAAATCCTCATCATTTCCTATAAACTTGAATTTTTCTTTATATTTATAAAATTTAAATTCATTAAGTCTATTTTCAACTTCATTCTCTTTTATTAAATTTCTTATTAAATATTTTCCCTTGGAAGTGCCCTTTATATAATCGAAAGAAATATCTCCATAAATAAGTTTTACATTTGCATAAACTTCTTTATTGTTTCTATCAAAATAAAACTCTACCTTTAAGTCATCACGAATAAGATTCTTTTCTATATTATTACTTACCTCAACTTTATTAGATATACTATCTAATGTTGGTAATATTTTTCCTAAAACACCCTTGCATTTCTCATCTTTAAACACAATCTTTTCTTCTTTTTTTAAGATATCATAAAAAGGTTTATATTTATTACATTGATTATATGATGGTATATATATTTCTCCATTGTAAAAAAACACATCTCCATTGCTATTTAAAGCTTCTGGCATTGTCTCACCTGTCTTTAAAACAAGTCCTTCTTTGTTTTCTTCTACTGAAAATTCTATAGGAATATCCTTAATATTTATAACAGTATTATAATCTGTTCCATGGTAATTAAATTTTATATTTTTGTGCTTTACACATTGCAAAAACCTTCTTAAAGCCGTTGGTACTATTAATAACATTTTTGATTTTATTACCTTTGGTGCATATGGAACACGTGAATATCCATCCATCATATTACTTATATCTTCATATTCCTCAAGAAAATCTAATAAATTCTCGTCATCCTTTGAAAAATAATGTCTATTAGGATAGTACGTAAAATCTTTTCCATATCTTAATTCCACCCTATCCTTCTTACTTTGAATAAATTCATGTATATTTTTAAGAATATACATTTTCTTATTTCCTATTTTAAATTCAACTTCAAAACAATTATTATTAAAATTATTAAGTTTATTATATTTAAGATAAATCTCAATATTAATTAATTCTTGTCTATTATTCTCTTCTAATGAATTTAACAGTCTTTCCCCATCATCTATATTTTCTGGTTCTGATTTTGTTTTACTATTATTGGGAATTCCTGTTTCTTTGTTCTTTATATCTTTTTTCAAACCATTATCTATTTTTCTCTGCAAAAAATCTATGTAATGCAGGGTAGATGCTACAATATGCTTACAACAATAGGTGTATTCAGCAATAGAATTTTTCAAGTAATCTTCGCATGTACATTCAGTATGCGTTACTATCTCTTCTTTTAAATCTGCTATTATATTTACATCATAAACTTTATTATAATTTTGTGATTTAACTCTACTATTTATATCTAAAGTCTCATCTTCTTTATTTACAAAAGCTTTTATTCCTAATACATTACCACTACTATAATATAATGTTCCTTTGCTATAATTTTTTGATGTTACTATTTTATCTTCTAATATATTTTTAACTAAATTTAAATACAACCATTGTTCCGTTACGTAAAACTTATAAAACTCCATAATAACATTATAAAATTATCCAGCCCTTTGTGTAACTTTCTAATGTCATTTGTAAGTTTTATAATGTTACTTGTCTTAACGTAACTCCTCCCTTCTCTACTCATTTCATATATTTTTGATACTTTACGCTGCAACCTACGTAATTTATTTCCTGAATTCTTAACTTTTAATATTTTTATATATTATTTGTGTAAATTTAACTGAGTTAGTTATTTTCAATGCTATAATATAAAAGTTTACCACAAATTTCATAGTATTATCTCTAACTTGTCAAAAATAATAGTATTATTAATGATAAACTTAAAATAAGCTACTCTACCTTATAATTATAACCCCATTTTTTCTAATATATCAAATATTAAGTTTTAATACTCAGACTATTTATGGTATTGAAAGTATTGTTTTTTACATGTATTATTAAATTAATTTTAAATTGGAGGTATGTTATGAAGTATTTAATAAACCAAAAAATCTTTTCTTTTTCTGATAGCTTTAACATATATGATATAGATGGTTATGAGGTTTATTCCGTAGTTGGACAAGTTTTATCTATAGGACATAAACTATCTTTTAGAGATATGGACAATAATGAACTTTTTTATATAAAACAAAGAGTTATGAAGCTTAAGCCAACTTATGAAATATACAAAGATGATAACTTATGTTGTACAATTTCTAAGAGACTTTTTACTTTTTTTCATTGTGCTTTTGACATAAATAGTAATTATGGAGACATGACTGTTAAAGGTAATGTTCTAGACCATGACTATACTTTTAAGATTAATGAAAAAGAACTTGCTAATGTATCTAAGAAATGGCTTTCAATTAAAGATAAATATGTGGTGGATATTTCAGATAATATTGATAATGCTTTTATATTAGCAGCTGTTATAGTTCTTGATCTATGTTGTCACGACAACTAATTGTTAAAGAACTTTATGGCTCAAGTTAAAAATCAATAGTATTTCCAAGACTTTTACCCAAATTTATTTAAAAACTTAGGCTATACCCTTGAATACTTAATTCAATGATATAGCCTCTCTCCTCATACCTTGTCACTGTCACTCATAAGTCTTGTTACCTTCAAATTAATCAAAGTTTATTTCGAGTTGGAGTATAAAAATAACTTAATAACTTTTAATCTTCACAAATTCCAGCCTTTTTGTAAAGCTCATAAAAATGATGTGTAGGTCCTACTCCGTTACCAAGTTTAAATCCATTTTTTATTGCAATTGTAATATATCTTTTAGCGTCTTTTACACTTTCTCTTATTCCCATACCTTTTGCTAGATTTGCAGCTATAGTTGATGATAATGTGCAACCTGTTCCATGAGTATGTATTGTATTAACTCTTTCTCCTTCTAAATACATGAAATTTTCTCCATCATATAATAAATCTGTGGCTTCATTTTCTAAGTGTCCACCTTTTACTAACACATATTTAGGTCCAAGATCCTTTAATTTTACAGCAGCTTCTTTCATCTCTTCTACTGTGGTTATCTTTCCACCTAAAATTTCCTCTGCTTCAGGTAAATTTGGAGTTATTAGTGTTGCTAATGGTATTAATTCCTTTATTAATGTTTCTTTTGCATCTTGTGATAATAATCTAAATCCACTTTTTGATACCATAACTGGGTCTAAAACAATTGGCGGAAGATTATCTACGTTTCTTAATGCTTCTCCAATGGCTTTAATAGACTCTATTTTAGATACCATTCCAATCTTAACACTATCTACTCTTATATCATCAAAAATCACTTTTATTTGAGCTTTTATAATCTCTGGTGAAATATCTTGTATATCAAAAACTCCCATAGTATTTTGTGCTGTTATGGCTGTGATTACACTCATGCCATAGACTCCATTTGCTGCAAATGCCTTTAGATCTGCTTGAATTCCTGCTCCCCCACAAGAATCTGATCCTGCAATTGTTAATGCTCTTTTCATTTTTAATTCCTCCCACATTTAACTATTCTATACTAAATTAAAAATCTAAATCTTAATCAAGTAATTTAAAGACTTATCTTTTTATCCCTCACTTATTAAAAATAAGAGTAACTATCTATAAAATATTAAATAAATTATAATAAAAAAAGTGTAGCTGAAAGCTACACTGTGTAAATCAAAGTATACTTCCCTACGGTGGTACTAACCACATCAGGTTTTAAGAGTCTAAGAAGTCATTTCTTCTATTCTCAGCTATAAATAATAGCTCCTCTAGTAATTTATTCTATATTTAATTTCAATTTTATTATATACCATACTATAAAGATTTTGCAAATGAAGTGATTTTTAAAATTTATAAAAATAACATACATTTTTTAAATTTACATCTTATTTTCTTAAGTAAGGTTATTATAAGTTCATATTTTCTTAGTTTTAACTTCAAAATCTAGCAATTAACGCTCTTACACCCGAGGTAATTTTCAGAAAATTACTACTAAAGGGTTTACTATTACTTATTTTAATCCTATAATTTTATTATAATTAAAATTTTTCAAACATAGGGGGATTAAGTTATGACAATAAATGAAAGAATCGAAGCCTTAAGGGGTTTAATGAAAAAACATAATGTACATGCTTTTATTATTCCAAGTTGTGATAATCATCAAGGTGAATATGTAGGAGATTATTTTAAATCTAGAACATGGATATCAGGATTTACTGGTTCTGCCGGTACAGCAGTTATAACATTAAATAAATCTGGTTTATGGACAGATGGTAGATACCATATACAAGCTGCTCATCAATTACAAGGAAGCGAAGTTGAACTTTTTAAAGATGGCCTACCAGGAGTTAAATCCTACACTGAATTCATTAAGTATGAATTAAAACCTGGTGAAAGAGTTGCTTTTAATGGAAAGGTTTTCTCTGTTAATTCTTTAAAATCTCTTCAATGTACCCTTGAAGATACTAATATTGAAATAGTTCCTGAAGAAGATTTAATAGATTTAATTTGGAAAGATAGACCTTCTATTCCTAAAGATAAAATTTTTATTCATGATGTTAAATTTGCTGGTAAAAGCAGAGTTGAAAAAATAAAAGAAGTTAGAGATGAAATGGCTAAGCACAAAGCTACTGCTTATGTTTTTGCTTCTTTAGAAGATATTATATGGCTTACAAATTTAAGAGGAAACGATGTTCATAATAATCCATTCTTCTTATCTTATGTTTTAGTTACTACTAATTCTTGTACATTATATATAGATAAAGATAAAGTAGACGACGTTACTAAAAATGCTTTAAGCAATGATGGTGTATCTATAAAAAATTATGATGATATAGCTGAAGACTTAAAAAATCTTAATGATACTGATAAGGTTATATATGATCCCTCAAGACTAAATGTTTGGTTAAAGAGTGCTATTAAAAGCACTATAAAAGTGTGTGAAATGAGAGATGTAACTACAAATTTAAAGGCTATAAAAAATCCTATAGAAATAGAAAATATAATGAAATCTCAAGTTAGAGATGGTGTGGCCATGGTTAAATTTAACAAATGGTTAAATGACACTATAGGTAAAGAAACAATAACTGAAATATCTGCTTCTGATAAATTAGAAGAAATAAGAGCTCAAGGTGAAAATTACATGGGATTAAGCTTTGACACTATAGCTGGTTATAAAGAAAATGCTGCAATGATGCATTATTGTGCAACTAAAGATAACTTTGCTACACTTAAGCCTGAACACTTCTTCTTAGTAGACTCAGGTGCTCATTATTTAGATGGTACTACTGATATAACAAGAACATTTGCTTTAGGTAAGTTTACTGATGAGGAAATGGAAGATTATACTTTAGTTCTTAAAGGTAATATAGCATTATCTAGAGCTATATTCTTAAATGAAGCAATAGGTACTAGCCTTGATGTATTAGCTAGAAGACCATTATGGGAAAAAGGACTTGACTATAAATGTGGTACAGGTCATGGTGTTGGATTCTTCTCTACTGTACATGAAGGACCTCATCAAATAAGAAAAAATGTAGTTGATGTATTATTAAGACCTGGTATGGTGGTTACTAATGAACCTGGTGTTTATAAAGAAGGTAAGCATGGTATAAGAATAGAAAATGACTTATTAATTGAAAAAGCATTTGATACTGATTGTGGTACTTTCCTTAAATTTAGGGCAATCACATTCTGTCCAATAGACCTTAAGCCAGTAAAAAAAGAGCTTCTTTATTCTGAAGAAATTCAATGGTTAAATGACTATCATAAAGAAGTTTTTGATAGATTATCTCCATATTTAAATGAAGAAGAAACTGCTTGGTTAAAAGAAGCTACTAGAAGCATTTAATAAAGTTACAATTTACAAACTGATTTTAATTTGTTATTTTTTATGTGTAAATAGACATTTTAAAATTTAATTTTATAAAATAGTTAATACTGTAACGGACTGTATATATTTTTGTGTAGAACAAACTTGTATACAGTCCGTTTTATCATAGAAGTAATAAAGGGTGTTACAAATCATAAGATAAAAAATGAGCTATCCCCCTTAAAAATTATTTTCTAAGATAGCATAGTCTATTTTATATTAAGGCACATTCAAAAAAATAACAAGTCAGTATAATAGTATATTTTACTTGTTATTTTCTTTCATGTGCCTAAAATAAATTTTAGTTTATTTTAATGTAAATTTATTTAATCCTTCTCTTACATTATGTGAGACATCCTGAAGATTGTTGGAAAGTTTACTCATATCTGTTATTACATTTTCAAGCTCACTTGCTAAGGAAACTATTTCTTCAGAAGATGCTGATACTTCTTCTGAAACAGCAGATACTTCCTCAACCATTCTAAATATTTCGCTATTTTTATTTTCTATGTCATTGATTTCTACATTTATTGTATCAATTTTGGGAAGTACTGAATTTAAATTATTATTTATTTTCAAAAACATATCAGCACCCTTATTCATATCAGTAATTTGATATTCTATTGTAGAATTAACATCCTCAGACTCTACTGAAATATTTTTCATTAATATCACATTTTCATTTACGATTTTTTCTATTTCATTTGAAGCATTTCTGCTTTCCTCTGCTAACTTTCTAACCTCTTCTGCTACAACTGCAAAGCCTTTTCCTGCTTCTCCTGCTCTAGCCGCCTCTATAGATGCATTTAAAGCTAGAAGATTTGTCTGTTCTGTTATCCCATTTATAAGCTCTATTATTTCTGCAATCTTTAAAATACTTTGTCCTAATGTATTAATCTTAACATTAAAACCTTGCATTTTTAAAGTTACATCATCTGAACTTGAAACTATTCCTTCCATTATTTTTTTATTCTCATCATTGACAGACTTTATTTCTACTGTATCATTATTTAATTCACTTATGTTGTCTACAACTTTGCTAATTCCTTCACTGAAATTACTTAATAATGCATTTATATTCATTAAATTATTCGCCTGCATTCCAGCCCCTTTTGCAACATCCTCTACTGAAATTAAAACTCTATTTGAAGAATCACTAACCACTGAAGATACATTGTTTATGTTCTTAATTTCATCTTCTAAAGTATATGTACTTTCTTTTAACCTATATATCATTCCACTTATTGACTCTTTTGTTTTATATGCACTTTTTGCTATGTCTCCGATCTCATCATTTCTATTTAATAAAGTGTCATCTATATTTACATTTAAATTACCATTACCCATTTCCTCTAAAACATATGTAATACTTAATATTACTTTCTTTATTTTCTTCCCTACAAATCTCCATATAAATATTAATACTAAAGTTGCAATAATAGTTATTAAAGATATTATTAAAATAGTTTTCTTTGCTCCTTGGAACATCTCTTTTTTATTTATCATAGAAACAATTGTAATTGGAAAATTGTTTTTATCAACTTTTTTACTCAATGTTTCATATTTTTCACCATTTCTTGAAATTTGCAAACTACCTGATAAAAGCTTTTCTATGTCTATATCTTTTAAGTCAGTTTCATCTAATTTTTTACTTGTATCATTATTTGAACTGTCTGCTATAATATATCCTTCTTTGCTTATTATAAATACTTCTCCACTGTTTCCTGTTTTATAATCCTCTGCAATTGACACTATTGAATCTAAGGATATTCCTAAATTAAAAACTCCTATTACTTCTCCATTTATCTTAAATGCTTTTGTTGCAGCTAATGATAAACTTCCATTTGTTGTGGTAAATATATTATAAACTACATCACCAGAATTCAAAGCATTTTTATACCAATCTCTAGTTCTTGGATCATAATTATCTTTTCTATCCTCTGATGGATATTGAACATATCCCCCATTTTTTTCTGATGCAAAACTTATAGTTTTTATTGATAGATTAGCTTCTTCAAATGCCTTAAAATAATTATATAAAGAAGCTTCAAATTCTCCATTACTCTCTGGAGTCATTTTAATGGAACCATTCTCCCCTGTTTTATCTACATATGTGGTAATACTATTATCTTTAAGATCTAAAGCATTTTTTGACGGTGTAAGTACATTTAAACTTCCTTCTATAGTCTTAAAGTATTCATTTAAATATGATGACAAATTAGTGCTGTATTTATTTGCATTTTCTGAAAAATTAACATAATTGTCTTTTAAAATCATATAAAAAATTGATACTGCTAGCACACACATACATACTAAAGTTATACCTATGGATAATATTCCTGTCTTTTTTACAACTGATGTATTGTTTTTTTTCATTGTAACACCTCTTCTGCATATACTTTCTGTTCATTAAATATATCGTTACAATTCATAAATTCTTAACATTTTTCTGTAACGATTACATCCTCTATATTTTTAATGCTATATCCTCAAATATAAGCTGTATATATTATACAATCAATATTAGGATATAAATAGAAACTTTTATGAGGTAGATAAACATACTAGCCCTGATAATCCTTTAAATTTAAAAAATTTCCCTACTACAAAATTTAAAACCATGAAATTATTTAAAAATAAATTAATTTCATGATTTTAAAATTTTTAATAGCTATTCTTTTACCCAATATTTACTACAATCATTAGCTCTTTCTAAAAAACCATATTCCACCATAGCTCTTCTTAGAGTAGCATAATCACTATATATTCTTTCTAAAATCCTATTTATTTCTTTTTCAGAATAAGACTTACCTCTTGCGAAATTCTTTGTTATTTCTTCTAAAACTATAATTTTTCTCTTTTCTTTTGATGGATAAGTTTTCAACCCACCATTTTCATCCATATAATTGCTTATAATAGTTTCTTTTTCCTTATCAGTTATATTAAACCTATCGTCTAATGTTGTAGCAGTTTTATGAGCATCACATATTACTTCTTTATCCATTTTATTTATATTCTTCTTTGTACCTTTTGAAAGAAGTTCCATCATGGTTAGAAACAACTTAGCTTGCTTTTCTTTTTCTCTTAATTTATATCTATGGTTTCTTATTGTGGATTGAGCGAGCCCCAACTTACTAGCAATTTCCTTATCACTTATACCATGAGAAAAAAGTGTTATAAGCTGCCTCTGCACATCAGAAACCCCAGTAAAGCTTGAATTCATACTTAGTAAATATTCAAGGATTGAACCATGTTTTTCTTCAATATGGATTTTTGTAGCCATTTTAGCATCATATAAAACTGAATCAGCTTCATATATTTTTCCTATTATAAATTTCTCTTTACATATAAGACACTGAATACATTCCTCATCCTCTATATATCCTTTTTTCACTTCTTCTATAGATGCATCCCAAAACAATTCATTTGATTTACCTTCCATTAATATACCCCTTTCTTTCTATAAATTGCAAAACTCACAAAATCATTTCCATATTCTTATTATATAATCAAATATAATTTTTGTCTATATATACATAAACATATATATTAAAAATCTATATCATCCATAACGCTATATAGATATAACTATTTCACAACTACTACAATATCTTTGTTTTTAATTTAATTGTTTTACATTATTCAATTATTGAACATTATAGGTGTACAATCCCACCTATAATTTTTTTAGGCTATATTCCAACACTATTCTAAAACATATCCTTATTAAAAAATAAAAGCTATGAAATATAGGGCTTTATTCCCTTAATTCCATAGCTTTGTAACTTTATATCCTATTTAATTTTATAGACTAAACCTTTGTATAGCCCTTTTATTTATGCTAGAACTTTTTTTCTCATATACAATCTAAAACTAATTTCTTCAACAAGAGTAAATAAACTGCTTGTTATTTTCTTTCATGTTCTAATCCTTATACTAATTAAAATATTATTTATTTTCTAACTCAGCTTTAATATCTATAATTCTTTTATTAAGTACTGGATGCATTAAATATGGTGATATATTGCTTAATGGCTCAAGCACAAACATTCTTTCCTGAATTCTTGGATGTGGTATTATGGTTTTCTCTGAACCTATAATTAAATCATCATAAAATAATATATCTAAATCTATAGTTCTAGGACCCCATTTTATAATTCTTTCTCTTTTTAAATCTTTCTCACACTGAAGTAAAAAATCCATAAGCTCATCTGGAGTTAAAATTGTTTTAACCATGCAAACTGAATTTAAAAATTCATCTTGATCTGTATAACCCCAAGGTTCTGTTTTTAAAAATGGTGCTACTTTAATAACCTTAGTATGTTCACAATTTATCATTTCTAATGCATTGTTTAAATTTTCTTCTTTATTTCCCATATTAGAACCTAGTGCTATATATGATATATGCCAAGCTCTTTCAATACATACCTCTACATAGTCTAGAGGTCTTCCAATAGGTGCCCAAGGTTTTTTAATTGATACTTTAACTTTATCTATAAAATCATATTCTTTTAATATAAATTCTGCTAAAGCTTCAGTAGCTTCCTCTATTAAATCATAACTTTTCTTTTTAAACTCTTCTTCTACTTTATGACTTAGCTCTCCATAGTGTACTGATTTCGTTAAATCTCCAGTCTTTCCAGCTTCTCTAAGAGATAAAAATAATTCCATAGTTATTAAAAATTTTTGTCCTAATACCTTTTCTTCTTTGAAAACTCCATGATTTGCATATACTTCTAAATCTTTTACTAATATTCTATCTATACCTGCCATTTCTTATCTCCTTACCATAGCATCAGTCATTAAACATACTCTTTTGTTTTCCTTTACATCATGAACCCTTACAAAATCGCACCCCTTCATTATTCCAAGGGTTGTTGTTGCTAAAGTTCCCTCACCCCTTTCCTTAGGTGGTAAATTTAATGTAGTACCTATCATTGATTTTCTTGAGGTTCCAAGAAGCCATGAATAGCCTAGTTCATTTAATTTTTCTAGTTTATTCATTGTCTCTAGATTTTCTTCATAATCTTTTGCAAAACCAATACCTGGATCTAATATAATATTTTCATTTCTAACTCCAGCATTCTTTGCAATTTCTATACTTTCTCTAAGATCATTTAATATATCTTCCATTAAATTCTTATAATTTCTATCTTCTCTATTATGCATTATGCAACAAGGCACATCATATTCAGCTGCAATTTTTGCAATATCCTTATCTTTTTTAAATCCCCAAACATCATTTATCATATTTGCCCCTGCTTCAATTGCTTTTTTTGCAACTTCTGCTTTGTATGTATCTATAGATATTGGTATATGAGGAAACTCTTTTCTTAATGCTTTTATTACAGGCACAACTCTTTTTAATTCTTCTTCCTCATCAACTGGAGTATGAGTAGGTCTTGTAGATTCCCCCCCAACATCTATTATGTCAACGCCCTCATCTATCATTTCCCCTGCATGTTTTACTGCTCTATCTATATTATCAAAATCCCCTCCATCTGAGAATGAATCTGGGGTTACATTTAATATTCCCATGACATAAGTTCTTTCACCTAATATAAACTCTTTTTCCCCTATGTTTAATAATATTTTATCTCTAAACATTTAATCACTCCTAATTAATAAGTTATATAAACATTCTTTTTCTCATCATCCCAATTACATTTTTTAATTGCCTTACAACTAAAACATCCTCTTGACATTTTGTCGCTTCTATAAATTATATTTTCAATAGACGATTCATCTGATATAAAATTTCTATGATTTAATATACCTCTTAATATAATTTCAATTTCCTCTTTATTAAATCCACTTTGTTCTAATATAGGAATAGCTAATTCACAACTTGCCTTATGATGAGGTATACCCTCTTTGTATTGTTTAAACCTTCCTATATCGTGCAATAAACCTATAGCATATATTACGTCCTTGCTATAAGATAATTTTTTTTCTAATGAGATTATATATGCTATCCTAGCAACATCTAAGAAATGTTTAAGGTCATGTGTACAAAACTCTCTATCTTTTTCACAATCCTCTATTTCCTTTAGATAACTTATATAATCTTTATTATTTAATATTAAATTTATTTTGTCCTGTACTTTCATAGACTTTAACTCCCATCCTTATAAAAAAAGCTACGACCTTTTTTAATTGACAATTGAGAATTTAAAATTGACGATTCAGGTTGAAAATCACAGATTTTCTTTAATTACATTTTTTAATTTTAGAAATCTTACTGAGAAGACTTCATCCTTCATTCTCAATTCTTAATCGTCAATTGTAAATTCATTTAAATCTTCCTGAGAAGATTTATCCGCAACTTGTCACTTGCAACTTGTAACTGATTAAAACTCTCTTTAATCCTAGACTTTATCAGTATTTTAAGATTAAATTTTTTATACTCTCCTGTACATTAACAATATGTACAAGTATCATATACCTTACAAAGTCATAAGTTTATATACCTCATCTCGTAAGTCCTTATCCTTTTCAAACTCACCTTTATAACAAAGTGTAACAGTTCTACTTCCAGGTTTTTTTATTCCTCTCATTGTCATACATAGATGTTCCCCTTGTACCATAACCATAACACCTTTAGCATCCAGATGTTCCATTAAAGCCTCTGCTATATCAGTAGTCATCTTTTCTTGAAGTTGAGGCCTTTTAGCATACACATCCACACATCTTGCAAGTTTACTAAGTCCAGCAACTTTACCATTAGGTATGTATGCTATGTGAGCTTTACCAAAGAACGGTAAGAAATGATGTTCACACATTGAATAATAAGTTATATCTTTTTCTATTACAAGATTATCTTCCTTTACCTCAAACGTCTTACTTAAATGAGTTGAAACATCTTCATATAGCCCACTAAAAACCTCTGAGTACATTCTAGCTATTCTATCTGGAGTTTCTTTTAATCCTTCTCTATTTGGATTTTCTCCTATGCCTTCTATTATTAGCTTTACGCCTTCTCTTATTTTATTTTCGTCTATCATAAAAATCCCTACCTCTCTTCAAAGTCTAAATAGGTTTTTAATATTTCATAGGTTTTTTCATACTTTAAATTCAAATCATAGCCTTCTATTTTATTAACTTTCATAATTCCCATCAAAGAGTTTGTTAAAAATATTTCATGGCTAGATTTTAAATCTTCTAATGTATATAATCCTTCATGAACCTTAAAATTATCTATAACCCATTGTCTTAATATTCCATTTAACAAGCCACTACATATTTTAGGTGTATAAATTTCATTATTCTTAATAAAAAATATGTTGGTTGTTGCTCCTTCGGTTATTTCATATCTCTCATTTAAAAATAATGGTTCATCAAATCCTAGTGTAAATGCATTTCTCTTTTCTAGTATATTTTCACCATAATTTAATGTTTTGTGATATGTTAATAGTGATTTTGAATTTCTTCTATACTCACTAAAATATACATTAAATCCTCTTTTATAGTAGTCACTAGTATATGGTATAGATCTAGTAGAAAAAACTATATTTTCACTAGTTACCAAAATTTTAAAAGCAATATTTTTTAAGTTGTTACTAGTTATATATTTATATATTTTGTCTACTGAAATCTCTTTCTTTATATTTAAAGCATTTAAAGTATTTTTTAATCTTTCTATATGTTCTTCCAAAAGTATTGCTTTTCCACCATTAGAAATTTTAATGGTTTCAAATGCACCTAATCCAAAATTCAATCCGTCATCTAATACTAATTCCCCAGTGTTAGACTCATTTATTAATATCATGCGATCATATCCTTATTGCAAAACTTTTATTAAAGCTTTAGCCTTATGAAGTGTTTCTTCGTATTCATCTTCTTTATTGGATTCAAAGGTTATTCCTCCTCCAACTCCAAAATAGGCTGTATCATCTTCTTTAAGTATAGTCCTTATAACAATATTAAAGTCTGAATTTCCTCTATAATCAAAATATCCTATAGCTCCTGTATATATGTTTCTTCTTAGCTCTTCAACTTCTTCTATAACTTCCATAGCCCTTATTTTTGGAGCTCCTGTTATAGATCCACCTGGATAACACTGTTTAATACACTCTATGCTTGATACGTCATCTCTAAGTGTTCCTTCAATTGTAGATACTAAGTGAAATACAGTTGCATATTTTTCTATTACAAACAACTCTGTTACTTTAACTGAGTTATTTTTGCATACTTTACTTAAATCGTTTCTCTCTAAATCAACTATCATTAGAAGCTCAGATTTATCTTTTTCTGAATTTATAAGCTCAATCTTATTTTTTTCATCCTCTAATTTATCTTTTCCTCTTGGTCTTGTCCCTTTTATAGGTCTAGTTTCAACTTTTCTATTATATATCTTCATAAATCTTTCAGGAGAAGAACTTATAACTTCAAAACCCTCAAGTTCCATAAATGCTGCAAAAGGTGCCTTGTTTATAATTCTTAAATCTTTATATATTTCATAAGAAGGCTTATTACAATTACATGAAAATCTCTGTGTTAAATTAGATATATAAATATCTCCACTTCTTATATATTCCCTAAAAGTTTCCACTGCACCCAAATAACTATTTTTAGAAAAATTAGATTTTAAGCACTTTTCTGTTTTATTAATTATTTCTTCATAAACGACCTGTTTACCTTCTTTAATTCTTTGTAATATGTTACAAATCGATTGTTTTTTCGGTTCTTTTACACCTAATGCAGTTACATAATTTTTATTATTTTTGTGATCAAAAATAATTATATTATCATAAAATACAAAATAACTATGAGGAATCTTAACATCCTCTTTTGCCGTAGTTGGGAGTTTTTCTAAAGTTCTTCCCATATCATAAGAAAAATAGCCAATTGCTCCAGATAAAAATGGGATACTATTGTCATTAGTTATTTTATACTTGTTCATTAACTTCTCTAGTGCATTAAATGGTTCTTCTATAGAGAGCTCCCCATTTATCCAAACATTGTTATCATAAGATTTAAAAGTTAGAAAAGGATTTACCCCAATAAATGAATAATCACCTAAATTGTTTTCTCTTAAAGCACTATCTAAAAATATTGAATTTTTCTCTCTAAATAGAGTATATATGCTAAAAGTATCTAAACTACTGCTAAACTCCTCTATTAAAACTTCCATGTTATAACTCCTTACATTCTATTATGAAATTTCTTAATATGTCATGTCCACACTCTGTAAGAACAGCTTCAGGATGAAACTGGACACCTTCTACATGAAATCTTTTGTGCCTTAACCCCATAATAACCTTGTCATTAGTTTCACATGTTATTTCTAGTTCACTTGGTAATGTTTCTCTATCAACAACTAAAGAATGATATCTCGTAACCTTTAGTGGGTTCTTTACGTTTTTAAAAACTCCTTTATTATTGTGAGTTACTTCACTTACCTTTCCATGAACTGGTTTCTCACCCTTAACAACATTGCCACCAAAATAATGTCCTATGCATTGATGTCCTAAACAAATACCAAGTATAGGTATTTTACCTTTAAACCCATCAATAACTTTAAGGCACTCTCCTGCTTCTATAGGATTTTTAGGTCCTGGAGAAATTATTATACCTTTTGGGTTTAATTTTTCTATATATCCATTATCTATTTCATCATTTCTCTTAACAACTATTTCTTCCCCTAATTCTTTAAAATATCTTACCAAATTGTAAACAAAAGAATCATAATTATCAATCATTAAAAACATATATTTCTCACCTTTTTATTCACTATTACTTTACACAATAATAACATAATTTTGCAACATTCGCTATTATGATTTTCATTTATCTAATAATTTTATTATTAATAGTATTTTCTCATACCTCTTTTTTAAAAATTGAAAATTAAAGTTGATTTTTCTGCGAAAAATCTAAAATTCAATTATTACTTTTCCTTATCTGTGAAGAAAAACATTCCTCATTTTCAAATCTTAATTATCGATTTTCAACTAACTAAACATGAAGTTGATTAACCTATTTATTAAAGTTATACTTAAACTAGACTTCATTGAAAGGACGTGATATTGTAATGAAAATTGATTTACATACCCATTCAAATAAATCAGACGGCATTTTATCTCCTAAGGAGCTTGTTCATCTTGCTAAAAATCAAGGAGTTGACATATTAGCTTTAACGGACCATGATACTGTAGCTGGTGTTACAGAAGCTGTTGAAGAAGGTAAAAATATAAATTTAAGAGTAATACCTGGTATAGAACTCTCCACCCAGTACAGAGAAAGCACTGTCCATATATTGGGGTACTTTACAGATGAAAGCTATAAGGATGAGAATCTTATTAATTTTTTAAAAGATTTAGAACTTCACAGAATAAGCCGTGGTAAAAAAATTGTAGAAAACTTAAAAACTTATTTTGACATAGATTTAGATTTTGAAAAAGTGCTAAAGGAAAGTAAGGGTGTCCTTGCTCGTCCTCACATTGCTAAAGCTATAATAGATGCTGGATATAATTATACCTTTGATAAGATTTTTGATAAACTACTTGGAAATAATAGCCCTGCATATGTTCCTAATAAAAAGGTTTCAACTTTAGAAGGTATAAATCTTCTTAAAAAGTATGGATGTGTAACTAGTTTTGCTCATCCTGTGCTTATAAAAAAACATTATTTAGAAGAGATTGCAAATCTTCCATTTGACTGTTTAGAAGGATTTTATTACAAAAACTCTTCAGGAGATGAAAGAAGATTTATAAACCTAAGTAAAAAATCTAATAAAGGACTTACATGTGGTTCTGATTTTCATGGTCATGGAAAAGGTGATACTAAACATGGATATGTAGGATGTATGAATGTTCCTCTTGAATATATTTCTAGCTTTTTAGAAATGTTAGACAAATAAAAAATAAACTTCATCTAAACATGAAAATAGAATGATAACCACTGTAAACAAGCAAATTTCACCTAGCATTCTAAAGTGAAAAAAGCATTACTTCCTAAATTTCAATAACTCACTAGGTTCAAACAATTGAAATTCTTAACGGAAGCACTACTTTTTTCACTAAGAATACTTACGGTTCATCTGATAGTTTACTAATACTTATCATTCTATTTTCATTAAGATAATTTTATATTATAACCAAGTTTTTCTGAACGCAGAAAAAAATCACAGATAATAGGATTCAAAACATTAAATCCTATTGTCTGTGCTTGTTAGTTACTCGTAATTATATTTATTTTATATATTAATGCTTGAAAATATTTACATACTACCTATCATTGTCGCTAGTATGTTTCTTTGCATCATTTGTTATAACTTGATTATCATCTAATTTTTTAGGCTCAACTTTAGTTTCTTGATCTTTAACAATAATATCAGATGTTACTTCTGAAGGCTCATCACCTAAATACCACTTAGCTACAGTTTCAGGGTTACTTATTAATCCTGCCATAACCAGTATTGATAAAAGAGCTGTTACTAATTCAGTGTAATTAGCTGGTAATACCTTTAATCCAAATGCATTTAAAACTAATGGAATAAAAGCAAATATAGAAACCCACAGCCCATAATTTTTCCATCGGTTGTTACTCATTCTTACACCTCCGTAATAATTTCATATTACATAATATGATTTTTATACTTTAAAGTTACAATGATCAAATACAATCCCTTAAATTTAATTTTTTCAAATTAATGCAAAGAAAAAAACAGCTATGATATGTAAGGTTTATCATAACTGCTTTTATTGAATAAGGTTTAAGAGAAATATTGTGTTTTAAATATTTATATAATGTAACGATATACATTTGGATATCGTTTACACAAGGCCGTTTAAAGTAAATAAATTTTTGAATATATCATCTATATTTTCTTCTGTAAGTGTGTTTATTTCTCTATTTGGAATATCTGAATTTAGATACTCTATATAATATATTCCTTCTACTAATTCAATATGAGAAAATACATTAAAATGTTTATTCTTTTTTAAATCTTTTAATTCTAGTTGTACATATTTATCACTATTTTTATTTACTGATATTAATAACTTACTATTTATATCTATATAATTTTCAAAATCACTGTTAATGTCTTTAATATTTTTTATTCCATATTTTTCTTTATAATTATTCATGCTGTGCACAAAATTTTCCATAGCTCTTCCAATAACACTAAAGTCTATACCTGATTCTTTAATTTTAATCATATAATTTTCCTTCCAATCCATATTATTGACCATCCTTTCAAAAGATATATTATACTATACATTATATTATGTTATACTAATATGTTTCATTAAAGCTTATTATTTTATTTAATATTTTAAATAGCCCTTTAGAATACTCTTTATATTATATAAAGTAACACATTGATGGGTTAATTACAACCAAAATATGTTTTTTTATATAAACAACCAAAAACGAATAATAGATATTGTATAATTTTACAATTGCCATTTTTTGTCCCATATGGGCTTTTAAAAAACCCATATGGAATAACAAAAAAAATTCATGTACCATGAAAACACAGGGGTAACCAACACAAACTCACTAGCTACGCATATCATCCTAAGTTATAAAAAAGCATCGCTAGTTAGATTCCAATACCTTACTTCAATTAAAACAAATTGGAATTCTTAACACAATGAATATTTTTGCAAATCATATGTTTAAAACATCTTAATATGGATATAATTTTAACTAAGGTGTTGCAAATAGCCTTTAAGATATATATTCATATTAGTTTTCATTTTTCTCAAATAACTCCTAAAACAATATATATGATAAAAGGATAGTTTTTAAATATAACTATCCTTTTGTTTTTTAATTGTTAAATATTCTAATTAACTTCAGTATTAATATATACCTTTATGACACTCCTTTATATTCATTCTTATACAATAAAAAAAGCCATGCACTTCTCTCATCTGATTTATTCAGAACAGAAATTCACATGGCTTCCTTTAATTAAAAATCATTGTTTCAACTTGATTAATTTATACATTAATTAATGTTGTAAAGCTTTATATTATAAGAGTTTTCTAAGCTTCTAATAAGAATGCATAGTAACCTCTCATTGTTTCATATATATCTGCTTTAGATGCTATTTCCCATGGAGCATGCATGTTGTGTAATGCAACACCACAGTCTATAACTTCCATTCCGTATTCAGCTAATATATAAGCGATTGTACCACCGCCTCCTTGGTCCACTTTTCCAAGCTCAGCTGTTTGCCAAGAAACCTCATGTTTATCCATTATACTTCTTATTTGAGCAACGAATTCAGCATTTGCATCATTACATCCAGATTTTCCTCTAGCTCCAGTATATTTGCAGAATACTATACCTTTACCAAAGTATGCACAGTTCTTCTTTTCCATAACTGCTGGGTAATTTGGATCAAATGCAGCACTAACGTCTGAAGATAACATTTTAGAATTAGCTAATGCTCTTCTAACTTTTAATTCACTGTATTGTCCTAATCTATCCATTATTTCAGCTACTGCATTTTCAAAGAATCTTGATTGCATTCCTGTAGCCCCTATACTTCCTACTTCTTCTTTATCAACAAGTAATGTTACACAAGTTTTATCAGCTTCTTTTAATTTTAACATTGCATCAAAAGATGTGTATGCACATATTCTGTCATCATGTCCATAAGCCATAACCATACTGTTATCTAGACCACAATGTCTAGCTCTTCCAGCTGGAACTACTTCTAATTCTCCTGAAACGAAATCTTCTTCAGTTATTCCGTATTTTTCATTTAATAGTCTTAATATATTAAGTTTAACCCTATTTTTAGCTTCTTTATCTTCTACTGGAATAGATCCGACACATATATTAAGATCTTCTCCTTCTATACCTGTTCCTAATTTCTTTTGCATTTGATCTGCTGATAAATGTATTAATAAATCAGATATTCCAACTACTGGATCTTTATCATCTTCACCAATAACTATCTCTACAAGACTTCCATCTTTTTTAACAATAACTCCATGTATTGCTAGTGGAATTGTAACCCATTGATATTTCTTAACTCCACCATAATAGTGAGTTTCCATCATAGCTAAATCTGTATCTTCATATAATGGATTTTGTTTTAAATCTAATCTTGGAGAGTCTATATGAGCACCTAATATCCTCATACCTTTTTCAAATGGTTCATTTCCTATTAAGAACATTGCCAAACATTTTCCCATATAATTTACATATACTTTATCCCCAACAGATATCTTGTCACCATTTTTTATAATATCATTTAAGTTCTTGTATCCAGCTTTTTCAGCTTCTATAACTAATTCATTTACACATTCTCTTTCAGTTTTGCATTTTGACATGAAATCTATGTATCTGTCAGATAATCCAAAAACTTTCTCTAAATCTTCTTTTGAATACTTTTCCCATGCATATTCATATTTTTTTGTTAAATCTTTTAGTTCCATAACCAATCCCCCATTTTTTCTTTTATAAATTGCTCTACTTATATAGTACATTATTTTTTTTAAAATTTCAAATATTGAAACACCTAATTAAATATGATACAATTTATGGCAAAATCGTTTTTTTCCACATTTATCTCTGGAACAATTTGAAAATTGTATGCTATTGCTACTTTACCACATTTTTCATTTAAAAGTGGTAAAAACCTATCATAGAATCCTCCACCATATCCAATTCTTCCACCATTTAAATCAAATGCAACGCCAGGAATAACGGCCAAATCTATATCATTCTCATTTATAACAATATTTTTTTCACTTATTTCCGGCTCTAAAATTCCTTGAAACCCTTTTCTTAAGTCATCAATACTTTTAATTTCCACAGCAACCATACCTTCAGCTTTAGATATAACCTTAGGCACACAAACTCTCTTGCCCTTGCCTAAAGCATGTCTTATTATCCTATAAGTATCAACTTCACTCTTATAGCTTACATATATAAACATAAGCTTACTTTCTTTGTATTCATCAATAGATATAACTTTATTAAATATTGTATCATTATATTCTTTAAGAGCTAAAGGAGAAACCTCCCCTCTAACCCTTAAAATTTCTTTTCTTATTTCAGATTTAGATAATGTCATCAGCTAAACCTTCCATTCTTCTTTCTATAATATCTACTGGTGATGTTTTTGCTAAAAAGCTATATCTATAGTTTGCTGCAGCCGCCTCAATAATAACTGCTATATTTCTACCTGGTCTTATAGGAACTCTAAGCCTTCTTACTGGAACATTTAAGATATCCATATACTCTTTATCCACTCCTAGCCTATCGTAGTTTCCATCATCTTTCCAATGTTCAAAATGAACTATTAAACTTATAGTCTTGTTTCTTATAATAGAACTCAAACCATATAATGCTGATACATCTATTATTCCCATCCCTCTAACTTCTAGCATTCCAAAAGTTATATCTGGAGACGTACCTTTTAAGAACCCATCTATGGCTTTAATATCAACAGCATCATCAGCTACTAATCTATGTCCTCTTTTTATAAGTTCCAAAGCTGTTTCACTTTTGCCTATACCGCTTTCTCCAGTTATAACTATTCCAATTCCATATACGTCTACTAATACTCCATGTATTCTTGTTTCTGGAGCTAGACATTCTGCTAAAAGATTAGATAATTTATTTATAAATTTAGTAGAGATCTCCTTACTTCTAAGAATCCATCTCTTATTCTTTTCAGCATACTCTATTAATTCTTTATGTGGCTCTTGATCTCTTGTAATGATTATACATGGCATGGTAAAACTCATAAATTTTTTTACTCTTTTTCTTCTAATTTCCACTTGCATATCATCTAAAAAGCTCCACTCAGCTCTTCCTATAATTTGTATTCTTTCATTTGCAAAATAATTATAGAAACCTGAAAGTTGAAGTCCTGGTCTATTTAAATCCGCAGTATTAATTTCTATTTCTCTATCACCCTCAACCAAAACCTCAAGATTCATTTTTTCTATAATATCCATAACTTTAATAGCCATATACACCACTCCTTTTAAAAGCCACTCCTATGACTTTTTACTAACTTGGCTAATTTGTGTTCTAAAATTATTTTTAACTCTATCTATGTAGTCTTTTCTTAATTCTTGTTGTTCTTTCTTTTCCTCTTCAGTTAATCCTTCTTCTTTACTTTTCTTATATAAATAATTTATTCTCGCTGTTAATTCTTCTAATTTCATTTGATTCAATCCTTTCCTCTACTATCACTATAATTTATCAAGTTATTCACTTAATTTTACTTCAAAAATAATACTTTTATCAAGGCTTACTTGTTATTTTTTAAATTTGCATTTTTATAATATAAATTTATGCCTTATGTTTTTCTTATTATATAATAAAAACCAAAGTATTTACAAACCTTATTAAATTATCCACTAATAACACTATTAAATATTTTCATTTTCTAACCTTTAACTTACTACTTACTAATTCACATTTTTAAATCTTACATCTTTTTAAACATCTTCTCACACTTATAGATTTAAATTACGACTAATTTCTACAAATATTTATACATGAACAGTACCTTTATTCAACATACAGTAACACTTTTAACGTTTTACCATTTTTTTCTATTTGCACTTTTGGTTTAGTTTTTTGTACTTTATGTTTCTTTTTGTATATATATGACTAATTTTTTTACTTTATTTATTCTCTATATTTGGTAAAATATTATTAGGATATTTATTTTTATTTTTATTTTTTTATTTTTAGAAGGAGTGATTTTAATATGTTTAATTCTAGCTGCGTTGAAAGTAGGCTAATCGAAAGTAGAATTGAGGACTTACGAAATAAACTTAATTCTTTAACATGTAATAATAGGCTTACAGACGATATAGTAATCCAGTACAGTGAAGAACTGGACGAGCTAATTGTAAAGTACCTAACTTGTACTAAGAAATATACTAACTAAGTTTTCTATGTAAAATTTTAAGAAACTATAGATAAGTAGTAAAATAGGAAGATTTAAAAATCTTCCTATTTTATCTTTATTTATATGTTTAGTGAATCTAAAACATCCTCTATATCATGAGATCCTTCTTCAAAGAATATAGCTACAAATTCAAGATAGTCATACTTTTCCTTATTTAAATCATAACAAATAAATTGTGCTTCTATTTCAAATTCATCCATTATCTCTTCTACTATTTCACCTACATTATCTATAGCTACATCATTAAGATAAGGTAAGAAATACTCATCATACCAAGTATCACTGTTTTCTTCTTCCTCACATTCATCCTTTGAATAAGCTCTAGCTGCTTCCATTTCCTCTTTATCAAAATCATAGAAAAATCTTATTACTTTACACCCATCTTTTTCATTTATCTCTTCAATATCAGTCAAATCATTTTTGCCAAGATATTCTAATACATTTTTTATATCCATATTAAATTCCTCCAATTTTTATCTATCATTGTTATTGTATAAAAGATCTTTATACTGTTTCTTTACAGCTTCAAATTCGTCATCATCTTCAACTAAATTTAATTCTTTATTTCCCTCTGGATAATCAACTCTAAATATAAAAGCATCATCCTCATTACCATCCTCTACAGGTGCTAATATTAAGTATTCTTTTTCATCTTCTGTTTCTTCATTCAAAAATATATGTGCGATTGCTTCAAAAGCAACTTTATTGCCATCTTCATCTTTAAAATACATTATTTCCTTATCTTCCACTACTATCACTCCAATTCAAATAATTTTATTCTACTTAGACTGTTTATCGTTTTAATATAAAATTAAAACAATATTAATTTTTCATAATTAAAACCAACTAAGGAATCTATTGATATTTACAATCATAGCATTTCATGTTTTAATTATCAACAATTTTTCATGAATTTTTTTCACTATACGACATATTAGAAAAGTATCCCATTTATATTTTTAATTTTATTTTAAATGTACTTTATATTTTCACAAATACAACATTTATACTTTTTGTGAAAAAGCAAAAATATATTCATATTTAGCACTTAAAAGATTTATATATTTGTATCTTTTATTTTGCAACAAAAAAAGTAAGGTCAAAATAATGACTTTACTTTAAAAATAATTAACTCTAAAATTTTCATACTAAAGTGAACAGTCTAGACTGTTCACTTCTTAAAATTTAAAATATATTATTTAATCTTTTCAGCTATATCATTTGCCAATTCATCAGCTTTCTTAAAGTCATCAGCTGAAGGTACGAAACAGAATTTCACTCCATCTGAAACCACATTGAATTTTAAGGCCTTTAGTCTATCTGTAAGCATTGGAACTCCTTCTCCACTCCATCCATAAGAACCAAATGCACCAGCAACCTTACCTCTATTAGTTATAGGACATATTTGAGATAATAAATCCCATGCAGGTTTAACTGCATCTTGATTTAATGTTGGCGAACCTACCAATATACCACTAGAATTTTCAACCTTATCGATTAATTGCCCCATATCACATTCTGTAATTTCATGACTTTCAGCAAAAATTCCAAGTTCATTTATTTTCTTTTCTAAATATTTTGCCATAACTTCTGTATTTCCATAAGCAGAAATATAGAATATTTGTATGTTCTTATCTTCTCTTTTGTTTTCTGTAGCCCATTCTTCATATAATTTCAAAGCCTCTTCTACTGTTTTTCCAACATGTATTGGTCCATGGCTTGGTGCTATCATATCAAAGTTTAATGGTTTTATTTTATCTAATGCCATTAAAACAAATCTTTTGAATGGTCCCATTATACAATCAAAGTAATACTTCATTTCTGCTTCATAATCACCAGCAACATCCCCTAGAACTCCATTTTCTGATGCATAATGGCATCCAGTAAAGTCACAAGTAAATAAGATTTTCTTTTCTATTGCATAAGTAAATATTGTATCTGGCCAGTGTAGGTTTGGAGCTGATACAAACTTTAATGTTGTTTTTCCAAGACATAAATCTTCTTTTGCTTCTATTGATTTAAATTCTCTATTCATTATATTTTTTAGATATATTATAGCAGCTCTTGATGCAACTACTGTTGCTTCTGGATAATCTTCTAAAAGTCTTATAACTGAACCACTGTGATCTAATTCAGTATGTTGTACTACTATATAATCTATTTTTTTATCTTGTATAACTTCTTTTATATTCTCTTTAAATTCCTTATAAAACCCATTTTTAACTGAATCTATTATTGCTATCTTTTCATCGTTTATTAGGTAAGAATTGTATGTTGTTCCCCTTTTTGTTTCCATTATTATATCAAATACTCTTAATTCTTTGTCTACTGCTCCAACCCAATATATGTTTTCTTTCATTTTTACAGCGCCCATGTGTAAATACCTCCTAAATGTACAAAGTGATCTATTTAAATTTAAAAATTTATTTACTATTATTTTCTTTATAATGTTATTTTATCACAATTGTTAACCATTTTAAATAGCAATCAATAATAATTATCCATTCAAAACCTTTGTTATTTAACTAGTTCTGAACAAATACCATTAAAAAATATATATTCATAATGAAGTGCCCTAGTTAATACAACATATAATAATTTTTTGTCTAGATTATTGTCTCCATAGTTTATATTATTACAATTATATACTATGGAAGCATCAAACTCCAATCCCTTTGTCATGTAGGATGGTATTATTATATTTTCCATTGATATTATGGAATCATTGTCTTTTATCAAATTCCATGTATGCTTAGAGTTCTTTTTCATGTAATTGTATATTGTCTTACACTCTTTTTGTGTTCTACATATAACGGCTGTTGATTGTTTTCCATTATTCTTTATATTATCTACTATTTTATCTAGCTCAGTAGTAAATTCACTATTGTTTTTAAATTCGTGAATTTCTGGTTCCATACCATGTCTTAAAACTGGCATTGCAGGTTTTAAACTATTTTCTTGTTTAGCTAAAACCTTATTTGCAAAATTTATTATTTCCACAGTAGATCTATAACTTTGAGTTAAAGGCGTATACACAGCATTATTATTAAATACCAGCTCAATTACCTTGCTCCAAGTATCTATTCCCTTATAATAATAAATACCCTGTCCTATGTCTCCAACAATAGTTAAAGATTCACCTTTAGCCATATATTTTAATATTTCCATCTGTATAAAACCATAGTCTTGAGCTTCATCCACTACAAGATGAGAAAATTTATAATTTTCAGGTACCTCCTCTAACTTAAACTTTAAATATAACATAGGTGCTAAATCATCACTATCTACTACTTTACTTTCAATATCATTTTTAAGTTTTTCTTTCATATATTTATATAATTCTTCTGGTATTCTATCATCTGTAGCTATTGAGAACATAGCCTCATCTTCAAAAAACCTTGAGTAAATTGTTTTTGAATCTAAACTTTTCCAAGCTTTAAAATATTCCTCTACAGCCTTTTTACTATTTTTTTTAAGTAATTCCTTTTTCTTATCTCTCTCATCGTAAGTTTTTATTATAATCTTTCTTCTTTCTTCATTATCTACCATTTCTCTTTTAATCTTAAATATCTCGCCATCATACTTCATTTCTAATTTTTCTATAGCATTTTCTATTCTATCTTTTAATCTTAAGGTTATATATCTTTTAATTTCATCTTTTCTTTTGTTAACTGGTAGATGCATTAAATCTTTCAAAAATAATCTTCTTATTTCCTTACCGTCAACAAGTTCTTCATCTTTAACTATTATAGAATCTATTTTAGCTTGCTCTATTTGTATAAGCTTTATATATCTGTCTAACATAGTTTTAAATGCTAATGAATTTTTCACCTTACTTGAAGATGTTATTAATTTTTTTTCTTCTTCATCATTCATTTCCAAAACCTGTGCTAGTTTTTTATCCTTATTAATTACTTTTCCCTTTAACTTTAAAGCCTCTACTGCTATTTCTTCGAAAGTCTTTTGCTTTACTTCCATAGCTCCAAGGGATGGCAACACATCTGATATATAATCTAAGAATACTTTATTTGGTGCTATTACCAAAATATCCTCTGGATTTAATGTTTTATTATATCTATATATAAGATAAGCAAGTCTATGTAGTGCAACTGTTGTTTTTCCTGATCCCGCTGATCCTTGAACTATTATTGGCTGTGTTTTAGGTGCTCTTATTATATCATTTTGTTCCTTTTGTATTGTTGCAACTACATCCTTTAGCTTTGATCCTGTACTTTCCTCTAAAGTTATTTTAAGAAACTCATCAATTAAAGCATTTTCATCCTCTATCCCTGAATTTCTAATTATAATATCGTTTATTCCCTCATCAAAAATATCCTCTATGTCATTTTCCTTATATCTAAACTTTCTTTTTAACGAGAGTTCTCCCTCGATTATTCCTATAGGTGCTCTATATTCAGTCCAACCTTGAGTTCCACTATAATAAAGATCTGCTAAGGGTTCTCTCCAGTCTATAACCTTTTGATCTCCTGTCTCCCAATCACCTATGCTAAACTTTCCTATATAAAAGCTTTCTTTTTCTTTCATATATTCACGGAAATCAATTCTTGCAAAATATGGTTTATCAATTGCCTCTGTATAGTTTTGTATGTTTTTAAGTACTGCATCCTGTCTTATGTTGTTTGCTTGAAGATCATTATGATTTGCCATAACACCACCTTTAGTTAAAGATGCTATTCTGTTTTTGATATTTTCATTTTTATCTTCTAATTTTGGTATTTCCTCTAAAAGCCATTTTTTTGTTTCATGGAGCTTCTCTTTCTCAAAGATTAACTCATTATTTTCCATATAATCACCTCTCTTTAAAACCTGTTAATTATATGATTGTTTGCATAATTTGTCAACTTATTTTGTTTTAAAAAACAGATAATCCAAAATATAGATTATCTTATTTTTATATTATGCACATTCAAAAAAATAACAAGTCAGTATGCTAATATATTTGACTTGTTATTTTCTTTCATGCGCCTTATTAAATTTGTTGGTTTCTTATTATGCCTTTTGTTAGATCTCTTCTCAATGCTTTACTTAAAGACTTTAATAAAACACCTGAAATAAAGCCATCTGCACAATGATGCAACATAGACCCTACAGCCGTTACTACTATTATATAGTATATGTTTAATCCATAGAAAGGTATTACTGCTAATCCTTCTAATATTCCATGAATAGGTGCTGTGATTAAAACTATATTTCTATATTTAAAACCTTTCTTAACTAGCACTGCCCCTATAAATCCTACTATTATATGCATAGCTGCTCTAAATACCACTACTATTGGAAGCCCTCCATATAAAAACCCTAATGTTGATCCAATAGCAACTACAACTGCAGATGCTGGTGATAAATACATTGATAAGAATATAGGAACATGAGATGCTAATGTAGCTGTAAATGGTCCTATTATTATTTTTAAAAACCCAAAGTATATAGGTATTATTATTGCTAATGCCGTAAATAATGCTGTAAATACCATTTTTGTTATCTTATTATCCATTGAAAATCCCCCTTGTTCACCAGTGTATATACACTAGTATATATTCAGAGGTTACTTTTGTAAAGAACAAAGTTGCTACGCCATATTCTAATTGAAAATTCACAATTGACAATTGAGGTTAGAAGTCACAGATTTTCTTTAATAATATCTTTCTATTTTAGAAATCTTCCTAGGAAGATTTCATCCTTCATTGTTAATTGTAAATTATCAATTCTCAATTCAAAAACTCTACACTTTCAACTAAAAAAAGAGAGCAATGGTTGCTCTCTTTTTGTGCATATCTATATGCCATATTTTAAAATCCTAAACAGCTTTATTATTAATTAGTAGCTGCTTCTCTATTTTGTTGCTCTTGCATCATTGACTTAACTTTCATAAGTCTTGTTAAGTTACCTCTTTCATTTTCATCAAGCTTCATAATTATATATTTTATAGTCTCTTGAAGTTGAGGTATTGTCATATATTCAAGTGCATTAACTCTTCTTCTTGTTTTCTCTATTTCATCAGCCATAAGTTGAGTGCTTTTTTCGACCTCTGCAAGCTCTAAAAGCTTTGGAAGTATTCCGTATAGCTTTTCTATAGCTCCATCAAGTTCTGCTGAAGTCTGAGCAAATCCATATGGATATATACTTCCTTCATCACCTTCTAAACTTCTTTTGAAGTTCATTATAGGCACATTAACACTCATTATATTTTTATGGCTTAATTCAAGAGAAATCTTTTCCTTTGGATAAGCAATAGCTTCCTCAAGCATTTCTGAACTCATAACAGCACTTGCCATTAAAAATTCCTTAAATGAACCTCCAAGCTCTTCTTCAACTTGTTTTCTAAGTTCATTATTGTATTTTATAAGTTCTATAAATCTTCTCATAAGTTCATCTTGCTTATCCTTTAAAAGCTTATGTCCTCTTGTTGCTGTAGAAAGCCTTTGTTTAAGCTTTGTAAGCTCCATACGAGTTGGATTTACATTTAACTTCATAATTACTCATCCTCTCTATTAGACAAGTACTTCTCAATATATTCATCTCTAATTCTCTTAAGCTCACCTTTTGGAAGTATAGATAATAATTCCCAACCAAGCTTTAAAGTATCTTCAATTGATCTATTTGTATTAAATCCTTGAGAAACATATTCTTCTTCAAATCTTTCTGCAAACTTAGCAAATTTCTTATCTGCTTCTGATAATGCTGATTCTCCTAAGATTACTGCAAGCTCTTTTGCTTGCTTACCTTGTGCATAACAAGCAAACATTTGGTTCATTGTATCCGCATGGTCTTCTCTAGTTTTACCTTTACCTATACCTTTATCCTTAAGTCTTGATAATGATGGTAAAACATCTATTGGAGGCATTATTCCTTTTTTATAAAGTTCTCTTGATAAGATTATTTGCCCCTCAGTTATATATCCAGTTAAGTCTGGTATTGGGTGAGTCTTATCATCTTCTGGCATTGTAAGTATTGGAATTTGAGTTATAGATCCTTCTCTACCTTTTAATCTACCAGCTCTTTCATACAATGTAGAAAGGTCAGTATATAGGTATCCTGGATATCCTCTTCTTCCTGGAACTTCTTTTCTTGCTGCTGATACTTCTCTTAGAGCCTCACAGTAGTTAGTCATATCTGTTAATATAACTAGTACGTGCATTCCTTTTTCATAAGCTAAGTACTCAGCTGTTGTTAATGCCATTCTTGGTGTAGATATTCTTTCTATGGCTGGGTCATTGGCAAGATTTATAAATAGAACAGCTCTATCTATAGCTCCTGTTTTTGTAAAGTCATCTATGAAGAATTGAGCTTCTTCAAATGTAACTCCCATAGCACCAAATACAACAGCGAACTTAGAATCAGAGTTTAGAACCTTTGCCTGTCTTGCTATTTGAGTTGCAAGCTCAGCATGTGGAAGTCCTGATCCTGAGAACACTGGAAGTTTTTGTCCTCTAACTAAAGTATTTAAGTGGTCTATTGCAGATATTCCTGTTTGAATAAATTCTGATGGAAAATCTCTAGATACAGGATTTATTGGTGTTCCATTTATATCTAGCTTTTTCTCTGGAATAATCTTAGGACCTCCGTCCTTCGGTCTTCCAAGTCCATCAAAGACTCTTCCAAGCATATCTTCTGAAACTCCTATTTCAAGTGGTTTACCAAGAAATCTTACTTTAGTTTCTTTTAAGTTAATACCAGCTGATCCTTCAAATAACTGAACCATAGCTTTGTTTCCATTAACTTCAAGTACCTTACCACGTCTAAGCTCTCCAGTGTGTAATTCTATTTCAACTAATTCATCAAAGTTAACACCTTCAACTCCATCAACAAGCATTAAGGGTCCTACAACTTCTCTTACAGTTTTGTATTCTTTAAGCATTATATAACCCCTCCTTCGCTTATTAATGTATCCATAGCAGTAGTGAGTTCTTCACTTATACCATCTATCTTGTTTATTTCTTCTGTAGCAATATATTTAGCTCTTGCTATTTTTTCTCTTACTTCTAAATCAAGAATCTTATTTAAATAAACTCCTGCTTTCATAGCTTTTTCAGCTTCATCTTGGAATTTAAGAATAAGTTTCAACATTTTATACTGCTTATCAAGTGGTGAATAAGTATCAACATCATGGAAAGCATTTTGCATTAAGTAGTCTTCTCTTAAAGACTTAGCAACTTCTAACTTTAATTGATCAGCTTCTGATAAAGAATCCTTACCAACAAGTCTAACTATTTCATCAAGTTTAGCTTCTTCTTGAAGAAGTGCCATAGATCTTGTTCTTAATGAACTCCAATCAGATGCAATTTCTTCATCCATCCAAACGCCTATTTTTTCTAGGTATAAAGAGTAAGAATTTAACCAGTTTATAGCTGGGAAGTGTCTCTTATAAGCAAGCTGTGAGTCTAGTCCCCAGAAAACTTTAACTATTCTTAGTGTAGCTTGAGTAACTGGTTCTGATAAGTCTCCTCCTGGAGGTGAAACTGCTCCTATTGCAGTTAAAGCTCCAACTCTCTCATCTGAACCTAAACATACGACTTTACCAGCTCTTTCGTAGAAATCTGCAAGTCTTGATCCAAGGTATGCTGGGTATCCTTCTTCACCAGGCATTTCCTCAAGTCTTCCTGACATCTCTCTTAATGCCTCTGCCCATCTAGATGTAGAATCTCCCATTAATGCAACTGAATATCCCATATCTCTGAAGTACTCAGCTATAGTCATTCCTGTGTATATAGAGGCTTCTCTAGCTGCAACTGGCATATTAGATGTATTAGCTATAAGAACTGTTCTTTTCATTAGAGATTCACCTGTTTTAGGGTCTATTATCTCTGGGAATTCCATAAGAACATCTGTCATTTCATTTCCACGTTCTCCACAACCTACATATACAACTATTTCAGCATCTGCCCATTTAGCAAGCTGATGTTGAACAACTGTTTTACCACTTCCGAATGGTCCTGGTACACAAGCTGTTCCTCCCTTAGTTACTGGGAAGAATGTATCTATTACTCTTTGACCTGTAACTAGTGGCTCAACTGGATTTAATTTTTGAGAGTACTTTCTACCCCTTCTTACTGGCCACTTTTGCATCATGATTAACTCATGAATTCCTTTTGAAGTTTCAATTTCACCTATTTTTTCAACTACAGTGAAATCACCTTCATTTATGCTTTTTAAAGTACCTTCAATACCGTAAGGTACCATTATTTTATGCTCTACAACTGAAGTCTCTTGAACTACTCCAACTATATCTCCAGCTTTTACATAATCCCCTACCTTTTTAGTTGCAGTGAAATTCCATTTTTTATCTCTATCAAGACATGGAACTTCTATTCCTCTTTCAAGGAAGTCTCCAGCTATCTTTTGGTAAGCTTCAAGAGGTCTTTGTATCCCATCAAACATTGCCTCTAAAAGTCCTGGTCCAAGTTCAACACTTAAAGGTTCTCCCATAGTGTAAACTGGTGCTCCAACTCCAACTCCTGAAGTTTCTTCATAAACCTGAATAGAGGCTTTATCTCCTCTCATTTCTATGATCTCGCCTATAAGACGCTTATCACTAACTTTAACAACGTCATATACATTAGCTTCTTCCATTCCTTCAGCAACAACTAAAGGTCCAGATACTTTTATAATTCTTCCAACCTTCAAGCTCCTTACCTCGCTTCCTATAAAATATTAACACCAACTGCTTTTTCAACGTTCTCCTGAACCTTACTTAGACCTATGTTTAAAGAACCTTGATTGCTTGGAATTAATATGATGGCTGGAACCATAGATTTATTATATCTATCTATAGTTTCTTCTAAATCCTTCGCCACCTGCTCCGTTACAAATATAACGGCATATTTTTCCATAGCCATTTTGTCTATAGTCTTTCTAGCTTCTTCAATTTCAACAACTGGATAAACATCTATTCCAATTGCTTTAAAAGCTAAAACTGAATCTTTATCTCCAACAACACCTATCTTATACATAGACATCACGCAGCCTTTCTCTTATGGCATCAGGTGATAAGTTATTTATTTTTCCAACCATTATTATTCTAAGAACCTTGATTTCAGTTTCTTTAGCTATAACATATGAAACTATTGGCTCAGGTCCAAAGTTAACGTACTTTGCCTTTTTAGCTTCTTTCATGATATAGTCTTCTGTAACTTTTTCAAAGGAACTTAACTTTCCTGTTACCACATAATCTTCTAAGCCCTTCTTTATAAAGTCATAAGCCTTTAAAAATGATAATTTGGGAATAAAGTTTTCTACAGAATCTTCATAATTTTTCACAAATACTTCTTCCTTTATATTACCACTTTCAAGGAATACTACCTTAAAGAATTTAACACCCTTTTGCTGCTTTTTAAGTCTAATATAGGTTCTTATATTAGTAAAATCTATATTATCTTTAACATAATCCTTCATAAAATCGAACTCTGTTTCTATTGATCTATTTAACATGTCTTTATAAAGATACTTATCAAGAATTATATCTATTACCTGAGGGTCTTTAGACTCCTCAAAAGCTCTTTGCGCTTCCATTAAAGCTTCTCTCATTAGTTGGTTAAGCTCCTTATATTCCTCTGTAGTGATAAAAAGCTTTAACTTCTCAGCTGAGATTGTGCCCACCTCCATAAGAAGGTGGTCTAAATCCCCTTTTAATGCTTTAGCTTTAAGAAGAACTTTTAAATTATGATAATCATACTTTAAGCTCATTATATCTACAAAGGACTTTTCAGGAGTTATCTCATAGGCTAAAGAGAATATTCTCTTTAACTCCTCACTTAATAAATTATCATAGTCCTCAGCTCTTTTTACATTTCCCATAAGGCTTCCATATTCCGTTTCTTGAAGAACCTTTAGAGCCTCTAGAGCAGAGGTAGAATCTATCATTCTTTCTATCTTAATTTTATTAAGGAGTCTAGTTTCTAAAACTCTAAGCCTAGCCACTGCTTGAGTGAAATTCATTCTATCCATAATGGCTAATCCTCCTTAAAACTAGTTGAATAAAGTCTTTGCTATTTCCTGCTCTAGCTCATCCTTCTTATAGGATAGCAAGCTTTCAAATGTTATATTTGAATATATACCATTTTTTGAAACTATAAAACCACTAGATATTTCTTTCTCACCCTGGTAAAGTTTTAATTCACCTTTTTTGCCTTTAGCTTTAAGAGAGTTATTTACTTCACCTAATATATTTTCTATAGTTTTTTTATAATTTCTTGGAACTATAACTTCTTCATCTCCACATATATCTATGTTATTAATGAAATCCTTAAAGATTTTTTCATATTTATCAACTTCAAGATTTTTCAATTCATCTAAAGCCATTTTAAATACTTTTTCTATGATTTCACCTTTAGCTCTTAAGCCTTCATTTCTGCTTTTAAGTTCTGCAGAAGATATTATTCTTTCACTTCTAACTATAGCTTCTCTTTCAGCTTTAATTAGCATATCTTCCTTGACTTTATTAGCTTCCGAAATCTTTTTTTTAATCAATTTTTTTTCTTCTTTTCTTGCTTCCTCTAAAATCTCATCTGCTTTTAACTTCGCATCTTCTATTATCTTAGAAGTGATATTGTTTAAATTTGACATATATTCACATCCTTAAATAACTTTTTACTAGAACTTAAATACTAATAATAGAGATATAACGAATGCTAATAATGCGTAAGTCTCAACCATTGCAGAGTAGATTATACCCTTTGTGTTGTGCTCTGGATTCTTAGCAAGTATAGCTATACCAGATGCTGCAACTCTAGCCTGAGATACAGCTGATTTCCAACCAACAAATGCTATTGGAAGACACGCGAAGAAGTAATACGCTCCCATATCAAAAGGAAGACCTGCTTCAAGCTTTAAGAAAACCATAAGACCTATAACAAAACCATATAATCCTTGTGTACCTGGTAACAATTGAAGTACTAATGATTTACCAAACTTTTCTGGTTCTTCTGTCATTAATCCTGAAGCAGCCTCACCAACTATACCAACACCTCTAGCTGAACCTATTCCTGGCATTATTACTGCTAACGCCATACCTAGAGTGGCCATTATTACCCCTCCGTTATTTATTAAAAAATCAAAAAATACTGACATAAATTTTCCTCCTATTCATCTTTCTTAAGATTTAAATATTTACTATTTGATTTAAATGGAGTGAATGGCTTTCCACCACCCTCGTAGAATTTCCCAAAATATTCAACATATTGAAGCCTACATGTATGCACATATGCACTAAGTGCTCCAAGTAAAAGGTTGAATATATGACCTGCAACAAATATTAGTGATCCTGCAAGAATTTTCGCTATAGGATTTCCAAGCATTCCTATCATTAAGTTAAATGCTGAACCTATAAACCCTCCAGCAAGACCTAAAGCCATAAGTCTTGAGTATGAAACTAAATCTCCAACATATCCACTTATATTGTATAGAGCATATAGTCCTCCTCCAAGTTTTGCACCAACACTTTTGTTTGCTCTTCCTTGGGTTAATACTATCATAACCATACCGACTATCATAATCCATTTGAATATTGCAACAATTGAAGCCGGAACTCCTAGAAAACTTCCTCCTAAAAGTACAAGACCTCCAGTTAATGTTAAATACCAAGACCCTGTATCATATATGGCATCTTTAACCAATCCATCTCTTAAAAGCATATATGCTTTTATGCCTAAACCAGTATAAATTTGCACTATACCTAACACTAAGGAAGCTGCCATTATTGTTATAACATCTTCTCCCGGATTAACTAGCCCTGGGATTCCAAGAATATCTCCGAAATAAGAACCATATAAAGCTCCAACCACCATTGTTGGTAAACTTAAGTATAAGAAAAACCTTGCAAATCCTTGTTGCTTTTCATCTAACTTAAATTTCTTTAGAGCATATAAAGCTGCTATAAACATTAAAATTCCGTATCCTACATCTGCAACCATCATTCCAAAGAATACTAAATAGAATGGTGTCAAATATGGAGTTGGATCTATTTCATTGTACCTTGGAGTGCTAAACATAGAAGTTATTGACTCGAAAGCCGAAACAACTTTTCCATTTTTAAGCATTACTGGAACTTCTGGATCATCAACTTTTGCTTCCTTAACCTCTAGATAATATTGATCTTTTGAAACTGATTTAATTTTCTTTTCAAACTTTTCAACTTCAGAAGTTGGAACCCATCCATTGATGACAACTAAATTTTCACTACTCAAGAAATTATCTTCTGCTTTTAACAAAAGGTCATTATCACTTAAATATTCATATACAATTTGCAAATCTTCATTATATTTTGCTTGTTCCTTTATTTCATCTTTTATTTTACTTTCTGTAATTTTTAACTCTTTTAAATTTTTATTAAAATTACGTATGGCATCTGATGGTTTTTCATCATAGCTAACATTAACTTTTGCAAAACTATTAGCCTTTAAAAGTTCGCTAGCCAATTCTAATTCATTGTTATGAGCTACAACAAGAATATAGGCTTCACCCTTAATCTCGTTTAATACCTCAACATAAGAATTTTGAACATTTTCATTAAGTTCTTGTAAGAACTTATCTTTAAACATTTTAGGAATTGTTCCAATAAAGTATCCACATTGATTTAAACTCTTTAAATCACCAAAAGATACATCTAAATTCCCCCATGGAGATAATACTTCTAACTCTGAATAAATCTTACTTACTTCGTTTTTTATCTCGTTTAAAGTATCCTCCTTTTCTTTAAGACCTTGATAAATTTCTTGCCAATTAATAGCATTTACTCTTTTAATAAGTTCATTATCTGATAATGTTAACTTACCCTTTTTCAAAGCCTCAATTGCACCTTCCTTAGGTACAAATTCCTTTAACATATCTAGGGAGAACTTAACCTTAGCCAAATCTGCTTGTATTTGAGAAAGATTTTCTCCATCTCTATTGAAAGTCAAAAAGCTTAATTCTTCATCTTCCTTCTCCTTCAAATCGATGAATTGTACATTTTCAAATCTTTGCAATCTTTGTAAAAGCTCTTCCTTCTGTGACTTAAAGGCCAATAATGTGAATTTACTCATCTTAACTATTGCCATTAATATTCACTATCCTCTCAATCACTAAATTCACAGCCTTTTTTAAGCTTTCATCACCTAAGTTTAGAATGCCTTGTCTTGCTTTTTCACCTTTTTCTAATATAGGTAGTGCCTCCATATTGCCTTTTTCCTCTGCTTTTCTGAAGATATTTTTACTTTCTTCACTTGCAGATGATAATATTTTTTCATACTCAGAAGATGCCTTGGATTCTGCGTCTTTGAGTATTTCCTTAGCTTTCAAAGAAGCTTCTTTTATTAAATTCATGCCTTCTTCCTCAGCTTTTTTTATATCTTTTATTGCTTCTAATGCCAAATTATCACCACCTTTACTTCAAAATTATTTGAATACATATATTAATACTTTATATAGTATTAATTACAGTTTATTCAGTTATTAAATATTATACTATATTTTTATATAATTTCAACAAAAAAATAAATATATTTTATTATATGTATCTAAACTATACATGTTTTTTCTTTAAATATCTACAATTTATCTTATCTTTTTTAACAAAATTTTATTCACTTATATAAAAAAAGACAGAGAAAATCTTCTCTGTCTTGATAAAAACATCTGTTTATTCTTGCAAATCTAAGTATGTAGGTTCCTTTTTTTCGTTAAAAATAATATAAATATTTTTTTTAGATACATTATTTTTACTCTTTAATTTAGCTATATCTATATTAAACTTTTCTACATGACTACTATTTTCTAATTTTTGTCCTTTTTCACGTAAAATATCCTTTATAGCTCTTTCCTCATCTTTTGACATATCCCCTCTTAAAAATTCAGGTATCCCCCTCTTTTTATTTACACATAAATATTCATATCTCAAAATCTCTCTTATAATATCAGTGTTACTCTTTAATATGTCTTTGTTGAAATCCAAGAAAAATTTATAGTAATCATTGTTTGATATACTTCTCTTAAAATATCCATGATTTTCAAAGTAATTGGCTAATGATTCATAAAATTCAAATGGGTTATCAAAACATTTTCTTAAATATTTTATTGTTAAATTAAACTTTCCACTATTATAGTACTTATCGACCATATTTTCAACTTTTTTTAATGAAAGTAATTCGTCATAACTTATATCTTTTGTTTTTAATATTTCATATGGGGCATAAGGAGATGCTACCATTCCCCATTGGTTAGCCTCTTTTCTCATAGATGTACCCTTTATTAATTTTAAAAATCCTAACTGTATCTCTTCTGGTTCAATACTATAAACATCGTTAAATGATTTTTTAAATGATTCTAAATCTTCTCCAGGTAGCCCTGCTATAAGATCTAAATGCTGTTTTATATTGTCATGCTTTTGGACATATTGAATGTTTTCTTTTATATGATCAAATTTAACATATCTATTTATGTTTTTTAATACTTCATCATTTGTTGTTTGAACTCCAACCTCAAATTGAAATTTCCCCTTAGGAGCTTTACTTAAAAGTTCTAATTCCTCTTTTTTAAATATATCTGCAGAAATTTCAAAATGGAATGTTGTATCACAAGGATAGTTCATTAAAAACTCCCATAGTTCCATTGCAAATTTACCATCGCAATTAAAAGTTCTATCTACAAATTTTATTAACTTAACGTTCTTTTCTATTAAATACGTTAAATCCTTTTTAACTCTCTCAACATTTAAAAATCTAACATTAGTTAAAACCGATGAAAGGCAGTATTTACATCTAAAAGGACAACCCCTTGAAGCCTCATAATAAACTATTTTATTTTGCAAATCATCTTCTTCATTATATGGAAATACTATTTTGTTCATGTCCATTACAGGTCTTTTACCGTTATAAACTATAGTAGTTTCTTGGTTATCACCACTTACTTTATAATATATTCCTTTTATATCACTTATTTTTCCTTTTCCAAGTTTATATTCTACTAATTCTCTAAATGTTTCTTCCCCTTCTCCTTCAATAATATATTCGCCTACATTATTTCTTAAGAAATTTTCTCCATCGTAAGTAACCTCAGGTCCACCATAAATGATTTCCACTGAATTGTCTATAAGCTTTATAGTTTTTGCAACTTTTCTTACATACTCGCTATTCCATATATAAGTAGAAAAAGCTACAACTTGAGGTTTTTCTTCCATAATTGCTTCAACTATGTTGTCCAAGCAGTCATTTATAGAAAACTCCATTATTTTACCTTCATGATTTAAATCCTTTGTAAATTCTCTTAAATATCTTATAGCCAGGTTGCTGTGAATATATTTTGAGTTTATCCCCACTAGTAATATCTTCATATGTCTTTCTTCCCTTCTTTTTAGCTTTTATAAAAAATATCTCATCATTATGCTGTAAATCTAAAATATCAAAGTCTGAATTCATAGCATTTAATATATCTCTTTCATCTAAAGCTTTTATTAAATTAGAATCTTTTATTAAAAATTCCTTATTTGTTTCTTCTGATATTATACAAATTATTTTACCATAAAAATTCTCTCTATATCTTTTATTATAATCCCATATATATATTTCACCATCATTATATAGACTATCTGAGATTTCCTTTAACAGTTCTTTTCTTCCCCTGGATGACTTTATTGTACTAAACTTAAAAAATAGAGCTGCATTATTGTATAATTCTTTTTCACACTTTTCCTCTTGGCTTTCTACATAATCAACACTAACTTCATCATAATTTGCCTTTAATAGACTATATATTATACCATAGTTGTCTCCTGAAATGTCCAAAAGGTTATCATTAAATTTTATTTTTCTTAAATCTAAAGTATATTCTTTAATCTCCTTCATAACATCACCCCTTATTATTTATTCAATATAAAAAGGATAATTCCTTTATTTGGAATTATCCTTTTTGTTAATTATTTCATCATAGAAATCTAACAAGAAACCTGCCGTAGTTTTTTGTGCTTCCCCTAATATTTCTTTTGATATTTTACTATATCTCTTATATTCATCTTCAATATCTTGATATCTATAATAAATTTGTCTAGCTGTATTAGCATTATTTTTTATATAATCATCTATATTTCCATAACGCTTACTTCCATCATGCACAGAATATTTTTCGCTGTTTTGCGATATTTCTTTTACTATCCATATTTCAAAGGGTCTATGTTTTTTTAAAAGTCTATTGTCTACATGGTGCGGTACCGTTACATCTTGGATTAGGTGACAACAAGCACCTAAAAAAAACATACTTTCATTTATATTTTTTTCATTATATTCTTCTATTGATTTATTATAATATTTAATACATTCTGTTAAGGCATTTGAAAATCCATAAAGCCCTCTTTCTTTTGTAATATGATAAAAATGATTTGTACTTTTAAAATCCTGATCTATCCAATGTGCACCTTGATTTAATTTATCAATATAATTTCTATAAAAATCATATTGTTTGTCATACCCTTCATTATTTAATATATTTAATGCTTCTACATTTATATATTTATGAACATTACAGTGGGTATTAAGCATTTTTTTCTTAACAGGATTAACAGCTTTCATTACATTAGTAACAGCCTTTCCATATGTCTTTTCAATGGTTTTTTTCAATTCTATCCCCTCTTTTTATCTATTAACTACCTTCCAAGCCATGCCTACTATAGCTACACCTAGTACTGCAAGAACTACATAAATAGCCTTTTTATCTAATGGATTCACTGGTGTTTTATTTTTAATATTATTAACCTCAAAAATTATTCCTTGTTCTCCATTTAAAACAGCAAGAGATTTTCCTGTAAATTTCAAAGAAATATTTTTAGATTTATTAAATTCTATTTCAGTTTTTATTACAGATGACTTTTCTAAACTATATATGGTATTATCGTCATTATCATAAAAATATATACAATCTTTGCTTCCTAATATACTCTCTTTATCCACTGCCAAGCTCTCTATAGTTGACAGAGACTTATGTTGATAAATTGGAGCCATTGGATTACTTGTTGGATGATTTTCTAATACAAATTCAACCTTTGTATTGTTTTTACCTATAAATCTAGGAGATGTTACCGGATCTCCCCCACTATAATCTGGCCATCCATACCAAGCATTTTCTTTAATCTCATATATATAATCCTTGTCTCCTTTAATAGGCCTAGCTCCTCTATTTTCCATACCACCTACTGCACCAATTACTTTACCTTCACTATTAAAGTCCATTCCCTTTATGTTTCTTATTCCCCAACAAAATAAATTACCTTTATTTTGTTCTAAATCATATTTAACCACAGAACTGTTTCCTGGAAAAGTTCCTTCTATTAACTCACCTTTTATGTTTTTAGTATTAAAAGGAACAAATGTTCCTGTTCCACTATATTGATTTCCTCTTAATGTAACAGATTTAGGTGTTATATCATGGATAATAGGCTCGTCATTAAGCCACTGATTATCTTCACCAACCACTCCTGAATTAGTAGCTGCACCTATAGATATATATAAGTTATTCCTATTTATTAGTAGTTTACATTTATTATAATCTCCAACACTTGGTATAGTGTTCATAATTAATCTTGTTTTATTGTCATCTAAATTATATGAATATAAGTTATTATCACTACAAAAATACAAGTTATTATTATGATAAGCAATAGAGTTTATATTAAAAATATTTTTTTCTATTAAATTTATAGCTTTTCCGTTTTTATCAATCTTTTGTATTTTATTTTCATAAGCTATATAGTAATTATCATCCTTATCTATTGTAAAATCCCTTGTGTCTTTTAGTCCCTTTACTTTAATATCATAACTTAAATTCTTATTTTTAATTTTCATATTGCAATCTACTGTTACACCTGAAATTAAAAATGCTATTAAAGTTATAATTATTAAGGCAGCTACCAATATAATTGATTTTTTCCCTAGAATTTTCATACCTCTCCCTCTTAAATTAATTAATATACTATTTATATATATTTATGTATATCAGTTATAATTACAAAAGTTAGAAGTACCTGTTATTTAAATTGAAAATTCAAAATTAACATTTTACAATTAAGGTTTATTTTATCACAAAAAATTTAAAATTAAAACTTAGTTATTAGTTTTTAAACAAGGTGGTACCTCTTGCAAGTGACAGGTTAAATTGAATGGTTAACTATATATTTATACTCTGTAAACTATCCCACCATAAACTCCAACTTTCCACTCATAGATTGTCACTAATCTAAGTTCTCAATTTGTTCTTTTATTTCGATGTAGGCATTTTTTATTTTTTTGAAGATGCAAGATATATATGATCTTCTTCAACCTTAGATAATATTTTAAATATTGTTCTTACCTCATCATTACATACCTTATCATAATATCGTTTATAATAATTAATTGCATGTTCTTCTCTTTTTAATGCTTCATCTAAAAGCAACTCATCCTTCCCTCTAAATTTTTCATAATTTAAAGATGTTAAGGAAGGTGTTCTTTTTTCTTTACACAATCTTCTATGAACCTGAGCATGAGTATATTCTATATTAGATAAAGATTTAAAAAAACTTTTATTTTCTTTATTTAAGCATAACTCACTAGCTTCTTTATAAAAATCTCCATTAAACACTTCTAATTTCATTGCATGGTTTATTATTTTTAATGTTTCATCATTTAATTCTAATTTATCTCCTAATAATCTATCATCACTTTCTACAAGCCACTTCTCATCTACTCCACAGAATGGGCAATACTTAATATTTTGTTTTGAATTTGCAAATGGTATTGCTTCTTTATTTTTATCTGCTATTTCTTCTCTTATTATGTACCCACATATTAAACACTTAATCATCTTTTATACTCCCCTAAATTTATTATTTCTTAACGTCTTAAAGAACAAAGTAGCAATTTTGCAGTTACAAGTGTCAAGTTCAGATTGGTTTTTCAAAGCAACATCAAGAAAAACATCATCAACTTGCCACTTGTAACTTTCAACTTTTACCTTGTGTTTTCTATACAATAAAATATACTCCAATTATATGAAAATTTCAATGAGATTTACCTTTAGGCACATTCAAAAAATAACAAGTCAGTATGCTAGTATATTTGACTTGTTATTTTCTTTCATGTGCCTTAAAAGAAATTTTAGTAATATGCTTAACAGTTCAAGAATAATATTTAAAAGCAAGTAATTTAAATAAGGAGGATTATATGTCAAATAAAAGCTTCTATAAAAATTCTTTTATGCTTATTTTGTCAAATCTAACAACTGGAGTATTAGGTTTTTTATTTTCAATAATACTATCTAGAAGCTTAGGTGCAGAAGGCATGGGACTTTATGGACTTGTAATGCCTATTTATAATTTATTTATCTGCTTAATATGCGGCGGAATAGTTACTGCAATATCAAAAATTTCTGCTATATATATAGATAATAAAGATTTTGGAAATGTAAAAAAAACTATAAAAACAATTTTTACATTTAATATTATGTGGGGAATTATCATTGCTTTTATAGTATTTCTATTAGCTCCAAACATATCTTCAGTAATAATAAAAGATTCAAGAACAGCTTTGGCTCTCAGAATAACGTGTCCTGCTATGGTTTTTATAGCTGCATCTAACATATTAAAAGGATATTTTTATGGAACAGCTGAAATTATGGTTCCTGCAATTATAGACATATTTGAAAAATCGGTAAGAATTACAGTTATACTTATTTTATCCAACATGTTAAAATCAAAATCGGTAACTTCCTTAGTTACTGTGGCTTATGTAGCCTTATGTATTGGAGAATTTATAAGCCTTATTCTTTTATATATATATTATAAAAAAAGCACCAAAAAATTTCCTGTTACACCTAAAACCTTAGACAGTAAAATACAATTACTATTTAATGTTTTAGTCATATCAATTCCACTTTGTCTTAATGGTTTTTTAACAACAGCTCTTGATAGCGTGTGTACCTTAATGCTTCCTAGGAGACTAGTTAAAGCTGGTATAGAATATACAAGTGGACTTTCTGTAATAGGTAAATTTACTGGTATGTCTATGACTATAGTATTTTTTCCAATGATAATTATAGGCTCAATATCAACACTACTTATACCTGATTTATCTCAAACCATTAACAAAAAAAATTATTGTGCTGCCTGTATTAGAATAAAAGAAGTGTTAAAAATAGCAATTCTGCTTGGTCTATGCACAACCGCTATTTGTAATACAATCCCTACAGAACTAGGGTATATGTTTTATAATAGATATGATTTAGGAAGCTTTATTAGATTTGCTTCAATATGTGCTCCTTTTGTATATTGTCTTGGAAGTACCTATGGAATATTAAATGGTATAAGTAAACAAAGTATTATATTAAGGAATTCTTTAATAGGAGCTGTAATTGAAACAAGCTGTTTATATGTTTTGACCGGTATTCCTTCAATAAATATTTTTGGTTACAGTATAAGTGTTGTATTATCTTCAATAATTGTTTTATTTCTTAATATAAAAGAAATAAAAAGACACATTAATTTTAGATTTGATTTTTTTCAAATAATATTAATTTTTCTATTAAGTATTCTTTGCTTTTTAACATTAAGACTTACTAATGGTTTATTATTAGATGTTCATTCTACATTTAAAAATATCTTCATAATATTATTAGGTTTTTCATTTTTCTTTATAGGATTAATATTTAAGTCACCTAAAAATGAATATTATTAAAAGATGATTTTCTTTCATGTGCCTTATCATTCTTTTAGACTTAAAAATTTCTATACTTTCCTACAAATAAAAAAATCCCTAAAATAGGGATTTTTTTATCTTAATTTTCTTTTCATAAATCCTGGCATAATTCTTTCTATCTTAGGTGATACCGATAATACATCTTTTCTTGTAACACCACCTGTTAATATCATTCCATATCCATAAACTATCATTCCAACGAGTATAGATATTAATGTTGGTAAAGCATTTGAAAATAATTTATTACTGCTTATAAGTGTTAATGCAGATACACAAATTACTCTACATAAGATTACCGCTGCTGCCATTAATATAGATGCTAATGTTGGTTTTACAGCATATTTTAACAATCCAATATTCATTTTTAAAGTTCTCTTCATTATTATATTATTAATAATCATAGGAATTAATGAACTTAAAGTAGTACCTATTATTGCACCTTTTACTCCGATTCCAGGTATAGCGACTAATATGTAGTTTGTAATTATTTTTATTATGATACCGGTTCCCAATGATATAAGTACTAAATATAACTTATTCATACATTGTAAAATTATTGTTTGAATTTGAACTATAGACATAAATATAAGAGCCACAGCTCCAAGTTGCATCATATCATAGCCTTTTGTCTTTAGTATAAGTTCATATATAGGTTTACTTAGGATTGCTAACCCTACTGCTGATGGTATAGATACCAGATAACTCATTTTAAAAGCAAATCCTATTTTTTCTTTTATTGTTTTTCTATCATTAACTACTACTGCTCTTGATATCGATGGTATAATAGCTGCACATAATGCCGCTATTAGAGCTAAAGGAACTCCTACAAGTGTTGTATATTTACTTAATAATGCAAAGTTTATATCTACCTGTTCTGTAGATAACCCTGAAACTATAAGTCTCCTTCTTACAACTATCATATCAATTGTAACTCCAAGGTTTTGAAGAGTTGCACTTAATGTTATAGGTATACCATATTTAAATAACTTTCTTACAATTTCTCCATTACTAAGTCTTTTAGGCTCAAGTAAGTCAACACTTTTAGGTGTTTTAATTATCCTTGATTTTCTATACATCCATATAAGATATACAGCTGCAAATAAGCCACTTAAAACTGTTCCTATAGTACCTCCTGCTGCACCATATCCAACGCCTCTTGAAACTAAAATTGCAGCAAATAACACAGTAAAAATTGCATTAAATAATTGCTCAATAACTTGAGATACTGCCGTAGGAGTCATTATACTTCTTCCTTGGAAATATCCTCTATAAGCTGCTAATACTGATGTTACAACTATTGCAGGTGCTAATGTTATTAGTGCAAGCAATCCCTTTTCATTTTCAATGCCACGTGCTATTGGTACAGAAAATTGTAAAATTATCATACAAATAAACATACTTAAAGCAAATAATATACTTCTAGCTATTTTAAATGTCTTTACAGCATCTTTATGATTATTTAATGCTATAAGCTCTGATACTTGTTTACTTATAGCTGTCTGCATACCTGTATTAGTAATTACATACGCTAGTGCAAATATCTGATATACAGACGTATATACTCCATACCCCTCTTCCCCTAATATATTAATTAAAAGAGGCACATATAGAAGAGATATAACCTTAGCCATTATTCCTGCAAAAGAAAGTATGGCAAATCCTTTTGTAGTAGATTGTTCCTTCATGATTCTCTCCTCAAAATTACATTAGAATTTAAATACATCCTTCTTTATCTTTTTAAATATTGGTGGAAGTGATTCTGCTATTGTTTTATTTTTTAGATTCTCAAGCTTTTCTGGACATTCCTTGAAAATAACTTTATATGCATATAAGAATTGATAATCAAGTTCAAATTTATTGAAGAAAAAGCTATTCATCTTTTTGTTTCCGTATTTTTCATCTCCTATAATTGGATTACCTAGAGATGCTAAATGAGCTCTAAGTTGATGACTTCTACCAGTTATTAAAGTAAGCTCTATAAATGAGAATAACCCATTACTTTGTATAGTTTTAACTTCCATAGCTATTTCTTTAGAATTGGCTACTTTATCTTTAAATACTCTTGAAAGATTACTTCTCTCATCTTTAACTATATGACCCTTATATATTCCATCTTTTATTCTTCCCTGTACTAAGGCTACATAATATTTCTCAACGCCTCTTTCTCTTACCATCTCATTAAGATCTTTTAACGCCTTAAAATTCTTTCCGAACATTACAATACCTGATGTGTTTCTATCTAATCTATTACATGATGCAGGTGTAAATGTAATTTCTTTTTCTGGAGTATACTCTCCTTTTTCATGTAGATATGCTAAAACATGATCTGTTAAAGTAGGTTCTCCATTCTTTTTATCAGAGTGAACTAATATTCCTGGCCATTTTTCAATTAGTAAAATATTCTCGTCTTCATATGTTACTTTAAAATTTGTTTTTAAGCCCTGAAGCTTTTTCAGTTCTTTTTTCTTTTCTTCTTTGTTGTCAGATGTTTTTATGTCTCTTATTTCAACCTCATCGCCTTCACAAAGGGAGTATTTTTCTTTAGCTTTTTTTCCGTTTATTTTTACATCTCCCTTTCTTATTGTTTTATATATAGCACTTAAAGGTACATCCTTTAATAATTTTCTAAGGAATTTGTCTAATCTTTGGCTTGCTTCGTTTGGTCCGATTAATATCTTCAAGTAAACCACTCCTATTTCTTCTGTTTTAGGTGATATGTAGACACACAAAACCCATTATATAAGCATAATATTATTTTAGTTTCTTGTCAAATATTGAAATGCCGCTTCACATTGTATTGAAATACCTAAAGCTAAGCTTTTTTCATCAATATCAAATAAACACCCATGGGCTGGGTTTACTATTCCTCTTTCCTTATTTTTTACTCCTAAGAAATAAAATGCACTTGGTCTTTCATTTGAAAAATATGCAAAACTTTCAACTCCCATACTTGGATGTTGTAAAATCTCTATATTATTATTGCCTATTATTTTTTCTGCACTAAGCTTTAAATGATTTACCATATGGTCATTATTATAAAGACATGGATAACTTTCTTCTATATCTATTTCACATTTTCCTCTCATTGCAGTGCATATTCCTTCTGTTATCTCTACAAGTCTATTTTTTACTAATTCTCTATGTTCACTTGTTAAAGTTCTCATTATACCTTTTATCTCAACTTCAGATGGTATAATATTTTGGGCTGTTCCACCATGAATTGCTCCAACAGTAATAACCCCTGGATAAACAGGCGGTATTTCTCTAGATATAATTGTTTGTAAAGATAATATAACTTGAGAAGCTATTATAATAGGGTCTATTGTATCCTCTGGGTGAGCTCCATGTCCGCCCTTACCTTTAATTTTTATTGTAAATGGGTTTGATGCTGCATTAAACACTCCATACTTTATTCCTATTTTACCTACTTCTATTTGTTCTGCTACATGAAGTCCAAATATAGCATCTACATTTGGGTTTTCTAAAACACCTTCTTTTATCATATATCTAGCACCTCCAACGGTTTCCTCCGCTGGTTCAAATAAAAATTTTACATTTCCTTTAAATTTATCTTTATTTTTATTAAGTAATTTTGCCGCTCCCATTAAAATAGCACTATGAGCATCATGTCCACATCCATGCATTTTTCCTTGTATTTTTGATTTATATGATACGTCTTTCTTATCTTCAAGAGGAAGTGCATCCATATCACCTCTTAATGCAACTGTTTTTCCATGTTCAATACCCTTAATAATTGCACATATCCCTGTTTTAGATACTTCCTTATAAGGTATTCCTTCTTTTTTTAAGAATTCCTTTATTTTTTCACTTGTTCTTACTTCCTCAAACCCTAGTTCTGGATGTTCATGAAAATCTCTTCTAATAGCTACTATCTCATCTTCTATTTCTAATGCTTGTTTATAAAAATCTATATTAAAATTCATACTCAACACCTCGTTACTCCCAATATATTTTAACTACATCACCTTCATGCAATTCATCATAATAGCTTGCATCTTTATCATTTCTTTTTAATACTATATTTCCTTTTGGAATGGTTAAATCAAAGTCTATAAAATCAAATATATCAACAAATATATAAGCTTTTTTTCCATGTAATTTTATAGAATCTTCATTTACTATAACGTTAACAATCTCCTCTTCTAAAGTCTTCTCTACATTAATAGATTTAGTTATATCTTTATTGATATTCTCCTTTAGAATTACATCATTAATTTTGCTATCTTTATTAGTTTCATCTTTACTCAAAGATTCTTCATCATCTTCTAATTTATCTATAATAAACTCTAAAGTATCATCATCTTTTATTATGTAATCATCTCTTAAAATATTATTTTCTATACAGATCTCTTTCTTATCTTGTATATAGTATTTTTTCAGATCTTTAATAGTTTCAGGGTAAACAATTTCTATATCATCATCTCTTTGTATATCATAATCCAATGATATATTATCTCCATTTAAATATGCCTTAGGGCACATCTCTAGTTCTTCGTCGTTTAATTTAAATTTTACGCTATATATTTCTTTTACATACTCTTTTATTTTTCCTACTCCATCAATACCGTCTATAGCTGGTATAAGCTCTATTTTGTCTCCTTCTTTAACTTCATCCTCCATAGTAGCTTCTTTTCCGTTAAGCTCTATTTTAGCATTAGTTCCTAGGGTACCGAATGCTATCCTACTTATTCCATTTATTTTAAATTTTAAGTTTTTACCTCTTTTACATATTAAAATCTTAGGGTTAATCCCTGATTGTAGTAATACATCTATTACTTTATTTTTATGTGAATTAAAAAGACTTACTACATTACCATTTAAAATTACATCCATAAACTCATGTCCTAAGTTTCTAATAGCAACAAGAGCTATTCCAAGAACAGTTACTCCTATACTTCCTAAAGAATTGTCTTCTACAACACATTCTTCTATAGTATCTCTTCCCTTTATACCAATTCTTTGTTCCGGTAATGAAAGTTCTTTACTTAACGATTCCTTTATCCCTGGTGTATATGCTCCTCCACCAACTAAAAATATTGCATTGGGAGACTTTCCACCATTTAATTCTATTACCTTTGAAGAAATTTCATAAGCAATTTTATTAACAACTGGATCAATAACCTTTAAGATTTCTTCCCTGGTAACAGTGTTTTCAAGTCCCAATACATCTTTATATTCTATAATCTCCTTATTTACGCACTGTTTCTTCATTTCTTCAGCCATATTAAAATCTACAAGATAACTTTGAGCCACTATCTCTGTAATTTCATCTCCAGCCATAGGAACCATTCCATAAGCACTTATTGTGTTAGAATTAGCTATAGCTATATCTGATGTTCCTGCACCAATATCAACTAAAGCAAGATTTAAAAGTCTAAGTTTTTGTGGTATAACAGCCTCAATTGCTGCAATGGGCTCTAACGTAAGACTTACCACATCTAATCCAACCTTGTCCATTACTGCGTATAAAGAATCTATTACAGATCTAGGTAGAAATGTTGCAATAACATCTGTTGCTGCAATCTCTCCCTTATGTGAAAGAAGATTTGATATAAGATACCCATTTAAGTAGTAGCTCTTCACTGAATATCCTACACAATAAAGTTTCCCCTCTGATGTTTTAAAAATATCTTCTTCTGCCTTTTTTACTGCTGTAAGTTCTAGACTTCTAATTAAATCTTTATCTATCTCACTATTTTCTTCTAATTTTAATTCTGATTTACCTAAAGCAGTTCTTAAAAATCTACCTGCTGCTGCAATTGCAACTTTAGTTAAATCAAAACCTAGCTTTTCTTCCAAGTTATTTTTAACATATTGTACAGACTGAGCTACTAACTTTATATCATGAATTTGTCCATCTATCATAGCTCGTTCTTCATGTTCTTTGTAACATTCATGTAGAACATGAAATTTGCTATTTTTAATTATTCCAACAGTACCTATTATCGATCTAGTACCTATATCTAAAGAAAATATAACATCACCCATATTAATTCATTCCTTCTAAAAACTATAATTTTAAAGGCTCATATTCGATTTTGAATATGAGCCTTTAATACGATTATATAACACTAATTCTTATTATTCAATAATTCTATCCTATTAATGTAAGTTCATTACTATTTTCAGATACATAAGGTAAATGCTTAACTATATCATAAACATAGTTCATATATCTACCCTTTTCTCTGTTCATCTGTTCCCTAGATATTTTGTTATAATATAATATATTACACCAAAAATCCACAAAATGATCTTTGGTTATAAATACAGTTTCATTGTCTTCCTTTATTACAAAGCCACTATTAAATACATTTATTACTTCTAATTCAACATCTTTATTTGCCATTAAAGAATTTACATCTTCCCACATCTTCTTAAATGCAACTGTTACCATAACCCTCTCATCCTTTCACTATTTAAACCTCTTTTAAATGCTTTTCTTCGTAAGTAGTGTAACACATTAAATATATTTTTTCAATTAGCATATTCTTTTGTTTTGTTTATTTTTAGAAATGTATTATATATATATCTTATTAAAGCTTTAATTTATTCTGTTTATCAATTTATTATTTATTAAAACTGTAAAGTTAAACGTTCTCTCAACATCATCAAAACTTATTTTTATTATGTTTTCTTTTATTTCTTTTATTATTCCTTTTCCATAAGCTCTATGCATAACTTCTTCGTTCTCTTCATAGCCACAATAATCAATCTTTTCTTCTATACTGCATTCAGTTACAAATGGAGATATATTTAAAATATCTCCCTTTATCCTTTTAGGAGCATATACATATAAATTATCTATGGCTCTGGTTACCCCTACATAAAATAATCTTCTCTCTTCTTCTAAATTTTCACTATTTTCAATTGAACGTTTATGAGGTATATATTCATTACAACAATTTATAATATGAACATTTTTAAATTCCATACCTTTTACTCCATGTATAGTTGAAAGTATAACTCTATCTTCATTAGGTTTATTTCTGCTACCTTTAGCCATTTCTTCCTCAACATTTTGTACATGAACTAAAAATGTTATTATTGACTTAAATCCCTCTAATGAACTTCTAAATTCATTTATTATTTCTTCAAATTCATCTATAGAACTTTTAAATTTCGAAGCATATTCTTTTAAATAATCCATGTAACCCAGATCATTTAAAATTAAATCCACAGTTCCACTTAAAGATATCTTATTTAAATAATTTATGTCTTTTCTAACTCTATCTAAATTATTAAGCTGAAAGGACTTCATATCTTGATATCTTTCAATAATATTAAATGCACTTTCATCTATAGAATGATTTTTTATTTTTTCTAATGTACTCTTGCTTATGTACCTAAAAGGCTTGTTTATGATTCTTACAAAGCTGTCTTTGTCCCCTTCATTAACAGAAAGACTTAAATAAGCTATTAAATCTCTACATATAAAATGATGAAAAAAGTTATATTCCTTATCTAAAAGAAAAAATGGAATCTTTTTTCTTATAAATGAGTCTATTAAACTTCTACTTTCTAAATTGGTTCTATAAAGCACTGCATGATTTTTATAATAAACTCCATTTAAGTTTTTGTCGTCTTTTATTTTATCAGCAATTTCATTGCATTGTAGATTCTCATCAAATGGTATAATTTTTTTTATTATACCTTCCTCTTCATTAAAAGGCTTAATTTCTTTTTCATTTCTAAGTTTATTATTCTTTATTAACTTTTCAGATGTGTTTACTATATTTTTCTTACTTCTATAATTTAGATGTAAATATATCTTTTCTCCATTTTCAAAGTATTTATTAAAATCCATCATACATTCTGGTTTTGATCCTCTAAATGTATAAATACATTGATCTTCATCACCTACCGCAAAAGTATTTGAAGTTTCATTTAACATTTGAAGAAGCTTTATTTGTATTAAATCACAATCTTGAAATTCATCCACAAGTATATGCTTAAATAATCTTTTATAAGAATTTAATAACTCTATATTTTTCTCAAATATATTTTTCACTTCTATTTGAAGATCATCAAAATCAAATAATCCCTTTGATGTTTTATACTCCTCATAATTGTTGTAACATTTTTCAAACACTTCCTTATCTATAGATGATTTAAACTCCTCCATAGCTAAAAAACTGCATTTGTAAAGAGAAATATTATTAATAGCCTCTTTTATTTTTTCATCACCAATATAATCAGCAAACTGACTTAATGTCCTTGATACTATTCTAAAGGTGTCATTACTATTAATTATATTGATTTGACCATAATATCTAGAAAGTATTTTATAACACAAACCATGAAAAGTTCCAAAAAAAGGACTTTCTTCTTCACCATATAGTCTTTTATATCTTTCTTTCATATTTATTGCAGCTGCCTTTGTAAAAGTTATAACTATTATATTTCTAGGCTTCACCCTATTTTCTTCTATTAGATATTTTACTCTATTTATTATAACCGTTGTTTTTCCTGACCCAGGTGCCGCAACAACTAAAGTATTTTTATATTTACTATTAACTGCTTCAACTTGATATCTATCTAAACTCATGTAATCCCTCTTTCTAAATCCTTTAATCTCTAAATGTAATTATACCCCTTATTATACTTTAAAAATCATAACAATGCATAAAACGAATATTTATTAACCAATTAACTGACTATTATATATTGTAATAATTCTTTTTAGGTATTACAATATGATTAGTTATTAAACCTTAAAGAGGAGATATGATATGAAAACTAGCTTTAATGTACGAAATGAAAGAAATCTAACAATGCTTGTTGATTTTTATGAGCTTACTATGGGAAATGGTTATTTTAACAACAATGTATACGATAAAATTGCATACTTTGATATGTTTTTTAGACGTGTTCCCGATGGTGGTGGATACTGCGTAATGGCAGGAGTAGAACAATTAATTCAGTATTTATCTGAACTTAAATTTTCTGAAGATGATATAAGTTACCTTAGAAGCAAAAATATTTTTTCTGAGGAATTCTTAACTTACTTGGAAAACTTTGAGTTTTGTTGCGACGTCTGGGCTGTACCTGAAGGAAATCCTGTATTTCCAAATGAACCCCTTGTTGTAGTACGTGGTCCTATAATCCAAGCACAATTTATAGAAACTATGATACTACTTACTATAAATCACCAAACACTTATAGCTACTAAAGCTAACAGAATATGTAGAGCAGCCAATGGAAGAAGTGTTATGGAATTTGGTTCAAGACGTGCTCAAGGATATGATGGAGCTATTTATGGCGCAAGAGCTTCTGTAATAGGTGGTTGTGACTCAACTGCATGTACAATTGCAGATGAAATGTTTAATATACCTTCATCTGGAACTATGGCTCATAGTTGGGTTCAATTATTTCCAACTGAACTTGAAGCTTTTAAAGCATGGGCTCATACTTATCCTGATAATTGTGTTCTACTTGTAGATACTTATAATGTTATAAAATCTGGTATTCCAAATTCTATTAAAACTTTTGATGAAGTTCTAAAGCCTAGAGGTCTTAGACCAAAAGCTATAAGAATAGACAGTGGAGATATTACTTATTTAACTAAAAAGTGTAGATCCATGTTAGATGAAGCTGGGTATGAAGATTGTAAAATAATAGTATCAAATTCCTTAGATGAGCACATAATTTCTGATGTTTTATCTCAAGGTGCAAAGATTGATTCTTTTGGAGTTGGCGAAAGATTAATAACCGCTAAATCAGAACCTGTTTTTGGTGGAGTTTATAAATTAGTTGCCATAGAGGAAGATGATTTAATACTTCCCAAAATCAAAATAAGCGAAAATGAAGAAAAAATTACAAATCCAGGTTTCAAAAAAATCTATAGGATATTTGATAAAAAGAAGCATATGGCTATAGCAGATTTATTAACCCTTAATTATGAATCTATAGACCTTACAGACTCTTTAGAAATTTTTAATCCTATCTATACCTGGAAAAAGAAAAAAATTAAAGATTTTTATGTAAAAGAACTATTAGTTAAAATATTTGATAAAGGAAATCTTGTTTATAGTCCTCCTAGTGTTATGGATATTAGAGAGTTTTCAAAACAAGAATGTGCTAAGCTTTGGCCTGAAGTTCTAAGATTTGAAAATCCTCATACTTATTATGTAGATTTATCTTCAGATCTTTGGAATCTCAAACAAAATCTACTTCATAAATATTCTAGTGATTATGAAGAATAGAATCAATCTTCATTTAATTTAAAAGTAACAAGGCTTGTAGTTTAAAAACTACAAGCCTTGTTACTTTTATCTACCAAAGAATTTTGTCTTGAGAAACTTCATGAGTACTACTAATATTCAGCCCCAGACAATCGTTTTCATAATGAATTTTAAAGGGACATTCCTCGTTTTCCTTATTAAATGGACAAGTATTAAAACATTTAATTTCCTCGTTCATTGTAGATAAAAATGGGCAATGATTTTGTGTCACAATACTCCCCCCTTATAAAACATCAATCCATATATTATATTATATTCTAAATTTTCCAAATTTCAAGTCTTATTCATAAATTTTATACATATAAATACTATATTTACACTAATAGTAAATATAGTTTTACTTTTTAACAAATATTAAGCAGACTGAATATGTCAGTCTGCTTGGTTTATCTCTTTTGATTATGATTTCTATAAACAGTTATATCTATTAATTCATTTTGAAAGGCTTTCAATAAAGCTTTTTCCAATACCTTTTCAGTATCAAAATTTTTTATATCCTTGCAACATGCAAATACCTTATTTATTTCCCCAAATGCGTTTTTATATGTCAATGTAACATTAGGCTTATCATACTGAACATCTACTATTTTTACACCCCATGAAAGCTGAGCATAATCCCCATTTATTTTTAACTGGCTTAACTCTTTAAGCTTTCCATTTTCTTCATCAGCATTCTCTATTATTATTAATTCATCCCCAACCTTGTATTTACTCATCTTAATTCCTCCCTATTTGTTAATTCATTAACAATGTTCCATTTGATTGTAACACAATTCTGAATTTTAGTAAACATCTAATTTTAAATTTTATCTATATAATTAAGTTTTCCAATAAGTCCTTTAATGATTCATGAATATTTAAACTTTTATATTGAAAATATTATTTATATGTTATAATCTTTATGTAATATTTTTATACAATTTAATCACTTAATAAACAAAGGAGATAAATATGTTTGGTTATGTTACTCCGTATAAGCCTGAACTAAAAATTAAAGACTATGAATTATTCAAGGCCTATTATTGTGGCTTATGCCATAGTATAAAAGAGCTTTACGGAAATATTCCTAGAATGAGTCTTAATTATGATATGACTTTTCTAGCAATACTATTAAGCGGTTTAGAGGAACAAAAAGATGATTTCATACCTTTTAAATGTGGAATACATCCTTTAAAGAAAAGGGCTAGGATATTAGATTGCAACGCATTAAGTTACAGTGCTCACATGAATGTAGCATTAACATACTATAAATATATAGACGATAAAAACGATGATAAAACATTAAAATCTTATATAGGCAGCACTGTTTTTAATAAATATTTAAATAAATATATGTTTAGGTACAATGAACTGTATCTCGATATATTTTATCATTTAAAAGAACTAGATAATTTAGAAGGTGATGCCTCTATACTGTCTATGGATGAACTTTCTCATAATTTTAATATTATAATAGCAAAAATAATGAGTTTTTACTCTTCAAATTCTTCTGAAAAAGAGGTACTCTATAGTTTAGGATATAATCTTGGTAAATGGATATATATATTGGATGCCTTGGATGATTTAAAAAAGGATATGGAAAACCAAAAATTTAATGCTTTAAATTTCTTATATAATAAAGATAATAAATCTTATGAAGAATTCTTTTTACAAATTAAAGAAAAAGCAGAATTTCTTTTACTTTCATGTAGTTCTCAATGTGTCCTTTCTTTAAACAAACTAAATTTAAAGAAGAATAAAGAACTCATATATAATGTAATTGAGTTTGGATTAATGGATAAAATGCAAAATGTTTTAAAGGGAGTTGAGATTAATGACAAATCCATATGAGGTTTTAGGAGTTAAAGAGGGTGCTTCTCAAGAAGAAATAAAAAAGGCTTATAAAGAACTTGCTAAAAAATATCACCCAGATCAATACGGCAATAATCCACTTAGGGACTTAGCTGAAGAAAAAATGAGAGAGTTAAATGAAGCCTATGACTATCTTGTGAAGAACAATCAAAATAGCTCTTATTCTAATACAAATTCTAGTTATGATAATAATATATACATATCTATAAGACAAGATATTCAAAGTGGAGATTTATTTAGTGCTGAAAGCAAACTAAATTCAGTACAAAACAAAACTGCTGAATGGTATTATTTGACTGGAGTTGTTCAACTTAGAAAAGGATGGCATGAGGGTGCTTATAATAACATCTCTACCGCCTGCAGAATGGATCCAAATAACTTGGAATATAGGCAAGCTCTTAATGCCTTAAAGCAAAGAAATAATGGATACCGAGAAAATTATTATGGAAGGAAAAGTTCTAGCGACGATATATGTGACACTTGCTTAAAACTTTGGTGTCTTGATACTATATGTGAATGTATGGGATGCGACTGTATACCTTGTATTTAGACATAATGTGAGGTGGTAATATTATGAATAATAAATCTTTAGTTATATCAAGGGGCGGTTTATTTACTGCCCTCTCTGTTATTTTTCTTTATCTTTCTTCCATACTTATTACCAATCGTTTAGGATTTATGATTTTGACATCTATAGTTCTAGTAGCTTCTATTATATCTATAAAATTTAAATACAGTTTTCTAGTATATATTTCAACATCAATAATATGCTTTATGATTGGTTTAAGAGGAGTTACTTTTGCATATTTAATACTTTTTGGCCTATATCCTTTTGTAAAATATAAGATTGAATCATTAAGAAAAACCATTCTGGAGTTTTTTCTTAAATTTATTTTTATAAATGTAACATTCTTCTTATCTTATTATTTATATAGCTATCTTTTCCTTGATTTAAATTCATTAATAAAATTTCCTATGTTTATATTTATAATAGGTATTGAGATTTGTTTTTTAATTTATGATTATATACTAACTTTAATAAGCCAATATATAATAAAAAGATTTAAATTTCTATAAAATTTATGTGTGAAACTAGCTCCTTATCAATTTTTTCTTATTAAAAATCAAGAAATAAAAGCCATGAAATTAGAGGGTAACACCCTAAATTCATGGCTTTTAGAATTTATAAAATTGTGATTTTAAGTTTAAAACTAAGTAATTCACATCCTCAGTTAAGCAATAAGTTTTAATTTTTAATCTATACTTACCTACGTATAACAACTGTTATTAAATCTTTATTTGCAAAATATAGTGGTATTACATATCTATTAATCCACTATAAATATTTTTACTTTAAAATCTTTAATAATTCTTTTTCTATTAAGTTATTATACATACCTTTTCTGTAATCACTTATAATTAATCTTTTTTCTTCTAAATTAGATTTTTCAACCTTTTCCTTAAGCTCTTCTGGAAATTCTACATAAGCTCCCAAAGGTTCCATATTTCCATCAAACACTAAAACTGTAGGAATCTTTGCTTCTCCTAAAGCTTCATCTAAAAAAGCCTCATTTCCCTCTCTTGGATATATTGTTAATTCTATATTTTCATTTTCTTGTACAAGTTTCTCAATAAATGGAATTGATACTGTACAATCTTTACAATATCCTTCTGAAAATGCTAATACAACTCTTTTTTCTTTTAAACTTTTTATTTTATTTTTAGTTTCATTACTTACTTCTGTTTTATTAAAAACCTCAATATGTTCATCTGTCTTATTTTTCATATATTCTTTAAAAGAAGTTCCATTTTTAAGATCAAACATGATATTTCCTCCAATACTATATAACTTAATTATATTATAAATAAAATATCTTTATAGTCAATAAATCTTTATAATTTTCTTAAAAAATAAAAAAGAGCAATTAAATTGCTCTTTTTTGAGTAAAAACATAAATCAATGTTAATTTCTTAACAGCCCTTAATATACATTTTATCAGAATTAACATAAAATTCAATAGTTTTTTTCATATATCTAGATTTTTTTTATATTGATATAATTTTTATAATTTATTGTTTACTTGTTAATTAAATGATATAATTTATTCTAGTGTTTACAAAATACATATGAATATTTCTTAATATTTTTTGACTTGTAATAATATTTATTATATAATAATGGTACAAATATATTTAGGGGTGAACTTTATGGATAATATAACCAGTATTTTCAGAGAAAAAAAATTGAAATTAACACCTCAAAGAATTGCTGTATACAAATATCTTGAATCTACGAAAGAACATCCTTCTGCTGAAACTATATATAAAGCTCTTCAACCAGCTTATCCGACTATGAGTTTAGCTACAGTTTATAAAGCTTTAAAAACTCTAGTTGAAGTAGACTTAATTCAAGAGTTAAATGTTGGAGAAGGTAATTTTAGATACGATGGAAACGTATCTATGCATCCCCACATACAATGTATATGTTGTGGTAAGGTAGATGATATTGAAGGTTTAGATTTTTCTAATCTTAATTCCGAGGTACAAAAGCATACTGATTATGAAATTTTGACAAACAAACTTTATTTCTATGGAGTCTGCCTTAGTTGTAAAAATTTAAAATAAAAAAAGGTGGATAATCTCCACCTTTTTTTATTTTAAATTTTTTATCATATTCTGAGCATCTCCAAAATAATTTATATATATAAGTTATAATATGCATGCCCTAAAACTCAAAGCAAATTTTTTCAGCTTTATGTTTATGGCAAAGATATATATCCAGTTATTCATATAAATTATTGGAGGTGATAACTCAAATGAAAATTCGAGTAGTTATTCTAAAAAAGAGACAAATAATACTTTCTTTAATAATTATCTTATTTATTATATTAACCTTCTCTCTCCTATCATACTTTATGAAAAATAGTACCACTGAAGCTATTACTTTAATAAATGATAATAAAGTAATTAAAGAAGATTTAAATGGTGATGGATCTAAAGATACACTCTATATAAATAATAAAGATAATAAATATTACATGGAAATATCTACAGGTTCCGAAGTTCAACATATATCATGTAATAAAAAACTAGATACATTAGGTTCTTTCAACCCTTGTTGGCCTATGAGACTTGAAATTAAAGATATATCTAGAAATAGAACACCTGAAATTTTTATACAAAGTTCTGAAAATTCTTTACCTGTTCAACACGTGTTTACTTATAATAATAACAAATTCAATGATATATTTTGTTCTAATGGAAATTTTCTAGGTTTTCTAGATTCTAATAATTCTAGAACACCCAAGTTTTTATCTGGAGATATTAAAAATGGAACTCTTGATATTGGGTACTATATACTTAATAATAATGAACTTAAAAACTATAGTTTTGATAAAACTGTTTTTCCTGGAGCAAAATCAATAGTTGATTTTGTTTCCTATATGGAGAGTCTTCCATATGGAGAAGAATTTAAACCTGATGTTTTTTATGATGGACTTAGCGGTAATGCTCTTTATGCTATCGGAAAAATTTCTGCTGAATGTTCAGAAGTTACTTTTCTTGATGGGTATTTTGTTGATACAGCCTGGGGGAACGATGGAAACATATTGGGTCTTGAGTGTTTTTTTAATTTTAAAGGGTCCTTAAAAGATAGTACTAATTTTACTGCATATTCTTTAAAAGTTATCTTGAAACCTGATCCTACCTGTAATAATGAGTTTAAAATATATTCTATAACTATTTAATACTTAAAATTAGTAGAAACAAATTAGGTTTTAAACATATAATCTCTAGATTCTATCTGATACCTCCCTCTCTTAAATAACGATTCGTTCTATATATTAAAAAAGAATATGATAATGCTGAATTATTTAAGCACATTTAAAAGGGTCGCAATATTGCGACCCTAAGGGGGATGGGGGGTTTTATTATAGCTAATATATTAGCTATTAGGAGATTGAACTCCTATTACATTTAATATTATTACCCATTCTAATAATCTTATACAGATTATTAGAATTATTTTATTATCTTTAGATATAATTACCCTTATATCTAACTTTTTAGAATATGAGGGTATTATTACATATATTATAGGATCAAACACAAGATAAGAGTTTCATTTAGAAACTCTTATTCTTCAAATTCTTCATTTACATACATATCTATTATTTTATCTATTATTTGTGACTTCTTTGGTGGTAAAAATGGTTTTATAGAATTTAATAGTTGCACTGTATTATCTGAATTGTCAACATTTTCTGAATTTACCTTACTATCAAATTCATCCTTTTCCTTTCCATTTTTCTCATTACTATTACTGCTATTGTTATTATTATTATTGTTATTGCTATTGCCATTGTTATTATTTTTACGATTTTGCATTGATCTATTATTATTATTGTTATTAGACATACCCATATTATTTAATAGCGTACCTATTTGATTTATGTCTACACCATTTAACATATTCATAAGAGGATTTCCATTTCCATTTCCCATTTTCCCCTGAAGCTGTTGAGCTATCGGTAGCATATTTGCTACATTAGGCGGTAGCATATTTGCTATATTAGGCGGTATATTCATATTTTGATTTGCATTTTGATTCATGTTATTATTCATATTGTTATTCATATTTTGATTCATGTTATTATTCATATTTTGATTCATATTAGGTGGCATACCTTGATTCATATTGGGTTGGGACATATTAGGATTCATATTCATATTAGGCGCCATGTTAGAATTCATGTCAGGTGGTACATTCATATTAGGCACCATGTTAGGGTTCATATTCATATTAGGTGGCATATTCATATTGTTAAACCCCTGACCTTGTTGGTTAAAATCACCTCTATTTTTATCTCTTCTATGTTTTGCCATTTATGTTATTTCCCTCCTTTACAAGATATTTTTTTGGAGGGTCCTTACTTAGACCCTCCAAACTTAACTTCTATTTTATAAATAGATAGTTAGTAAATATTAGTATCCACATCCGCTATTTCCGCATCCACCGCCAAAGCCATTTCCACAGAAGCAAAGTAATATTATAATCCAGATCCAGCTACCACCAAATCCACAGCTGTTATTTCCGCCGCATCCGCCGCCGCATCCACAATCATCTATATCTCTGTTTCCGCATCCGCAACTATTATTTCCGCATCCTCCGCCAAAACCATTTCCACAGAAGCAGCAAAGTAATATTATAATCCAGATCCAACTTCCTCCAAATCCACAGCTGTTGTTTCCACAGCTCTGATTTCCCATACTATTGTATTGAGGATTCATCATTATTGGCATTGCTCCACCACAGTTTTGTACTGGTGTTACTTGAACAGCTGGATTAGCTTGGAATAATTGTCCACAGCCACAGCCCATTGGTATACAACAAGATTCTTTACATTTGCATTTTGACATAATATTTTCCTCCTTTAATTTTGTTAATTTTAAATTTTGCTTTAGGTTTTTAATATGCTTAAGCCTATATATAAATTTACTTAAGCCAAATTTTAAAAATGTGATTCACTATAAGAATGGATTTGTTATAATTTTATTTGTTTCCATCCCCTTTCTCTCCTTTTGGTAAACACTTGTTTTTATTGTTTCTATTATTAAAAAACACTAAAATCAAAATCCACCAAAAGTTGTTGTATGAATCTCCACAGAAGCTATTATTTCTATAGTGAGGAGCACATGGTCGGTATCCACATTGAGGAATATAATACATACCATTATTGCAACAATATCTGCTATCCTTTATACAAGGATCATAGTAGCTATAATGTCCCCCGTAAGTTATACCAAAACAATTACTGTCACATCTATCACGATTTGATAATAACCATAGTATTAATATCCATTGATTATTAAAGAAGAAATCTTCAGTAAAAATAAAATCAGCAAATCTTCCACACATTCTAGTTCCAAAGTCGTGATAAATCTCCCTTTTACCCATTTTAGGTACTCCTTTCTATATTTGTTTTCTTTTTCTTTAGCTTCATAGTATATACTATTCTCTTTGTAATTTTTTGATACAAAAAAATAACTATGTTTTTTAAAAACATAGTTATTTTTATTTATCTGATGGATATCACCTGTAACACCGCCATCCTCTTACAAGATGGTGTTTAACATGTGATACATCCCTAGGCATTCAGATGGTAGAAAGAATATCACCTTAATGAAGATTTATTCTATTTTTTTTCTATATCTCCAAAGACTTCATCTATAAGCTCATCTTTTCCTTTTTTATTTAAAGATGAGAAGAATAAAAGCTTCTCTTCTTTTCCTAATTTTAAGGCTTCCCTTATTATTTTCGTACTTTTAACTCTTTCATTATTAGTTAGTTTATCACTCTTAGTTGCTATAACTAAAACCTCATAACCATAATGTTTTATCCAATCATACATCATAATATCATCTGCTGTTGGCTTATGTCTACTATCAACTAGTAATACAACTTTTTTTAAAGGCTCTCTCATATAAAGATAATCCTCTATTATTTTTCCCCAACTCTCTTTTTCTTTTTTTGAAACTTTAGCATATCCATATCCAGGAAGGTCAACTAAATAAAAATCATTATTTACTAAAAAGTAATTAACTAATCTTGTTCTACCTGGTGTACGACTTACTTTAGCTAATTTTCTTCTATTTGTTAATGAATTTATAAGAGATGACTTTCCAACATTTGACCTTCCAACAAAAGCCACTTCATTTCTTATCTCTTCTGGATACTGGTCTCTCTTTACAGCTGATGTTACGAATTCTGAAGTGTTTATTTTCATATTAATCCTCTCCAATTAAAGCGTTATTTAATACTTGATCTATTTCTGTAGCTACTATAAACTTCATCTTATTTTTTAAAGCTGATGGTAATTTTTCCAAATCTTTTTCATTTTCTTTAGGCATTATAATTGTATCTATACCCGCTCTATAAGAAGCTAAAGTCTTTTCTTTTAATCCACCAATAGGAAGTACCCTTCCTGTTAGTGTTACCTCTCCAGTCATAGCAACATTGTGTTTTACTTTCTTATTTGAAAGAGCCGATACTAAGGCTGTTGCCATAGTTATGCCAGCTGATGGACCATCCTTTGGTATAGCACCTTCGGGAGCATGAATATGTATATCTTTATTTTTGTAGAATTCATCATCTATGTCATATTCTTTAGCTATTGATCTTACTAAGGAATATGCTGTTTTAGCTGATTCTCTCATTACATCTCCAAGCTGACCTGTAAGCTCTAACTTTCCAGTACCCTTCATAACACTAACTTCTACTGGTAATATATCTCCACCATAAGCAGTCCATGCCATACCTGTAACTACACCTATTTTATCCTCATCATCAATTCTTTCCATTGAGAATATTGGATTGCCTAAATATTTTTTTATATGATTAGTAGTTACACTTATACTCTTTTTATTTTTAGCTATTATTTCTGTAATTGCTTTTCTTATTATAGCTCCTATTTTTCTTTCTAAGCTTCTTACTCCTGATTCTCTAGTATATCCTTCTATGATAAATTTCAGAGCTGAGTCGCTAAACTTTATCATTTTTTCTTCTATTCCATGTTCTTTTAATTGTTTAAAAACTAAATATCTTTTACTTATATTTAATTTTTCATCATAAGTATATCCTGATACTTCTATTATTTCCATTCTATCTAATAATGGTCTCGGAACAGTGTCTAGAGTATTAGCTGTTGCTATAAACATACATTTAGATAAATCCATGTCTAGTTCAAGATAATGATCTCTAAACTTATTGTTTTGCTCACCATCTAAAACTTCTAGTAATGCATCTGATGGATCTCCCTTATATTCACTACCCATTTTATCTATCTCATCTAAAAGTATAACGGGATTCATTGACTTAGCTTGTTTCATCCCATAAACTATTCTTCCAGGTATAGCTCCTACATAAGTTCTCCTATGTCCTCTTATTTCTGACTCATCCCTTACACCACCTAAAGAAATTCTAACAAAATTTCTTTGAGTGGCATTAGCTACTGACTTTGCAATAGAAGTTTTTCCAACTCCTGGTGGTCCAACTAAGCATAATATTGGCCCTTTTAACGTTTTAGACATATTCTTTACTGCCAAGTATTCTACTATTCTTTCTTTTACATCATCAAGACCAAAATGTTCATTATCTAATACAACCTTAGCATTTTTTATATCTAAATTATCCTTAGTCTCCTTACCCCACGGTAAGTCTAAAATCCAATCTAAATATGATTTTATAGTTCCACTTTCTGATGAATACTGTCCTGAATTTTTTAATTTATTCAGTTCGTAAAGAGCTTTTTCTTTAATTTCCTTAGGAAGTTTTCCTTTAGAGATTTTCTTTTTATATTCTTTAATCTCTTTCTTTAATTCATCATCTTCTCCAAGTTCCTCTTGAATAGCCTTAAGTTGTTCCCTTAAAAAATATTCTGTTTGAACCTTATCAATTTTCTTTTTTACTTTTACTTCAATTTTCTTTTCAATCTTTAATATTTCTATTTCATTACTAAGTATTACTATTAATTTCTCTATTCTCTCATCTAGATGATTTGCTTCTAAAATTTCTTGTCTCTTATCTACCTTTAATGTAATATAAGAACTTATAACATCTACAAGCTTTGAATCTTCCTCTATATCATCTAAAGAATCTAAAATTTCTTCTGGTAAAGTACCTATTAACTTTACGAAAGCCCCAAAAGTATCCTTTAGTTTAGAAACTAATGCCTCAGCTTTTAAAATATCTTTATCTATTTCATCTGGTACTTTTTCAACCTTAACCTTAAAATACTCATCTTCAGTAAAATCTACAATTCTTCCTCTCTCTTCACCCTCTACAAGAACCCTTACAGTTTCTCCTGGTAACTTTAAAAGTTGTTTAACTGTACATATAGTACCTATTTCATATATATCTTCTTGTTTTGGATCCTCTACTTTAGCTTCCTTTTGAGTTGCTAAAAATATTTTTTGTTCCTTTAGCATAGCATCTTCTAATGCCATTAAAGATTTTTCTCTTCCCACGTCAAAATGTAATATCATGTATGGAAAGACTACCATTCCTCTTAAGGGAATTAAAGGAAGATTTAATGCTTCGTTTTCCATATGTATCCCCTCATTTCTATAAGTTTAACTCTTGAAGCTATTATATAATTATATATTAATTTATATTGTATATCAATTGAAAAAAATATTATAATGTTTATATATAACATTTACATAGCAATTTAAACTATTTTAAATCAAAAAAACAATATACTGTTACAATACGGAGGTACTTATGAAGATTTATATAGTAAGACATGGATACACTCATTGGAATTCCTTAGGAAAACTTCAAGGAGTTCAAGATACTGAATTACATGAAACTGGACTAGAACAAGCAAAAACTTTAGGAAAACGTCTTAAATGTGAAAATATAACAAAAATATACACAAGTCCATTAAAAAGAGCATTTACAACTGCTGAAATAATAAATGAATATACACATGTTCCTATAATAAAAGATGAAAATCTAATTGAAATGAACTTTGGTGTTTGGCAAGGGCTTACTTTAGAGGATGTAAAAAAAGTTCATAGCAAATTTTTCTCTTACTGGGATGATAATAGATTTGAAACCGTTATTCCAAACGGGGAATCCTATGAAATTGTTTCCATTCGTGCATTTAAAACTATAGAAAAAATTGCTAAATCTAATGATAAAAATGTATTACTTATTAGCCATGGATCTCTAATACGTGCCCTTTTTTGTAAAATCCTTAATATTAATATTAAAGATTCAGATAATTTAAACATTGATAATTGTGGAATATCTGTTCTTGAGTATAAAGATGGATGTTTTTTCATTGAAACTATAAATGATTTAGGACATTTCCAATGATATAGAACGAATCAATTCATCTAAACCCCAAAGTGAGGTCTAAGCAACTTGTCGCTCAAATAAGTTCTATTTTCATTACATCATTTTATTGTATAAGAATATATAACTCATAGAAAAAATAAATTTAAAAACTCCTATAATTATCCTTCAATTAAAAAGAGTACCATTTTTATTCATTGGTACTCTTCTTAATAAATGCATATCATTCACTTGTTCTAGATAAGTTTACCCTTGTACCTTGCCAATTACTTAAGTTACCTTTAATAAAAGTCAATATAAACTAGAAAGCATTTAATTAACCATTTATAGATTGGGCTGCTAAAATTTCAACTTTTTCTTCGTTAACTTCTAATTTATTTTCATTTTCTTCCATAACCATTAAAGCTAACCTTATAACTTCTTTTAAATGAGTTACCGGTATTATCTCTATGTCTTTTATCATATTGAAACTATCTGCCCAGTTTTCCTTTGGAATTATTACCTTTTTGACTCCTGCTTTTTTTGCAGCAGCTATTTTAGCACTTACTCCTCCAATTGGTTTTACTGATCCTTGTAGTGATAACTCTCCAGTCATTGCAATTTTATTATTTATTGGTGTACCTTTTATTGAACTGTATATTGCACTTGCTATACTTATACCAGCCGATGGACCATCCACTGGTGCTCCTCCTGGAAAATTCACGTGAATATTATAATCCTCACAATTTAAGTCAAATATATTTTGTAAAACTGTTATTACATTTTCTACAGAGCATCCTGCAGTACTTTTTCTTTTAAATTTCTTGCTTCCGCTTTCTACCTCTTCCTCTTCTATAATTCCAGTTACTTTTATTATACCCTTTCCTTTTTCAACTTTTTTACTACTAACTTCAATTTCCATAAGTGCTCCTATATTAGCACCATACACAGCCAACCCATTTACACAACCAACTCTTGGCTCATCTTCTATAGTTTTATCTAATCTTGGTGAGTATTGACCATTTTCAACCACCCACTCAACATCATCAACTGTTATTATATCTCTATCATCATTTAGAGCCATACCTGCACATAGTTGTATAAGGTTAACAACTTCCCTTCCATTACTACAAAACTTGCTTATAAGACTTATTGCTGCATTTTCTATATTTAAATTCACTTTTTTAATAGCATTTCTAGCTATTATTTCGATTTCATCTGCATTTAAAGCTCTAAAAAATACCTCTACACATCTTGATCTTATTGCTGGAACTATTTCTTCTGGATTTCTTGTTGTTGCACCTATTAGTCTAAAATCTGCTGGTAATCCATTATCAAAAATCTCTTTTATATATAATGGTACATTGGGATCTTCTGAGCTATAATAAGAGCTATCTAAAAATACCTTTCTATCTTCCATTACTTTAAGAAGTTTATTTAATTCTATATGATGTAATTCTCCAATTTCATCAATAAATAGAATCCCTCCATGGGCCTTAGTTACAGCTCCTGGTTTAGGTTGTGGTATACCTGCAACACCTAGAGCCCCTGCTCCCTGATATATAGGGTCGTGGACTGATCCTATTAATGGATCTGCAATCCCTCTATCATCAAATCTTATGGTTGTTGCATCTATTTCTGTAAATTTTGCAGCTTTATTAAATGGTGAATTTTGATTCTTTTTAGCTTCCTCTAATACAAGTCTTGCAGCTGCTGTTTTTCCTACCCCTGGTGGCCCATATATTATTACATGCTGCGGATTTGGTCCACATAAAGCGGCCCTAAGCGCCTTAATTCCTTTTTCTTGACCTATGATTTCCTCAAATGAAGATGGCCTACTTCTCTCTGCTAATGGTTCTGTAAGCTTTATGTTTCTCATTCTCTTTAGTTTATCCATCTCCTTTTTATTTTCTTTGTCAATTACAACCTTGTTTTTCTGTTGACCTTTTAACGCAGTAAAAAAATATAATCCCATTATAAGAGATATAAAGAACTGAATTATAACTAAAATTTCTGCCATAAGTTGCACAACTCCTCACCTTACTTAATCTCTTATATATTGTTTCCTTTTAAATATATTAATATTCCACAACATAGCATTTTTAGTTATACATTCATTTTTACCATTGATGATCCTTTATTTTCAATTGTCAATTCTAAATCTCTTTAGCCCTAGGTTTTGTAATAATTTTACAATCAAAGATTATTATACTTTCCTCGTATAAGGCGCATGAAAGAAAATAACAAGTCAAAGATGCCATGTATATTTTGTGTCATACTGACTTGTTATTTTTTGAATGTGCCTAATAAAAAAAGGTAGAGTTAAACTCTACCTTTTCTTTAAGCGCTCTCTATATCTTTTTTAGTTTTTGCCTTCTTAGCTTTTAATTGAGGTCTTTTTTCACCTTCAACACTTACAAGCTCTGGTTTCTTAGTTTCTATTGTATCACCTTGAACTACTACTTTAGTTATTTCTTCGTTAGATGGTAAGTCAAACATAGTTTCTCCCATCATTTCTTCCACTATAGCTCTTAATCCTCTGGCACCTGTATTTCTCTTAATTGCCTCATCTGCTATAGCTCCTAAAGCTTCATCAGTAAATTCTAATTCCACATTATCCATCTCAAACAATTTTTTATATTGTTTAACAAGGGCATTTTTAGGTTGACTTAAAATATTAACTAAAGTGCTTTTATCAAGAGCATCAAGAGTTACTATTATAGGTAGTCTTCCAACAAACTCTGGTATTAAACCAAATTTTAATAAGTCTCCTGGCATTATATCTTTAAGAAGTTTACCAAGGTCTTTATTAGTTTTCGATTGGATATCTGCTCCAAATCCCATAGAACTCTTTCTTGTTCTTTTTTCTATTATTCTATCAACTCCATCAAAGGCTCCACCACAAATAAATAATATATTAGAAGTATTTATTTGTATAAATTCTTGATGTGGATGTTTTCTTCCACCTTGAGGTGGTACTGATGCTGTAGTTCCCTCTAATATCTTTAACAGGGCCTGTTGAACACCTTCTCCAGAAACATCTCTTGTTATTGAAGGGTTTTCAGATTTTCTAGCTATCTTATCTATTTCATCTATATAGATAATTCCCTTCTCAGCTCTTTCTATATCGTAATCTGCATTTTGTATAAGTTTTAATAATATGTTTTCAACATCTTCTCCAACATATCCTGCTTCTGTAAGAGTAGTTGCATCTGCTATAGCAAAAGGTACATTTAAGAATTTTGCTAAAGTTTGAGCAAGTAATGTTTTACCTGATCCAGTTGGTCCTAAAAGTAATATATTACTCTTTTGAAGTTCTACCTCACTGTCTGCTTCATTACTATGAATTCTCTTATAATGATTATAAACTGCTACAGATAATAACTTTTTAGCAATGTCTTGACCTATAACATATTGATCTAAATATGCTTTTATTTCACTTGGTTTAGCTAAAGTAGATACATCTAAGTCTACAGTCTCCTCGAATTCATCGGATATTATTTCTGAGCAAAGCTCTATACATTCATCACAAATATAAACTCCAGGTCCTGCTATAAGCCTTCTAACCTGATCTTGATTTTTGCCACAGAATGAGCATTTTAACTGCTTTTTGTCTTCATATTTCACCATGTAACACCTCGCTAGGTTTTAATAAGTCTATTTGCTTTCAGCTGGATTTTCGTGCTTTTCAAGAACTCTATCTATCAATCCATACTCTGCAGCCTCTTGTGCTGACATAAAGTAATCTCTTTCAACATCTGATTTTACTTTGTCTAAAGACTGACCAGTTCTTTCACTAATTATCTTATTTAAAGTTTCTTTCATTCTTAATATTCTTCTTGCATGTATATCTATATCTGTTGCCTGACCCTTAAATCCACCTAATGGTTGGTGAATCATTATTTCACTGTTTGGAAGGGCAAATCTTTTGTTTTTAGCACCTGCATTTAATAAGAAAGCACCCATAGATGCTGCCATACCTATGCATATTGTACAAACATCTGACTTTATATATTGCATTGTATCATAGATAGCCATACCAGCTGTTATTGATCCACCTGGACTATTTATATACAAATATATATCCTTATCTGGATCTTCACTTTCTAAAAATAATAATTGTGCAACTACAAGGCTTGCTGTTGCATCATTAACCTCATCACTTAACATGATTATTCTATCCTTTAATAACCTTGAATAAATATCATAGGATCTTTCGCCTCTGTTAGTCTGCTCTACTACCATAGGAACTAAAGCCATATAAAATCCCTCCTTAAATTTATTTAAAAGTATAATTAGCAAATTTACATATCATATAATATAACCAAAAAATTTAATTATAACCATTAACTAAATTATATAATAAAATTCCATACTTTGCTAATAATTATTTAGAAAATTTGGTTATTGTTAATATTATATCCTATAGGGTATTTATTAACAACCTAATATTTTTTAGGTTTAAAATAATTGCCAGAAAATACTTTCTGGCAATTACATTATACTTATTATTGAATTATTAAGCTATTTTAGCACTTTCTACTAATAATTTTATAGCTTTTTCTCTTACAACATCTTGCTTTATTAATGAACCTTGAGATTCTACTAATAAGTCAGCCATTTTCTCTACATCTTTATCTCCGTATTGCTTAGCTATTTCTAAAGCTTTTACTTTCATTTCTTCTTCTGTAGCTTCTAGTTTTTCATCTTTTATTACAGCTTCTAGAACAAGATCAGTTTTAACCTTCTTCTCCGCGCCTTCTTTCATGAATTCCTTCATTTTTTCTTCTGTGTTGTTTGTGTAAGCATAATAAGTTTCAAGATCTAATCCTTGATATTTTAATCTCATTTCAAGATCTTTTATCATTTGATTAGTTTCATTTACTATCATAGCTTCTGGTATTTCTACCTTTGCATTTTCACTAACAGCAGTTAATACAGCTTCTTCTAATTCTCTAGTTGCTCTTAACTCGTTTGATTCTTTCATATTCTTTTCTATATCTGCTTTAAAATCTTCTAATGTATCAAACTCTGATACTTCTTTTGCAAATTCATCATCTAAAGCTGGAAGCTCTTTAACTTTTATTTCGTTAACTTTAACTTCAAATAAAGCTTCTTTTCCGTTCAAGTCTTCTCTTCCATAATTTTCTGGGAATGTAACTTTAACTTCTTTTTCGTCTCCAACTTTAGAACCAACTAATTGTTGTTCGAAGTTGTCTATGAAAGTACCTGAACCAATCTCTAAGCTAAAGTCTTTTCCTTCTCCACCTTCAAATGCAACACCATCTATAAATCCTTTAAAATCTATAATAGCTATGTTTTCATTTTCAACTGTTCCTTCAGTCTTAACTTCAACTCTAGCATTCTTTTCTTGCATTGATTTTAGTTGTTTCTCAACTTCTTCTACATTAACAGGGTATTCTATTTTTTCAACTTCAACCCCTTTATATGTTCCAAGCTCAACTTCTGGTTTAACAACAACTGTTGCCGTATATATGAAGTCTTTGCCTTCTTCTATTTGTACTATGTCTATTTTTGGGTAATCTACTGGAGATATTTTATTTTCATCTAAAGCCATTGGGTAAGTGCTATCACAACAGAAGTTTATAGCATCTTCATATAAAGCCTCTACTCCGTAGTATTTTTTTATTAAATTCATCGGTGCCTTTCCTTTTCTAAATCCTTGCACGTTAAATTTCTTAGCATTTTTGTTATATGATTTCTTTATAGCTTCATTGAATTTAGCAGCTTCAACTACAACTTCTAATTTAACTACGTTAGTTTCAACTTTTTCCATCTTTACATTCATTGCTAATTCCTCCTAAAAACTCTTTATTATTAAATTATTTTAAATAGCAATTGCTACAGATTTTCTCTTTAACATAAATGTACGCAATTTGCCTAACTCAGACATTATAACATATTTTTAAAAATCATTTCAAATATTAATGTAAAATATTTATGTTTTTATGCTAAATTACCTTTATTTTATTAAATTTCAAATGATTTTTATCGTTACGAATCCATTTTATTCATATATTTCAATAATTATGATTATATGTTTTTGTATATTTCTTCTAAATTCTCCTTACTTTCTCTTAATTCTTCATAAGAATTAAAATTTTCTCTATATACTTCAATTATTGCATTACCTTCATACTTAATATCTTTTAGTTTCATAAAAATTTTTTTATAATCTATATTTCCTTTTGTTGGTAACAAACATGATTCATTTTCATTTTTATCATTTATATGAAAATTTTTTAAATCTTTTCCCATAATATCAATATAATCTATAGGTTTAACATTAGCCTTAAATGCTTGTTTTAAATCTAAGGTATATCTTAGTTCTTTTATCTCACTTTTTAAAAGTCTTATAAAGTTTATATCACTTGATTGACACCAACTCACATTTTCTTGGCACAAATATATATTATTCTCCATAGCGATATATACCAATTCTCTATATATGTTTAATACATGGTCTATATCTATGTTTTGTCCCATATATCTTGGACCATGAAATGTATAACATTTTGCTTCCAAAAGTTTTGCAGCTTTACATGCCTTTTTAAATGTTTTTATAACATCTTTTCTTCTTCTTTCATATTTATCAAATAAATATGGCTCAAACATTGAAGAATAGCAGTGTATTGAATTTATATTAAACTTATATTTTTTCTTTTCTTTCAAAAGAATATTAATAAATTTTTTTTCATATTCACTCTCTGTATTTAAAAATATTTCACCAATATCAAATCCTATACTTTTCATAATCTTTATTGACTCTTCTGTATTTACTGTTGGATAAAAACTTGCTGAAGATAATCCTATATTCATAAAACCTCACCCTTTTAAAATCAATTAATATAAATAACATATTATTTTTTAAATAACAAAAGCTATGAACTTTAGATTTTTATTCTAATTTCATAGCTTTTTACATTTCAAATAATTTTTAATTTATTACCTTACCATCTGTAGTTACATATTTTAAAGCTCCATCTATAGTAACTTCTAATCCCTTATCACTTAAATTTCCAAAATCTACTTTCTGACCTTGTACATTCAAACATTGATGGTTTTTGTTATTTAAATCTATCGTCCATATATACTTATCACTTTTATTAAACCATGGAAGTTGACTTACATATACTAAAGTATTTTCGTTTAAAAATCTAGGAGACTCATTCCATATATAGGTTGGATTTTCTCTTAATACATTTTCTTTACTAAACTGAGTTCCGCTACTAGCATTATATGTATCTAAACTAATATCAGTTAATGTGCCATTAGTATCGCTTAAATATAAATTTTGATTATCTTCATCTAAAAGTACTGAATACATTCCTTTAGAATCTATATCAAAAGACACCTTATTTCCATTAGTATCTATGCTCTTAAATATTTTTCCTTGATCTGTTTCATCAAAATTAGCTTTAACAAGTTTTCCATTACCTATATCCAAATCCATAGAAAGACTATTTTCTTCCTGTTCTTTTGGTTCTTCAATTGGTGTTTTTTCTTGTTTATTGTCTTCTTTTGGTTCTTCTTTTATATTTTCCTTTTGGGTTTCATTATCTTTTTTAAATAAACTAGTTAAATAGTCTGAAGAGTATTTATAACTTCCCCCTAAGAAAAAAAAACTTACTCCAAATATAATTACAACCAAACATATAATGCTTAATGTTATATTCCTTGTTCTTCTTCTTTTCATCTTTTTTTCGTAATCTTTACTGAACATGCTAGGTTTTCCCACCTTGAACCCTCCTAGTAATTTTCTTCTCAATTACACTGATTCTTATATCAGTGTGCTATTTGTAGAAATTTTCTTTATTTAATTGATTCTATTATATAGTTTATATGAAATATCTAAATAAGTAATAGAATAAATTTTAAACTTTATTTAGATATAACAGTAAAGTCTACATATTAAACTAAATTAGATTAAAGCATTTGTACACTTAAGATTTCAAATTGAAGTTAAATATGTTCTTTCAAAGTCTTCGATTAATATTATAACACATTTATTCTTATATTAATCAAATAAAATGCTTTTCTATTTTGATATAACTTTACTTTAAACTATGTGCACATTTACTATATTACACTGATTGTTTTTAGGTGTAAATATTTTAGCTATATATAACTTAACTATATTTTAATATTTTTTATTTCATACCTTTTTTCTTGCAACATCCTTTTTCACACTTTGAACAATCTTTCTTTTCTTTACAATTACAATTACATCCGCATGATCTTTTGTCAAATGTATAGATTACCTTTTCTGCATAAATATTTTCTGTATATTCTTCATAACCATGCTCTAAACTAGTTTTTAATAAATTATCTTTATCCAAAAAATCACCTCTAACTATTTATTCTATAATACTAGTATTGTTCTAATTTTAAATATTACTATTATAATACTACAAAGTTTATTTTTCAAAAACTTATGTATATTTTTTTCATTATTAATAAGTTAATCTTATTAATTTATTAATATGCTAAAATTTTGCACATAACAAAAAATCCATTTAATTATGTGTTATTATAATTCATGGGGAATATCTTTACAATACTTTGTTAAAACAATAACTATTATAAAAGGGGATCTACTTATGTATCAAGATAAACTTTTTACTTTTGTATACATTTTAAATTTGTTAATGATATCAATAAATTTATATTTAAGTTATAAATATGATGAGAAAAAAGATGACGATAAAGTTGATAAAACTCTAAAATAGCAAAACCTGGTATAATGTTCTATGCACTATACCAGGTTTTGTTACTTTTGCTCATAAAAGTCCTTGTTATTTAATAATTTTTTCAGTTTATCCCTATCAGTTTTAATTTTTTCTAAAGAATATATATTAACATAAATATTTTGTAAATCATTACATTCTTCAAATGTTAAATACTCATTTAAAATAATGTTTCTTTCTTCTAAATAAGGTCTCATAGAATCCTGAGTTTCTCTTATATCTAACAAGATTTCTCTTTTTTTCTCTTCTCTCTCCTCAATATCTTTATATGTTATGCTAGAATACTTTAACTCGTCCTGTAAATTTATAAGTACCATATAATATTCACTTAACTCATTTAAAAGAAATGTTACTCTATTCCATTTCTTAAATGGGACTTTTCTTAAAATATCTATCTTTTTTTCATCATATTCATTTATTTTCTTATTTATATTCAATAATTCTTCCTGTCTAGGATTGTTTATATTCATAAATAAATACCCCCCTTATTTTAAGTTAATTTTATCATAAATCACTATATATATACAATTCATAAAATTCTCGCATATTAAAATCATCTGTATTTAATATACAAATATATGTTACTCTATAGGTATAAAAGTTTATTTTAGGAGGTAATTATCCATGAGCATTCATATAAATGCAAAAAAAGATTCTATCGCTGATACTATATTGCTACCTGGAGATCCTTTACGAGCAAAATACATAGCTGAAAATTTTCTTGAAAACGTAATTTGCTACAATGACGTTAGAGGAATGTATGGATTTACTGGAATTTATAGAGGTAGAAAAATTTCAGTTCAAGGAACAGGAATGGGAGTTCCTTCAATAAGTATATATACTAATGAATTAATTACTAGCTATAATGTAGAAAAATTAATAAGAATCGGTACAGCTGGTTCTATTAGAAAGGATGTAAAAGTTAGAGATGTTGTTATGGCAATGAGCGCGTGCCACGATTCCAATATTAATTCTAGTAGATTTCCTAATATGACCTACTCTCCTACTGCCAATTTTGAATTACTTAAAAATGCTTATGACATAGCCACTAGCCATAATTTAAATACTAAGGTAGGATCCGTTTTAACTACTGATTCTTTTTACCAAGATGACTTTGATCACTGGAAAAAATGGGCTGATTTTGGATGTTTAGCTATAGAAATGGAGACTGCTGCTTTATATACCTTAGCCTCAAAATATAATAAAAAAGCATTATCTCTCCTTACTATAAGTGATAGCTTAGTAACTGGAGAAGAAACCTCTGCTTTTGAGAGACAAACTACTTTTAATGATATGATTGAAGTAGCTTTAGAGTTATAATAAAAAATATCAATTCCTTGGAAATTCGAAATGAACTCCATGGAATTGATATTTTCATGTTTAAAAAACTTCTATTTTAGATAACTCATTGGATCTTTAAAGTCTCCATTTACACGAAACTCTAAATGAAGATGAGGACCCGTGCTCATACCTGTAGATCCTACCTTAGATACAACTTGTCCTTGTTTAACAGTTTGTCCTTCACTAACATTTAATTCACTATTATGTGCATATAATGTTTGTATTCCACCACCATGATCAATTATTACACAATTTCCATATCCAGCATTTACTCCTGCAAAAATAACTTTTCCATCTTTTACAGCCTTAACAGGTGTTCCCATAGCTGAACCAAAATCGGTTCCTGTATGTAGCTTTTGTTCACCAGTTACTGGGTGAGTTCTATATCCAAATGGAGATGTTATAGAATCATTCACAGGATATATCCATCCACCTGTTGATGGGGTTACTTGTCCACCATTTGATCCATTATTTGCAGTATTTATTATATTATTTATTTCTTTTTGTATGCTATCATTCATAACTTCAAGTTCATATATTTGACTTTGTATTTGTTTTTGAGATGTACTTAACGAGTTATTTTTAGCCTCTTTCTTATTTTCCATTAATTTTAATTCTTCACGAGCACTTTCTAATTTTTTCTTTTCATTCATTAATGATTCCTTAGATGAATTTAATTCTAATTTTTTATTATCTAAATCACTTTTATCACTTTTTAATTTTTCTTCACTTTGTTGTAATTCTTTTTTTAGATTCTCAGTTTCATCCATTAATGATTTATCATATGTAACCATTTTTCTTATATTAGTAAATGTTGTAATTAAATCTGAAAAATTCTCACTCTCTATTAAAACTACTACTAGTTGATTATATATATTGCTTTTATATATAGCTCTTAGTCTTTCTCCTAAAAGTTCTTCTTTTTCTTCATATTCTTTCTCTTTACTTTCTATACTATTTTTTAATTCACTTAATTCACTTTCTATAGAAGATACCTTATTTTGAAGAACACTTACATTATCCTCTATATTTTTGATATTTTTATCTTTTTCATTTATTACATTGGTTTTTTCCATAATACTTGTTGTTAATCCCTCAAGTTCTTTTTCTACAGAATTTTTTTCTTTTTGTAAATTTCCATTTTCTTCATTCAATTTTCCTATTTTACTTTCATTAACTTTCTGCTGTTCTTTCTTTTCATCTACACTTGTTGATGCTAATGCTACACTAGAATTCAAAGAAAAAACTATAGTTAATATTAAAGCAAAACTTCTTCTTCTGATCATGAAATTCTCCTTTCTTTTTCTTATGTTAATTAATACCTCTAAGTTTTAAAGAAATCCCTAACCTATTAGTAGTTTACTATAAGCCCTGGTACTAAAAGAACTTACATAAATCCTTTTATCCATCATATTTAAACTATTAAAATTATGGACATTAAAACTATAGATATCAGATTAAAGAAATTATACTAAACATTTCTACTTTAGTGTGTTAACAAATTGTAACCATTTTTTCATCTTGAACATTCTTAATTTTCCATATAAATATATTATGATTTACATTTATCAAATTAGGAAATGTTCTAAATCAATTATGTCTATTTCATAATCATCAATATACAGGTTCCCACCCATTAATTTTAGTAATATACCTTCTCTTTTATATCCTTCTTTATATTTTTTAATGGCTTAAATATTCTTATAGTCTCACTAGAACTTATATCTAGAATTTTCATTATAGTATTTTTTATCATTAAATATTTTCTCTAATCGCAGTCTTAACTCTCTTTTTAAATTTAAGTCTACATCAATATTACAATGTGCTCTTTCCTAACCAAACTATAAAAATAATTTTTTCAATTAGGCACATGACACAAAATAAACGAGTAGATTGGTCTATTATTTTTTTGAATATGCCTTACATTATATACTCAATTCTTAGTTTTTTCATATCATTTATTATAACAAATTAAAAAGTGTTAGATGCACGCTAACACACTCTAACACTTCTTAATTAAATATTAAAACTTTTAATGTATTCACTAACATCATCACATTCCATAATTGATGACATAATCGCAATTCCTGATGCTCCAGCTTTTAACACCTGTCTATAGTTATAATTATTTATGCCTCCTATTGCAACTACAGGAATTTTAATATCTCTTGCTATACATGTTAATTCATCTAATCCTCTTGGCTCTAGCCCTTCTTTACATTTAGTATAAAAAATATGTCCATAAAAAATATAATCTGCTCCTAAATTTTGTGCCTCTAAAGCCTCTCTGTAACTGTGTACCGATACCCCCTTAATTCCTTTAATATTATTAGGGTTTTCTTTAAAATTATTAAAAGATAGATGTACTCCATAAAGATTTAGTTCTTTATAAATTTTAACCTCTGAATTTATAATTATCTTAGTATTGTAATTTTCCGTAATTTCCTTGATTCTTTTAGTTAATATATAAAGTTCATTATAGTTTAAATCCTTTTCTCTTATTATCATATAAGAGACATTATTTTTGGCTATTTTCTCTATATGTTTATAAAAATCGCTACATAAAATTCTATTAGTTACACAATAAATATTAATCATCTTCTCTTAGTAAATTAATATCCTTTCCTGAAAGAATTTTGTTCATATTTCTCATAGAACACATTTTCCCACACATTGTACAGCTATCATTATGATGAGGAGTTGATTCTTTTCTATATTTTCTTGGTCTTTCGTCATCCAAAGCAAGTTCAAACATTTTGTTCCACTCTAAACTTTGTCTTGCTTTACTCATCTTATAATCCCATTTTTCCGCATTTTTAACTCCCTTAGCTATATCTGCTGCATGAGCTGCAATTTTAGCTGCAATAATTCCTTCTTTCATATCATCTAAATTAGGAAGTCTTAAATGTTCTGCTGGTGTTACATAACATAAAAAATCTGCTCCATAAGTAGCTGCAATAGCTCCTCCAATTGCTGATGTTATATGATCATATCCTGGAGCTACATCTGTAACTATAGGTCCTAAAACATAAAATGGTGCTCCGTGACAAAGCCTTTTTTCTAAAATCATATTAGCTTCTATTTCATTTATCGCCATATGCCCTGGTCCTTCAATTATAACTTGTACATTCCTATCCCATGCTCTTTTTGTAAGTTCTCCAAGAATCATAAGTTCCTTTATCTGGCTAGCATCTGTACTATCATTTATGCACCCTGGTCTACATGCATCTCCAAGACTTAATGTTAAATCATACTTTTCACATATATCAAGTAATCTATCAAAGTATTCATAAAATGGATTTTCCTTATTATTAAGTTCCATCCAAGCAAATAGTAATGATCCTCCTCTTGATACTATATGTGTAAGCCTTTTATTTCTTTTAAATGTTTCTACAGTTTCTTTATTTAAACCAGCATGTATAGTTACAAAGTCAACTCCATCTTCCGCATGTTTTTCTACTACTTTAAAAAATTCGTCTACTGTTATATCTCTTAGCTCCTTATCATAAAATCCAACAGCATCATATATAGGAACAGTTCCTATCATAGCCTTAGATTCATTTACTAATTTTTTTCTAAATTCTGCTGTTTTACCATAATTAGATAAATCCATTATAGCTTCTGCATTCATATCTAAAGCAACTTTAACTTTTTCCATTTCTTTATCAATGTCATAGGCATCTTTTGATATGCCTAAATTCACGTTTATTTTAGTCTTTAATCCTTGTCCAACTCCGTTAGCTTCTAGAGATTTATGATTTTTATTTGCTGGTATAGCAATTTTGCCTTGTGATACAAGTATCCTTAAAGTTTCTATGTCCATACCTTCTTTTTCTGCTACACATTTCATTTCCTTTGTTACTATCCCCTTCTTAGCAGCATCCATTTGAGTTGTATATTTCATTTTATTTTCCCCCTAATTAATTTATTTTTTATTTAATCTATATTATTACTAATATTCATAACTATTAAATGCAAAAATCCTATACTACTTTTCTATTTTTCCCCAACAAACGCTAAACAAATTTTAAATCTCTTCACTTAATAGTTCATTAATCCAATCTTTAAATATTGGTTCATATCCCTTGTTTCTTATAGCCGTCTTTACCTCTAGTTCGCTTCTACTATCATTTATTTCAAATTGACTTTCTCCTCTTGACTCCTTATTTAATGTATGTCCACCTACTGCTGTGCTAACTCCAGCTGACATCTTAGTTATACCTAATGGTATTAAATTATTTCTAAAACTTTCTTCTTCTCTAGTTGATATATTAATTCCACAATTAGGAAACATAATTCTTAATGCTATAATCCCTTGAACTAAGTCTTTATCATCTACTGGGTAAACTTCTTCAAAAATACCTGCATGTGGTCTTATTCTTGGTAGGGAAAAACTAACATCTATATTCCCATATTTTTTCTGTAAATATAATCCATGTAGTGCTACAAAAAACAATTCTTTTCTCCAATGATTAAGACCTAGAAGTGCTCCAATATTTATACTTCTTATTCCAGCCCTACATCCTTCTTCTGGTGCATCTAATCTAAATTTATAATTCCTTTTTGGTCCCTTTAAATGCACTCTACTATAAATTTCTTCATCATATACTTCTTGATAAACAGTTATCCCATCTACTCCTAATTTAATTAAATATCTATATTCCTCTTCTTTCATAGGAAATACTTCTATGGAAACAGAAGAAAAGTATTTTTTCAAGACCTTAACAGCATCCCCTATATATTCAACTGGTGTATCTTTAGGTGATTCTCCCGTTAATAAAAGTATATGCTTAAACCCTTTTTCACTTATTTCTTTAGCTTCACTTTCTATTTCCTCTATATTAAGTTTTTTTCTAATAATATTATTTTCTATGTTATAACCACAATAGGCACATTTATTTACACAATAATTAGCTATATACAGTGGCGTATATAAGAGTATTGTTTTTCCAAAGTATTGATTTGTTAGTTCATTAGCCTTTCTTGCCATATCTTCAAGATATAAATCTGATTTTGGGCTTAATAATATTAAAAAATCCTCTTCAGTTAACTTACTTTTATTCATTGAAAACTTAATATCCTGGTCTTTTACATTATCCCAAAACTTAGAAAAATCAAAATTTCTATATTTTTCAATTACATTATAAAAGCTCAATATGTTCACCTTCCTTATAATAAAAATCCAGTTAACGGAGAAGATGCATTGGCTATTTTGCTTTTATTGCCCAAACCTGTCTTAAAAGCAATTCTTCCTGACTCTACAGCTAATGAAAATCCATAAGCCATTCCCATTGGATCTTTTGACGATGCTATTGCTGTATTTACAAGTACTGCTGCCGCTCCCATTTCCATAGCCATAGCTGCTTCTGATGGTCTTCCAATACCTGCATCTACAATTACTGGTGCATCTATTTCATCTATCATGATTTCTATAATATCTTTTGCCCCAATTCCTCTATTAGATCCTATTGGTGATCCTAGTGGCATAACCGCAGCTGCTCCAGCTTCAACCATTCTTTTACCCATAATTAAATCTGGATTCATATAAGGTAAAACTATAAATCCTTCCTTAGCTAAAACCTCTGTAGCTTTTAATGTTTCTAAGTTATCTGGTAGTAAATATTTTGAATCATTTATAACTTCTATTTTTATAAAATCTCCACAACCCATAGCTTTAGCTATTCTTGCTATCCTAATTGCCTCCTCTGCATTTCTTGCTCCTGAAGTATTAGGTAAAAGAGTTATATTTTTAGGTATATATTCCAATATATTTTCTTCTTTATTATCCAGATCTACTCTTCTTATTGCCATTGTGACTATTTCTGTTCTACATTTATCTATAACTTGTGGCAATATTTTATTATTTCCATACTTTCCTGTGCCTATAAATAATCTACTATTAAATTCTTTTCCACCTAAAATTAATTTGTCCATCCTTATCTCCCCTTTAAACTTTTTCTTCTCCTAAAAGAATTCTTAAAACCATATTAGCCTCATGATGAGCTACTATTCCTACTCTTGGTGCCATAAGTCCACAACCAATTTTCGCTTCACTTTCTTCATCACCACACAAATAGAGTCTAGAATTTATTTTTCTTGTTTTTATTAAGTTGTTTGAAAAATATCCCGCCATGCCAGATGCTGAAACCACCTTAACAGTTGATATATTCTTTAAAACCTCGCTTATTAACATAACCTTATTTTCTACATTATCAAAAGCTTCAACCACAATGTCTATATCACTAAACAATTCTCTTATATTCTCTTTAGTTACATATTCATCCACATCGTCCACTTTTATAAAAGGATTAATATTCTTTATAGTTTCTTTAAGTCCCTTACTTTTCTTCATTCCTATTTGATTTATAAAATATTGTTGTCTATTTAAATTACTAGGCTCTACTAAATCAAAATCTACTATTCTTAAAAATCCTACTCCTACTCTAGCTAATGCTATTGCTACATTTGAGCCCAATCCACCAAGTCCTGCTATTGCAACCCTTGAATTTTTTATTCTTTCATAAACATAAGGAGTGTGCCTACTCATCATTAGATTTTTTAATTCTTCATCATTAGGAATTTCTCCACATTTTATTATTACAATTTTATCCCCTTCACTCACTACCTTATCTTCTTCAATAGGAAATCCATTTAATATTAAAATGTCTCCATTAGGTTTTATTCTTTCTTTAATTCCAAAGCACCTAATTCCCTCCTGAAAATTCATCCCTTTTTCATTTACATAAACTTTCATTTAGCCTCCTCCAACAAAACTTATAATTTCTATTTTACTGTTTTCGTAAAGATTAACTTCCTCAAAATCATCTCTTAAAATTATATTTCCATTAACTTCTACAACCACTTTATTCTCTAGTAAGTTTAATTTTTTTAGCAGTTCCTTAACTGTAATTCCATTACAAACAGTTACATCCTTATCATTAACCACCATACTACCCCTCCTTTCTTCATTAAGTGATTCTAGGTTCAAATAAATACAAAAAAGTCACTCCTTGCCTTTAAAGCTAGAAATGACTTTACTATAAATAGTGTTTACTTAACTAATTTATCAGTAAGTAAAACAAAAAGGCTTGCCTAGGCAAGCCTTACTAATCAAATTACAACGTAATAAAATAACTTTGCAATTATTATAGCTTTCCTACGTTGGTGTTAACCACATCAGGTTCAAGGGTTAAAGCTCACTGCTTCTCTCAGCTTATTATAATAAGCACCCCTAGCTTTAAATATCATTATTAAATTCTACAGCATCATTATATACCTTGAAATTTATTTTGTAAACATTTTCTTGTTTTAATATCTATTAATAAAACAATTATCATTTTAAACTTAAAATGCAATTAATAAAACATCTTAAACTAAACAATATTATTTTAAAGTTAATTCAACACTCCTAAATTTTACTTCTTCGTTTAATTCATTAGACAGTTCTTTTGCTATTTCTTCTGCATGCCACTTATATTGCCACTTATCAGCATTTTTTAACGATACCTTTTTTATTGTTCTATTTTCTCTAAACTCTAGAAATTTCCCATCACTAAACTGCACTACATAAATTGTTGTAGTATCAAAATAGTATAATTCTAAACTTTCTTCTTTGCATTGTTTTTTTATTCCTTCATTTGTGTGAACTGTATATGTTTTTTTTCCCTCTAGTTCTCTTCTATCTACAACTTGACCAAAATACTCTATACCATTCTCACTAAAGCATACATCATACCCTATTGGAAAAATAAAGTTCATAATAACTCCTCCTATGTTTTAAGGTTTTAATAATTAATTTATTAACATTCTTATTTTTTTCTCATATCATTAATACTTTAATAATATATTATCTATTATTATAATACATTGTATATATATGTAAAGTATACATTATTAGTATAATATATATTATATTATATTGTCACAATTGCTATATTTTATGATAAAATACATCTGAACCATTACACTATTAAATCAACATTAAATAAAGGAGCTTATTAAATAATGTTAAAACATTTAAAAGAAAATAAAGATATACAACATATTATTGAATTGTTTAAGTCTAATTCTATAGAAAAAATTAAAAGTTTAGAAAATAGTAGCACTACTAGTTCTAATGTTAAATTTATAGCTAGTCTTTCGAGTATTATATTATCTATATCATCTCCAATCAAAAATATAATAAAAAGATTATTGATTGTAACTACTAAAGTAAGTAGCTACAGTATACAGTTAGAATATTTTTCTAAAGATTTAAAGTCAACTTCATCAACATTAAAAAACTCAACTAATATTTTATTGAGTTCAGTACAGGAAACTAATTCAGCTTTAAATGAAATAGCTAATTCCTCTACTTCTAATTCTGAGTATATTAATGAAATTTCTAATAAAAGTAGTGAAATTTCATCCCATATATCAACAAATGCTACTACTCTAAATAAAATTGTACAAGTTACCCAAGAGTTATCAAGTGAATCTATTGGTATGGAAAACGATATGAAAAATCTTATGACTCTTGTAGGCGAAATCCAAAAATTAATGGAAGGAATAAACGGCATAGCATCACAAACTAATCTTTTAGCATTAAACGCTTCTATAGAAGCTGCCAGAGCTGGAGAACATGGAAAAGGCTTTTCTGTTGTAGCTGATGAAGTAAAAAAACTTTCTGAAACTACTACTGTGCAATTAAATGATATGAAAAACTTTGTTGAAAAAATAGAAGCTGCTTCAAAACAGTCTATAAATAGCGTGTCACACACTATTACTTCTATAGACTCTATGGAAAGCTATACAAAAGATATGAGTGATATATTTGAAGATACAACAAAACACATTGAAGAAATATCAAATGATATATCTACATTAGCATCTAATATGGAGGAAATAAGTGCATCCACAGAAGAGGTAAATGCAGCAATGGAAGTTATTGCTGATAACGTATCTTTAATTAATGATGAATCAATAAACATAGACTCAAAAGCTGAGAACGTAAAAAATATAGGACTTGGAATTGATGAGTTAGATGATGAGATAACTGAGCTTACTAAATTAAGTTCTAACTTAACTAAAGATGACCATTTTTCTTTATCACACCACGATTTTATTGAAGCTTTAGATTCTGCTATTTCAGCTCATGAATCCTGGGTAAAAACCCTAGAATATATGAGCGAAAATATGACACTAAAACCTCTACAATTAAACTCTAATAGATGTGGATTTGGTCACTTTTATAATTCTATAACTCCTTCTAATGAAAATATTTTAGAAATTTGGAAAAGTATAGATGTTCTTCATAAAGATTTTCATAATCTTGGACACGTAGCAATAGATGCTATTAAGAAAAACAATAAATCTTCTGCGTTAAATACTACAAAACAAGCAAGAGATTTATCCATAAAGTTAATTTCAATGCTAGAAAAAATAAAATCTCTGGCTAAAAATTAATATATGGATTTACCAAAAATTAATATTACGTCCTATTAATTAACTATATATTTCCTAATTTTTCTATCTATTTTTTCCCATTTTATACTAAGCATTATATAAAATTTCAAATAAAGTCCGAATAAATTTATCTAAATGAAAATTTACTCGGACTTTGTTTGAATTATTCATAATTTCCCCATATATTGATATTTTTTTACTCTCCTTCGTATTCCTTGACATTTTTCGTACTTTGTAGTATAAAGTAGTTGCCACACTTTTTAATATGTTAAATAATACACATATTTCTTCTTGCCCAGAATTAGTGTGGCGCCCATTTGATTTAATTTATTTTAATCTGAAATATAAAGTTCAAATTAAAAATATCATGAAAGTCTATTATTCAAAATATAGATTTAATCTCAACGTCATCCCACAAATTTTTTAGTAACCCCTCATTTAAAGAAGCCTCATTTATAAATTCATCTGGATTTTTAAACGTTTTCAAATCCCCCATATATCCATATCTTATAAAAGAAATTCCATCATCTGTGTTGCTTATACCATAAAATCTATTTTTATATTTAATATCAAATTCATGTCCTACATCTAAATCTTTATGAAAATCTGATAAACTGTAACTCAATATACCACACTCCTAAAATTTTCAAATTAATTTCATATTATATAATTCTTTATTTGTATAGAATATACCTTGCAGTTTTCAAAAAATATACATTTTTAAGAAAATTATAACATTTTACTCAATTGAGGTTCATCTATATTATTATTGGCACTAACTATATGAATAAATTCTTTTATGCTTTTTTTGGTTTCATCTATTTTTTCCTTATCGAGCCCTCCTCTACCTAATCTATCACTTAACGATACTAGTGCTACTTCTTTTAATGAAGTATCTTTTAAAAGCCCCTCGATATCACTAAAAGGTAATTTTTTAACTATAAATAGCGGATTCATATGATACTTTACTAATGCACTTACCTTTTGTACAAACTCTTCGCTTTCATTAAAATTTCTTAAAAACTCTTTTGCCATATCACTCCCTACTCTATCATGATCATAAGAAGTCCACCGTCCTTTTCTTAGTTTCGTAGTTGGAGTTTTCCCTATATCATGCAAAAGTAAAGACCACATATAAACTCTTTCATCTTCGCTGTAATGCCTATAATTTACTCCTTGATCAACAACCATCATAACATGATTAAAAGTGTTTCCCTCTGGATGATATTTAGGATTTTGTAAAACTCTTTTCAAGTCACTAATCATTGAAAATGGATATAAGTTTAACTTTCCCTCTTCTAGCATTTTATTTATATATTCAGACGGCTTACTGTCATTTAATAAATGGTACTGAATCTCTTCAAAAATCTTCTTATCTTCACTGTTCAACTTAATCACCATCCTTTAATGTTATCATATATATTTTATACTTAATTTTAAAATATATAATAACTTTTTAAAAAAGGCTATGCCCTCTTTTAGTGACAAATTGATGTTGAAAATCACAGATTTTCTTTAATTATATTTTTTTATTTTTAAAATCTTCCTGAGAAGATTCATCCACAACTTGCAACTTGTAATTTTTCACTCATTAAAGTTTTCAACTAAAAAATCTATATATTTTAATAGTTATCAAAGTTATCCTCAGATTTGAAATTTTATAATATCCTATAAAGTGAAAAAGTACCTATGACATTTTTTAAGTTACAAGTGTCAAGTTATGGTTAAAAATCACAAATTTTCTTTAAAATATTTTCATTTTAGAGATCTTCGTTAGAAGTTTTCACTCTTAACTTATCACTACTTTAAAATTTATACTTCTATACAAATATAATAAGAGCTATGTTATAAACATAGCCCTTTATTTTAATTAAATATTATATTCTTCTTGATTTTCTTATAGCCTGTACTATTGCCACAGTTATAACAGCTGCTGCTATGGCTTCTAACACACCATTTGTATATATAAGGCTTTTTATTAAGGTCTTAGCACCCTCTAGAGACGTTTGTTTAGCTTTTGCATACTTATCTATATGTAATGCGAATAACATTCCCATTACACCGATTGTGTTAGTTAAAGACCCTATTAAGGCAGCGACTCCTATTCTAATAGATTCATTTTTAATTTTTAGAATTTTGTACACTCCGTAAGTAGTTAATGGTATTAATAACCTTGGAAGTATAGACACCCTCGGATCTATAAATGCAAATGATAAAAGATTAGGTGCCATTAAATTTTGAAAGAAACTAAATCCACCAAACATAAATGCTATAGCGAGTCCAACTTTAGGGCCTTCAATTAAGACTCCTATTATTACTGGTATATGCATTATTGTGAGTCTTGCCACTGGTAATTGTATAAAACCATATCCTGTGACGCCTAAAAAGATTGTTATTCCTGATAGTAGCCCTACAATTGTCATTTGTCTTACTTTACTACTATGAGAATTAAAAGTTTTGTTCATAACTACCTCCCACTCTCACTCCTATAAGGATGTGAGTTGTTCAAAGAAAAATTTTTTTTTAAAGTTCAGTTTCAAAATTGAATACTGACAAAAATATTTTAACATTTTTCAAACAAATTTCAACAATTACTTTTCTCAAAAAACAAGGTTTATACAAATTATTCCTCGCGAGGGTACTATTAATAAGTATTTCCTTCTTTTTTATAGGTTATTTTATTTTTTCATGGATACAATACTATTACAAGGTAAACAAAACAAACTTACCTTGAAATATAAAGTATTAAGAGGAGGAATTTATTATGTCAAAAACATTAATACCAGAAGCAAAAAATGGTTTATCAAACTTCAAAAATGAGGTTGCAAGTGAAATGGGAGTACCATTCAAAGAATACAATGGAGACTTATCTTCTAAACAATGTGGATCAGTTGGCGGAGAAATGGTTAAGAGAATGGTAGAACAATATGAAAGAGGAATGAAATAATATTGTTCAAAGCTTAAAGAAGCTATGTGAGAAATTGAAATTTCTCACATAGCTTCTCCTATTTGCAACGTAAATTCATAATATTTTCACTATTTACTCAATTGTTATTTGCAAGATATTTTCTCCATTTAAATCCTTTATTATGAATTTATCATCCTCTAAAATACCATAGCTATGTTTTGTATTTTCTTTAGGAAATGTTATCGATCCTGGATTTATAAAGTATAATCCTTCTACTTTTTCACATACTGGTATATGAGTATGTCCACTTATTATAATGTCACCCTTATCTACAGGTAACATATTATTTTTATTATATTTGTGACCATGCGTTAAAAACAATCTTTTTTCTTTATAAAATATAGTTGAGTAATCACATAAAATTGGAAATTCAATCATCATTTGATCCACTTCACCATCACAGTTTCCTTTAACACACATTATTTTATTTTTCAGTTTATTAAGAGTGTTAGCTACACTTTTAGGATCATATCCTTTAGGAATATCATTTCTTGGACCATGATAAAGTATATCTCCTAATATAACAATATATTCACATTTTTCTCTTTCATAAGCTTTTAAAGCTTTATTTAAATAATAAAGCGATCCATGTATGTCTGACATAAAAAATATTTTCATTGATTTTCCCCTTATATAGTAGAGTTATTTAAAACTTTAGGCCATATTTCTGAAAGTTCCCTATCTTTTTTCACATATTCTTTAAACCACGGTAGTATTTCTATGGCTTTTTTCAAATCTTTACATGATTTTTTATCTTCTTTACATAATGCATAAAAGCATGCCCTATTGTAATACAAAGAAGGCATTTCAGGATTAAACATTATTCCTTTACTTATAACTTTTATAGCTTTCTCGTAAAATCCACTTTCTTTATATATCACAGCTAAATTTAGAAAAGAAAAACCATATCCTAGATTTGCTTTTATAGATTCTCTATAAAATTCTATGGCTTTATGTACCTTATTAATCTTCTTCATTAAAACACCCATATTAAACAATGCCATATAATGATCTGGTATTATTTCTAAACTTTTATTTATTTCTTCAATAGCTTCATTATTTCTGTCTAATTCTTCATATATACTTCCAAGGTTTAAATGTGCCCAAAAATCAGTAGGAGTTATTTCTATGACTTTTTTATAGTATTCTATTGATTTAATTTTATCTCCTAATTCATCATAAGCATTTGCCATAAAAAAATATGCCCTATCATAATTTTCATCAAAACTAATAGCTTTTTCATAAAACATTATTGCCTTTTTATATTCTTTTATATTATCATATAGAATTCCTATTCCATAATAAGCTCTAGGTTCTTTAGGATTTATATTTAAAATTTCATTATATATTTTTTCTGCATACTCCATATTGTCAAGTTCATCATATAAAAGTGCTAAATCTAAAAGAAATTCTAAATCATTTTTACTCTCATAGCATAGGTTAGCCTTAACAAAATAACTTAGTGCCCCCTTTAAATCACCCTTTTCTTTTAATTTTTCTCCTATAAATATAAGATCATCATACTTGTTTATTTTCACTATAAACCTACTCTCCCTTAAATTTTAATTGACAATTTAAAATTAACAATTGACAATTATCGTTGAAAATCACAAAATTCCTTAATAAAAGTTGAGAATGGAGAATGTAAAGCTGTGGTTAAAAATCACAGCTCTTCTTTAAAAATGTTTTTATTTTAGAAATCTCCTTAACAAGATTCCATCCTTCACTCTCAACTCCCTACATTCAATTTTCAACTTTAAAAATATTCTTATTCTTAATTTTCTAAGTTTCAAAGTTCAAAAGAGTTCATAAAATCTCTACATTGATTCTATTATTAATTTTTCTTTATTTGCTTTTACAATCACATTAGAACCATCATGAATTTCTCCACTTATTATTTTTTTTGCAATATCTGTCTCCAAGGTATTTTCTATGAACCTTTTTAAAGGTCTAGCTCCATAATGAGGGTCATATCCTTCTATTGCAAGAAGCTCTTTTGCTTCATCTGTTATCTCTAATTCTATTTTTTTCTCTTTCAATCTATTCTTTACGTTTTCCATAAATATATCAATTATTTTTTTAATTCCCTCTATGCTTAATGGTTTAAATAATATTATATCATCTACCCTATTTAAAAACTCTGGTTTAAATCTTCTTTTCATTTCCATGATAACTTCATCCCTTATGTTATCATTTATAACTCCATTAACTGTTCCCTCTAATAAGAAAGTGCTACCTATATTAGACGTCATAATTATTATTGTATTTTTAAAATCTATTAACTTCCCTTTATTGTCTGTGAGTCTTCCATCATCTAAAATTTGAAGAAGCATATTAAACACATCTTCATGTGCCTTCTCTATTTCATCAAATAAAATAACACTATATGGTTTTCTTCTTACTGCTTCGGTAAGCTGACCGCCTTCCTCATATCCTACATATCCTGGAGGTGCACCAACTAATCTTGAAACTGAATGTTTTTCCATATACTCTGACATATCTATTCTTATTATACTGTCTTCAGAATCAAATAATGTTCTTGCTAAAGTTTTTGCAAGTTCTGTTTTTCCTACTCCTGTTGGTCCTAAGAAAATAAAAGACCCTACTGGTCTATTTTCATCCTTTATACCAGCTCTTGCTCTTATTACTGCATTGGTTACAGATTCTACAGCTTCTCTTTGTCCTATTACTCTTTTTTCAAGTTCATCACTAAGTTTCAAAAGTTTTTGTCTTTCTCCCTCAACAAGTCTTGAAACTGGGATTCCTGTCCATTTAGAAATTATATCTGCTATTTCTTCCTCCGTAACTTCTTCTTTTAAAAGAGAAGTATCATTATTTTCTTTTAATTTTTTCTCTTTCACCCTTATTTCTTCTTCTAATGATGGTAATATGCCATACTTAAGTTCTGCAACCTTATTTAAGTCATATTCTCTTTCATATTTTTCTATTTTTCCCCGAACATCATCTAATTTAGATTTTAAATTTCTAATTTCAGTAAGATTATTTTTTTCTTTTTCATAGGTAGCAGTTAATTCATTATCCCTATCCTTTAAATTATACAGTTCTTTTTCAAGTGACTTTAGCCTTTCTCTTGAATAATCATCTTTTTCTTTTATCAGTGCCTCTTTCTCTATTTCAAGTTGGAGAATTCTCCTTTTTAAATTATCTAATTCCGAAGGCATCGAATCTATCTCTGTTCTTATCATAGCGCCAGCTTCATCTATAAGGTCTATAGCTTTATCTGGTAGATATCTATCCTGTATATACCTATTGGATAGCTTTGCTGCTGCTACAATGGCAGAATCGTGTATTCTAATACCATGGTGTATTTCAAACCGTTCTTTAAGACCTCTTAAAATTGATACTGTGTCTTGAACTGAAGGTTCATTTGCTATAACTGGTTGAAATCTTCTTTCTAAAGCTTTATCCTTCTCTATATACTGTCTGTATTCATCAAAAGTTGTTGCTCCTATACAGTGAAGCTCTCCTCTTGCTAAAGCAGGCTTTATTATATTTCCAGCATCCATTGCTCCTTCTGTTTTACCTGCTCCAACTATGGTGTGCATTTCATCTATAAAAAGAATAATTCTTCCATTGCTATTTTGAACCTCTTTAATTACAGCTTTTAATCTTTCCTCAAATTCTCCTCTATATTTAGCTCCTGCAACTAATGAACCCATATCTAATGAAAAAATTATCTTATTCTTTAATCCTTCTGGTACATCACCTTTTATTATCCTTTGAGCTAGCCCTTCTACTATAGCTGTTTTACCAACTCCTGGCTCCCCTATAAGTACAGGGTTGTTTTTAGTCCTTCTTGATAATATTCTTATTACCCTTCTTATTTCATCATCTCTTCCTATTACAGGATCAACCTCATGGTTCTTAGCCCTTTCTATAAGATTAACTCCATATTTAGCTAATGCATCATAAGTTCCCTCTGGATCATTACTTTCAACCCTTTGATTTCCTCTAACAGCTGATAAAGCATTTAAAAAACCATTTTTATTTATTCCAAATTGACCAAGTATTTTTCCTGTATCCCCTTTATAATCTATATCCATTATTGCCATCATTACATGTTCCACACTTATATATGAATCTTTAAATTCATTAGCTATATCATCTGCTTTTAAGAAAATTTCTTCAAATCTTCTTGTAGGATAAACTCCCCCACTTTGTGCTCCTTGTCCTAACACTTTTGGCATAGAATCTAATGTTGTATTTATTGATATCCTTAATGCATTTATGTCCTTTCCCATTTTTTCAAATATATTTGGTATAAGGCCATTCTCTTGATTTACTAATGCATAAAATAAATGCATTATATCCATTTGTTGATGATTAAACTTTATTGTTGCTGCATGTGCATCATTAATAGCTTGCTGTACCTTTAATGTTAATTTCTCAATATTCATGTAAAGGACTCCTTTCAAAAATTTCTTACTATATATATTATAATATATTTTCTCCTAATTTATAAAACTAATCTTCATTTAAGTGGTGTACTTTCACCCATCTGAATGCTATTAGTTTTTCAAAACAACACTAAAAAAATATAAGCCATCTTTACTAAAGAGGCTTATATTTTTTGTTTATATTTTTTTTCAACGTTTATTGCCAAGTTAAAATATTTTAATGAGTCTCCTATTTCTCCAAGCTTAAAATACATATTACCCATATCCAAATATCGTTCATATATTTCTTTTTTTCCACCAAATTTCATAAGAGCATCTAGAGAAAGATTCATATACATTTCAGACTCTATACATTTGTCTTGTCCTTGAAGTATTTTAGATTTGAAATAATAAGCTCTCTCTATATATTTTACATCATTACTAGCTATGGCATGATTTAATGCATCATCACATATTTTATGTGCCTCTTCTATTAAATTATTGTTTAATAAGTTTTCTACACATATTAATAAAACTTCTACAAGTAATTCTTCACAGTTATCTTTACACAATTCTATAGCATTATTCATATACTTTAAACTTGTCTCTATTTTACCTATTTCTATAAGTATTAGTGATGAATTTATTAATGCATCTATTTTATCCTCAACACTATCATAAAGACCAAAAGCAATTTTCTCATATTCATCAGCATCATTAGCGCCTCTTTTTAACTGCATATCTGCTATAAAATTATATATTATAGCTTTCTTACATTTTTTGATAACATTATCTACTATTTTCATTAGATCATCTACTAACAAATATGTTTTATCAAACTCATTTAAATATGTGTGACAAATTGCTTTATTGTATACAGCTATAGCTTCTTCATTTTTATCTTGAATTTTATTTTCTCGAATTAATTTTATTATATTTTCAAAATAAGTAGCTGCTTGAGAATATTCTGAGTTAGCAAAAAAATATCTACCCATGTCTTTGAAATATACTAAAACATTTGATGTTAATCCACTCTTTTGACAAATATCATAATATCTTGAGATATTAACTTGAATATTTTCATAGCTCTTATTAATTAGATAATTATGAAATAATATATGCATTAATTCAAAGGCCAAATTATATTCTTTATATTCCAAAGCATATTCTAAATTATAGAATGTTTTTTCTTCTAAATCGTTTGAAAATTCCTTATTTTCAATCTCAGCTATATTATCTTTTATTTGATTTTCTACATCTTTTAATAAATAGTTTATGTTTATATCTAGTTTTTCTGCAACCATCTCAAGTATCCAAAGTTCAGGTTTCACCTTGTTATTCTCAATGCAACTCATTTTAGATACTGAAATCTTATCCTCACATATATCCTTTAAAGTAGCTCCTTTATATACTCTGGCTCTTTTTATTTTTTCACCAGTTGATAATATCTCCATATTCATCACACCTAACAACCTTTATTTAAAGTTCTTTTAAAATACCTATCTCTTTAAATAAGACAACTCCATCATTTAAATATTTTGCTGCTTTTCCATCTTGTTTATTGTCAATATAAAATTTACCAAGCATTATGCAAATCTCAGCAGACTTTTTAATAAACTCCATATTCTTAGCATAATTTAAAGCAAGAATCAGAGTATTTTCTGCGCTCATAAGATCGCCTTTTAAAAGTTCAACTCTGTATTTTAAAAGATAATACTCTACAAATGTTACTCCACCAATATCTTGTACTAAATTTAAAATGTTATCTAACATTTCTTCACATTTTTCAATGTCTTTTAATTTGATATAGTTTTCACATATATTTACTAAAGTATTTATAAGAGTTTTATCATTATTTCGCTCTTTTAATTCCTTAGACTTATTATAATGCTTAAAAGATTCTTCCAAATTATTAAATTCATAGAAAAGTTTTCCTAAATTATTTTCTATATTAGATAACTGAACGGAATCATCTAACTCTCTAAAAACTTCCAAAGTCTTTTTGGAATATTTTATTGAATTATGTAAATCTCCTTTAGTATTATACTGTTCTGTAAGCAATAATAATGCTTTAGCATATTCCCTCTTGTTATCTAATTGATTAAATTTTTCTTTTGTTAAGTATGAATAGTTTATTGCCTTGTCCAAATTATCTAGTTTGAAATAAACACTAGCAATATAATAATATATTTCACCTAGTATTGTGTCATTACCCATTTCATTATCTAAATAAACCTTTTCAGCCTGTTGCAAGTACGAATTTGATGAATGATACGCTTTAACTTCAAATGTTATTTTTCCTAATTTTAAAAATGTATTTACAACTTCTTCATAATCGTTATTTTTTATAAATATTACATTGGCTGATAAAAAATACTGCTCTGCTAAAGCATATTCATTTTTCCCCATATGTATACATGCTCTTAAATGTAAGTTTCTAGCCTTCCTATACTCCAAATTATACTTTTCTGCATAATATAAAGCTTTTTCTATATATTGCTCACCTTGAAACAAATCACTATTTAAGATATATGCTTCAGCTATATTTTCAAAATATAAACAAATCTTTTCTGCTTGAGTTTCTTCAGACTCCATTAAATATTCTACTGAAGTTTTTAATGATGTAGCTAAATATTCTAACAAATCCATACTTGGATTAGATTTGCTAGATTCTACAAGACTTATTTGACCTGGAGTTATTCTATCTCCTGCCAATTCCTTTAAGGTCATGTTCAGTTCTTTTCTTCTTCTTTTTATTTTTTCTCCTAAAGAAAGTATCTCCATATTTCACTCTTCCTTTACTGAAAATATTCTCAAAAATATTCATTTTATGTATTATTATAGCATAATTTCATTTTTCAACAATGATTTACATGAATTTTTTTAATATTTTTTCATATTTTATTTTTTAAAATAGAAATACCCTAGATATTTTTAATATTTCTAGGGCATTCCATTCATTATCTTTTATAATGTTTCATATGTGAATACATATCATCAGCCATGCATATAGCATTTTTACCAAATTTCCTAATTTTTCTTTTGGTGCTTCTGTCCATATTCATCATAGTCCCTACTGTGCTTCCTATAATAGCTCCAGCAGTCATGCCAACTAAAAATTTAGTATTACGATGCATACAATCAACTCCTTAAAATACTTTATGAGTTTATCATATGCAATTTCTCTTTATTTAAACTATATATTTTTTACCAATAAATAAAAAAACTATTAAACTATCCCTAAGGCTTTTTTTGCTAAAATATCAGCTCTATCATTATATGTATCGCCGCTATGTCCTTTTACTTTAATAAATTTTATATCAATTTCTTCTAAATTCTCTTTTATGAACTCATTATAACCCTGGGTTAAAAAATTATTTCTTTTCCAAGTTCCTTTTGCCCATGACTCAATTCCTTGATAATCAAAATATATACTTATAGATTTATAGCCATTATTTTTGGCAAATTCTACAGCTTTTATAGCCCCAAGAACCTCTCCTGCCACATTTCTCATAGCTGCAGCCTCATCGTTTCTTTTTCCATTTTCTTCGTAAATTACATTGCCATTAAATAATGCAATTAACCCATAAGAATATTCTTTTGATGACAAATTAAAACTACCATCAACATAAACTTCTAATCTATCTTCATTAGATTTCTTTTCTTCTTTATTTTTAAAATCATTTCCATTTACCTTTACTCCATGGGCTTCTAAAAAATCTTCAGCCTCTAATAGGGTTGGAAAACTTTTATATATGGCACCTTTAAAACCAATAACATCCTTTTTACATTTATCCCATGTGTCATATATTTTACCTTCTCCACTTTTACCTTTTGCCACTGCATAGAACTTTCCCATGTACATTTCTCCTCTATCAAACGATTCTTAGATTCAGATGGAGTTACTTAAAAAAATACGATAAACAATTTACTTTTTAAAACACATTATAAATTTTATTTACCCTTTCTCCTCCTGCAAATCCATTTACATAATTAATTCCTTCTTTTATGACAGTTATTATGTCTTCCTCACCTTCCCAGTTTTCTAAAATAACAATTTCATCTACACTATTTAAGATTTTATTTAATGCAAAAAATATCATAGCTACATCATCTATTCTACCGATAAAAGGTATATCATCTGGTAATATATCAATAGGGGATGCAACATAGGTTATAGATAAAGACACCGCCACTTTTACTTTAGTAGGTACTCTTTTGTCTTTGAAAAGTCTAAAAATCAAAGCTATTAAATCTGGTATTATCATTACATATTTAAATACCGGTTCATATTTTTCTGGAACCTTCTCTCCTACTAAACATTTTAATTGTGTATATGAGTCTTTAGTTTTGTTTAATATCAATACCGATTGTTCAACTTCTTCACTCTCTATTTTCACATTATCTTCTATAGGTCTTGTCATTGAAAAGTTAATATTCATTACCTCAACATTTACAAATCCATCCTTTAAAAATAAATCTTTTAAGTTCAAATTAAGAAATACTGGTGCCTTCTTTAATAATTTATTTATATATATTATTATTCTTCCCTCATTAAATGCTATACCTTCATCTTTAAGATCTTCTATAACCTTTTTAAGAGCCAACTTTCTAAAGAAAGAATAAATCTGCAACTTATATAATTTTATAGAAGTTAAATTTAAATATATGCATTCCTTAGAAGTACCTTCTAAAGATAAAGTTATTTTAAAAGGTATTTTTATTATAACTTTATATTGTCCATTTATTTCTATTTCATCTTTAATTACAATATTTTCTACAGTCAGTCCTGGAATATAAACCCAGTCCTCTATTAAGGATAAAATATCATCTCCATTTAAAGCTCCGTTTAAACTACTTATCCTCATTTAAATACTCCCCCACTAAATTTATATATTATGCTAATTTAAGTATACCATATTTTTCATTTTAATAAATAGAATTATATTTTGTACCATAAATTACTTTACCAAAACTTATGATTTTGGTTAGACATTTATTTTTAAATCCGTATAATGAGATTGTAAATAAGATTTAAGGGGGAATTCAGTTAATGAAAGTTTTGAAAAAAAATTTATTTATTATTCCTTTTTCTATAATTTTAATTTTATCTATAGGTTTTGGTGTATATTCATTTACACAACCTACTCCATTATATAAAAACTATAATTATTTTTTATCTGATATAAATGGTGATAATGTCTTAAGTGTAACATTGGATGAAAGCGATAAAATAACTATTAAATCAAAGGACGGGTTAATCTATACTACAGATAATCCTAATTCCCTTTCATTGAAAGAGGACTTGCTTAAACAAAATATAACTGTAAACACTAGATCGTACCCTTCTCCTTTAAAAATTTTTTCTATACTATTAGGATTAACACTTATAGGTTCAACTGTATTTGTTTTATCTAAAAAGAATTCTAAAGGTGCTAAAGGTATGCTCAATGTAGAATCTATAGAGGTTCATAATATTGAAAATTATAAATACAACTTTGATTGTGTTGCTGGAAATGATGAAGTAAAAGAGAGTGTTAAAGATATAGTAGACTTCCTTAAAAATCCTGAAAAATATAACAAATATGGTGCTAGAATGCCTAAAGGTATCATCCTATACGGCGCCCCTGGTACTGGTAAAACTCTCATGGCTAAGGCTGTAGCAGGAGAAGCAAATGTTCCATTCTTTGCTTTATCTGGTTCTGATTTTGTTCAGCTTTACGTAGGAGTAGGTGCATCTAGAATAAGAAATGTTTTTAAAAAAGCTAAGAAAACTGGACGTGCTGTTATTTTTATAGACGAAATAGATGCTATTGGTAAAAAAAGAAGTAATGGAAAAGCTGGTGGTTCTGATGAGAGAGATCAAACTCTAAACGCTCTGCTAACGGAAATGTCTGGATTTAGTGAAGCTGATGGTATAGTAGTAATGGCAGCTACAAACAGGCTTGATACCTTAGATGATGCACTACTAAGGCCTGGTAGATTTGATAGACATATAGAGGTTCCTCTTCCTGATATTACTGCTAGAGAAAGTATTATAAAACTACACTTAGAAAATAAACCTTATACAAACATAGATATCAAAGCCTTAGCTAGAAAAACTTCTTATTTTTCTGGTGCTAAGATTGAAAACTTAATTAATGAATCTGCTATATTAGCATGTAAGGATGAAAGTGAATTTATTGAAGAAATTCATCTTGATAAAGCTTTTTCTATTGTTATAGCAGGATATGAAAAAATTAATACTGAAAGTTTAAGAGAAGAAGATAAAAAATTAACTGCTTATCATGAATCTGGACATGCTTTAATATCAAATCTAGTACTTCCTTATGACAAAATATCTAAGATAACTATAATACCAACATCCAAGGGTGCTGGAGGATATACATTAACAATACCTGAAGACAGTAATTACCAGACTTACTCTTATCTTCATAATAAAATAATGGTTTTATTAGCGGGGCGTGCTGCTGAAGAAATTGTTTTTGGAAAAGATAAAATAACAACAGGTGCATATAATGATTTAAAGCATGCTACAAGCATAATTTCAACAATGGTTACTCAATATGGGATGGGAGACTCCTTAGGCCTTCTAAGCTTAAATGAGCTTAATAATATAGGTGCTGTAAATACATCTGATATATTGTGTGAATGCAAAAATATAGTTAATTCTCTTTATGATGAAACTAAAAATTTAATCCTAGATAATAAAGATTTGCTAAACTCTTTAGCTGAAAACTTAATTTTAAAGGAAACTCTTTATGAAAAAGATATATATTCAATTGTTGCATAACCCTACATTTCAATCAAAATTCATTTCAAGGTTTTTCTAAATAAAGCAAAAAAGCAATTAAGATAACCCTTAATTGCTTTTTTTTATCATAGGATAAATTACAAAACTACTTATTATACCAGCTAAAAGCCCTCCTAAATGTGCATAGTTATCTATATTAGGAAGCGTTAAGCCAATAAATATGTTTATTCCTATTACTTTTAATATTTCTACAAGAAACTCTTTTCCAATTCTATGCTTTTCATTATATGCGAATACCAGTGCAGCTCCTAATAGACCAAAAATAGCTCCTGATGCTCCTACTGCAATTCCCTCAGATAATTTATAGCTAAAATAGGATCCGATAATACCTGAGATAACATATATTATAGAAAATTTTAATTTCCCATAAATATTTTCAGTTAGATATCCTATAGATTTTAATGCATACATATTAAATGCAATATGCATTAATCCCCCATGTAAGAACATACAAGTAAATAATCTATAGTATTCACCCTGATTAATAAAATAGTTAACCTTGGCCCCAAGTGCTGCTAATACATATATATTTATATTTAATAAATTCCTAGACAATATTGCACTTATAATAAAAATAATTATATTTATTATTATAATTGCATTTGTAACTGCAAATAAATCTTTTTCTTTTATTTTTTCCTTTAGTGTCTTGGGTGTTGAAATATTTTTCAAAGTATTAATAACCCATTCAGTTGCACCTCTTGCACTTATTAATTCTCCAGTATGAATATTTACAGTTATAGTTCCATAAAAGTCTCCTTTTTCTATAACTTCACTTTCAACTTGTATAACGTTATTTATATAAACTTCATTAATCCCTTTTGATTTCAAATAATTTAAAGCATCCAGTGCTTTTAAATGATAATTATCCTTGTTACTGGTTATTACAGCTAATGCACCTTTACTATTGTAATATATAGCTATATAGTTGTTATTTACACCATCAATGCTCTTAAACTCTTCTATGGTAAACCCATTATTAGCTAAAGTATTAAAAAATTTATTGAAATTCATAATTCCCTACACTCCACTCAATTAGTTGTAATTTATACAATACCTATTACGGTTAAATTTATATTAGTTAATAAATCTATTTCATAAAACGGTATAGGTTTTTTCGATTTACTATCATAAAGAACTCTTATTATTGGTCTATCTGGATATCCAGAATTTTGACTTATTACATATCCCTCAGTATAATTTGATAATTTTACGCAACATCCTAATGGATATACAAAAAAAGTTTTTCTAAAGTTGTTAATCATATCCATACTAAAACTATTATCACCCTCTGATAAAATTAATTCATATGCATCATTAGGAGAAAATTTAGACCTGTAGATTCTATCATTACTTACTGCATCGTATACATCACATATAGACACTATTTGTGATAACTTACTAATCTCATCACCCTTTAACCCAAAAGGATATCCTTTTCCGTTTAGTTTTTCATGATGTTCTCTTATTATTCTTAAAATTCTGTTAGAAACATTATAATTTTTACTAAGAATTTCTTCTCCATAAATGGGGTGCATCTTTATTTTTTCAAATTCTTCATTTGTTAAAGCACCTTTTTTATTAATTATTTCATTTCCAACCTTTATCTTTCCTATGTCATGAAGTATGGCTGCTACTCCTAAATCTACAAGATCACTCTTCGGAACATTAAAATTTATCCCCATAAATAAACTCATAATACCTGTGTCTATTGAATGAACTTGAGTATAATTATCAAATGTCTTTATATCATATAAACTTTTATTTACATCACCTATATTTAATATGTAATCCATCAGCTCCTCAACTATAGCTACAGGAGTCTTTAAATCTACTTCACTAGAGTTGTCTATATTTCTAATTACACCCCCTAAAGCCTTAGCTGCGCTTAACTTTATTTCATTTAATTTTTCATCCTCAACATCTATATCTTCTAATCTCTCATCCTTAACATAAATATAAAAAACTTCTAATTGCTTAAGTTTTTTTATATATCCATGGGTTAATTTCATTCCCGATCTTAATAACACCTTACCATCTCTTGAAAAGATGCTTTTAGCAAGTATATCACCATCACTAACCCTATCAATAAATTCAAACCTCATTATTGTACCTCGCAAAATGTTATATACTAAATTCTAACATAAACTGCACTTAAAAGTTTACACTCTTAGAAAATATTTTTTAAACTTAAAGTACATTAAATAATGTATTTTACTAATCCTTATATACTTATTTTATATAATTAATTATATCCTTTTATAAATCTATTTCAACAATGTATTTTCATATATAGTAACTTTTTTATCATTAGTTCAAAAAAAACATATAAATTGACTTGCTACTTTTAATATAGCAAGTCAATTTATATTACTAAATTTCTTTTTCTAACATATCTAAAAGTTCCTTAAATCTTGTCATTGTAGCCTCTAAAGGTTTAGAAGTAGTCATATCAACTCCAGCTTTCTTTAAAATATTTATAGGATAATCACTTCCTCCTGACTTTAAGAAGCCTTTATATTTTTCAACCGCTTTTTTTCCATCTGTTAAGATTGAATTTGCAAAGGCTGCTGCCGCTGCATAACCAGTAGCATATTGGTAAACATAAAAATCAGAATAAAAATGAGGTATCCTACTCCACTCTATATCAACTTCCTCATCAACTATCATGTTTTCTCCAAAATATTTTACATTTAGATTATGCCATATTTCATTTAAATCTTTTCCTGTAAGAGGTGCACCTCCTTCTATACTTTCATGAGTTGTTTTTTCAAATTCAGCAAACATAAGCTGTCTAAATACAGTAGTTCTTATTTGCTCTAATTCTTGATTTATTAAATATAATTTTTTCTTCTTATTTTCCTCTTTATTTATTAAATAATTTATAAGAAGTGCCTCATTACAAGTTGATGCAACCTCTGCACAAAACAATGTATATGATGAATATATATAAGGTTGTTCTTTCCTTGAATAATAAGAATGTATAGAGTGTCCCATCTCATGGGCAAGAGTGGATACATCACCTAAATCATAATTGTAATTTAGTAAAACATAAGGCATTGAATCATAGCAACCCCATGAATATGCTCCACCTCTTTTACCTCTATTTTCAAATACATCTACCCATCCACTTTCAATTCCTTTTGAGAATATATCTAAGTATTCTTTCCCTAAAGGTTTTAATCCTTCTTTAACTAGTTTAACAGCATCCTCAAACTCTATGTGTTCCTTTTCAATTTCAATTACCGGAACATATAAATCGTACATATGAATTTCATCTACACCTAATAACCTCTTTTTTATATCTACATATTTATGAAGAAGTGGTAAATATTCATTAATTGTATCTAAAGAATTTGAATATACTTCTAATGGTATATTATTAGGTTTCAATGTTCTTTCCATGCAAGATTTATAATTTCTAAGTTTTGCTTCGAACACTAAATTATTAATATTTGAAGTTAATGATGTAGATATTGTGTTAATAAATTTCTTATAAGTTTTAAACAATGCTTTAAATGCCGCTTCTCTAACATTCCTATCTTTAGATTTTATAAATGTTCCATAATTAACTTCTGTAAGCTCTACATCTTTTCCCTCTTCATCCTTGATTATTGGAAAAGTCATATCAGCATTTGTTAACATGGAATATATTTCTGCTGGTGCTATTAAACAATTAGAAACAGATGCTAGAATCTCCTCTTGTTCTTTATTTAAAGTATGTGGTTTTTGTATTAAAATATCCTTTAAATAAAATTCATATAATTTTAATTCCTTCTTTTTCATTACATCACTTAAATAGTTTTCTTCTAATGACAATATTTCTGGTTCTAAATAAGCATAATATGATTTTAAAATAGGCATATAATTATCTATTTTACTTTTCAATGCTTGATATGTTGAATTTCTTGTATCCTCATCACCTTTTAAATGTGCATAAATAAAAAGTTTTTCAGCCCTTCTTGAAATTTCCTCATATTTTTTGAAAAAGTCTAATAATTTTTTTTCCTCCCCAAGACTTCCCTCATATGTTTTTAATACTTTAGATTTTTCTTTTAGGTCAGTAAAATCTTTTTCCCAGGAATCAATACCTTGATATAACTCATTTATTTTCCATTTGTACTTTTCTTCTATTTCATTTCTTGATTTTATAGATTTATTTTCTTCCATGATACCCTCCTTTTATTGTAAAAATAATAAAAAAATCCCCAAATTTATAATATCATAGGGATTTTTTATTTTAAATAATAAAATTTGTTATTTTATTAAAATCTGTTATTGTATTAGTTAAATCTTATTTGTATTCTTCTTCTTTTCCTTGAATATCATTAAATACCTTTTCCATTGCTTCTTCTATAATAGAACAAACTTTATCAAGTTCTTCTTTCATTTCACTATGTTCATCCTTATATTTTAATATAACCTTCCATGAAGGGTTATATTCATCATCAACATCTTCTATATCTAATGATGAATTTCTAAATAAATCATAATCTAACAAATCATATATAGCACTATATTCCCATTCTGCTACATCTTTATTTGTATCAAAATACATTACTACCTCTCCATCTATCTCATGTAACTTAGTAACATATTTTGCACCGTCTCCAGCTTGATAACTACCTAATTCTTTAATTAAATATCCAGTTTCTTTATCTTTTTGCATTATAACTAATGACGAAAAATCCATTATATTCTCTCCTTTGTACTCTAATAATATTACATTATTATCATACCACACCTATTTTAAACTATTATATATCTTTTCTAAGTTTTCTCTCATAGTTTCTAAATATGAGCCTTCACTCTCTAACGTATTTATTTTTTCTACATTTCCATTAATCTCTTTTGCAATAGTTTGTGCAACTTTTTCACTTCCATCTGATTCCATGAAAATAGTTTTCACATTATTTTCTTTACAGAAGTTAACCATATCACTTAATTTTTGTGAAGTTGGTTCTCCATCATTAAATATTCCTGCTACACTACTCTGTTGCAATTTGAAATCTCTGCATAAATATGCAAATGCAGCATGACTAGTTACAAAACCTTTATTTTCAATTTTAGAAAATTTTTCTTCATACTCTTTAAGTAAAATTGCATTTCCTTCAGAAAACTCTTTATATCTCCCTTGATAATATTCCTTATTTTCACCATCAACCTTTATAAAAGCTTCCATAATATTTCTAGCCATAATATTTGAATCTTGAAGACTTAACCATACATGTGGATCAAATTCTCCATGACCTTCACCTTCTTTGGAATCCTTGTTTTTTATTAAATTTGTGTTTTTTGTTGCTTCTACAACCACTAATTTATCATTATTTATTGATTTCAGTGTACTATCTACCCATTCTTCCATTCCTAGCCCATTGTAAACAAAGACATCTGCTTTATTCAAATCAACCATATCTTTAGGTTTAGGTTCAAAATCATGGGCTTCAGTTCCCTTTGGAACTATATTTTTAATAGCTATCCTATCCCCACCTATTTTACTTGCAATATCATAAATAGCATTAAAACTAGTTACAACCTCTATTTTATCTGTTGACTTTTCTTTAGCTATCTTATTACCACATGCTGTAAGCATACTAAATGATAAAATTAAAGACAAGCCTAAATATATTTTTTTCTTCATTCAAAAACCTCCTGTTGCAAATCATTTGCATTTGGTTATATAATAATATTTGAGTTATTAAATGTCAATAATTAAATTATAAAATTTGTTAAGGAGCTGATTTCTTGATTAACATAAAAAATTTGTACTTTTCATATCCAAATAGCCCTTGTTATTTATTGAAGGATATTAATATTAATATTCCTAAAGGAAGCTACGTGTCTATAATTGGTGAAAATGGAAGTTGTAAAAGTACACTAGTAAAACTTATACTAAATCTTCTAAAACCTTTAAAAGGAACTATTGAACTAAAAGGTTCTAAAGTAGGATATGTTCCTCAAAGGATGGATAACTTTAATGCAGAATTTCCTATTACAGTAAAGGAGCTTCTTAATACTTATAGAAAACTTTTGAAAATAAAAGACTCTACTGCGATTTATAATTGTTTGAAAAAAGTTAACATGATAAATTTTGAAAATCATCTTCTTGGAAATTTATCTGGAGGGCAACAACAAAGAATCTTTATTGCTAAAGCTTTAATGGGAACCCCTGATATTTTAATTTTAGATGAACCTTCAACTGGCATAGATATCACAAACCAACGTGAAATATATTATCTTATAAAACATTTAAATCTATGTGAAAAAATAACAGTTATTTCTGTAGAACATAATTTAGATGCAGTACTTTCAAATTCCACCCATGTTTTACAACTTAAAGATGGTGGTTCAAAACTTTATACCTTAGAGGAATTCAAAGCCTCTATAGACACTCAAGGAGGATTATAATGCTACAATACGAATTTATGCAAAATGCATTAATTGCTGGTTTTTTTATATCTATACTTTGCCCATTAGTTGGAATATTTTTAGTACTTAAACGTTACTCTATGATGGGAGATACTTTATCTCATGCCTCTTTTGCCGGGATTGCCATAGGTCTTGTTGTGGGAATAGACCCCCTTCTTGCCTCCTTTGGTTTTACATCATTTTGTGGTATATTCATAGAATTTCTAAGAAACTACTATAAAAAATACTCTGAGCTTGTCATGTCTATAATTTTAACCTTAAGTATAGGTATCGCAATAATATTAATAAGTACAGGTAAAGCCTCTGCTAATGTTAATTCAATACTTTTTGGAAGTATATTAACTGTATCCAGAAAAGATTTACTTATCATACTTGCAATAGGTATTATTTGCATATTAATTATTAGTTCTTTATTTTCAAAATTAATATATATAACCTTCGATGAAGAGGGTGCTAAAGCAATAGGTATAAATGTATCTCTAGTTAACTATATTTTTACTTTGTTAGTTGGTGCTACTATCTCTGTTTCAATTAGAGTTATGGGAATACTTGTTATATCCTCTATGATAGTTGTTCCAGTGGCTACTGCACTTCAATTAAAAAAAGGATTTAAAACCACTCTTATATGGTCTATAATCTTTGGTTTTCTAGATATATTTATAGGTATTATAACTTCCTTTTATATAGACAGTGCCCCTGGCGGTACAATTGCTGTTACCTCTGTTATAATTCTTATAATAACCTTAATAGTTAATATAATTCTTAAAAAACTAAAAATAATGAAAAATTAATCATAAAAAATAGGATATCTCTTAATTAAGATATCCTATTTTTCATCAGAACAATCCTTGCATAAACCTTTCATCTTTAATTCATGTTCTAATAAAACAAATCCTGTTTCACTTTTAACCATTGCCTCTATTTGCTTCATAGGGCAATTAAGCTCTATTTCCTTATGACATATACTACACTGTAAAACATGTTTATGATCATTTTTTTGAATGGAAAAATTATAACATCCTTTACCTAAGTCATATTTTTCAACTATGCTTTTATCCTCAAATAGATCTAATGTTCTATACACTGTAGATAAATTAATATTTAATCCATTTTCCAGACATTTTTTATAAACATCTTCAGCAGTAATGGCATCATGTTCTTCCATTATTATATTGTATATGCTTATTCTTGCTTTTGTTAATTTAATATTATGCTCATTAAATACTTTTATAGCTTGCATAACTTCACCTACATTTTATTATTTCTATATATAAGTATACCAAATATTATATGCAAAATTCTACCTTTTGCTCTCTTTTTCATAAAATGATCCTTAGCCACATAAAATCATAAATATAATTTTTTACTTTCTTGTTTATAATTTCATTTCAAAATACATTTAAGTTTATGTTCAACCTGCAATTTCAATCATTAGCTTTATATAATCCAATGCAAATAAAAAGAACCCCAATAAAAGGCTCTTAAAAAAACATCATTTTAAATCCAAATAGGATTAATATGGTTCCACCAATAAAATCTGCATATTTACAGATAAATTGTACTTTATTAAGATATTTGGTTAACAAAAATGCTATAGATGTTAATATCAAAGTTGTTACCCCTATAATAATAGTATCAGTTAATAATATTGATATGCTTATTATAGAATTTAATGTTACAAATCCTACAACCAAAGCATCTATGCTTACTGATATACCTAAAATTAAATACATGCTCTTTTTAAGTAACATACATTCTTCTTTTTCCTCAAACCCTTCCTTTATCATCATTACTCCAACTATTGCTATTATAATTCCCCCGATAATACTCGGAACAGAAGCAAAAGATGTAAACAAATATCCTGCATATGCTCCTATAAATGAAAGTATGAATTGAAAAAATCCAAAAGAAATTATAAATCCTATTTTATTAGATGCCTTTACGTGAGGATTAAGTCCTATACTTAGAGCAACCCCAAATGCATCTAATGATAATGCTATTGCTATTATCATTAATGAGTAAAAATTCAAATGCTTCATCTCCTTATTAAAGTTTAAAAATAATAATATTTCTCTTTATATATTATATCATCTATAAAAAAAAACCTTCTATTTTTCGAATTTTTTTAATTTTATAAGATTAATTTAGGTGCATGAAAGAAAGTGACAAGTCAAAGATGCTATGTATATTTTGGTCAAACAAGGAAGTAATATTCGTTCATAGCAGAGCTTATAGGCTAATATTACTGACGCAGTATGACACGAATAGCCTAACATACTGACTTATTATGTTTCTGAATGTGCCTTAAAAGTATTATATAATTTATATATCTATAAGACTATACAAATATATACTATATATGCTATACTATTTATGCAAAAACATGCTATATTAACATAATATAATGAATTTATCTTTATTTTTCAACCTTTTTATTGTATTATGTTTCAAAAAACTTATATTGTATAATCTAATTGCTTGAAAGGAGCATTATAATATGTCTAATTGTATCATTGCACAATCGGGTGGTCCAACTTCAGTTATAAACGCAAGTGTAGTAGGAGTTGTAAAAGAAAATTTAGAAAAAAAACTATATAACAATGTATATGCTGGTATTAATGGTATAGAAGGAATTTTAAATAAAAATATAATAAATCTTTCTGAAAAATCTCTAGAACAACTAGAAAGATTTAGATTTACTCCTTCATCTGGATTAGGTTCATGTAGATATAAAATGAAAAACTTTAATGATAGTGCCGATGAGTACATAAAGCTTTTTGACATTTTAAAAGAGCTTAACATAGATACGTTTTTTTATGTAGGCGGAAATGACTCCATGGATACAGTAGCCAAACTTAGTGAGTATACTAAATTAAATAATATTCCTGTAAAAGTCATTGGAATACCTAAAACTATAGACAACGATTTACCAATTACAGATCATACCCCTGGATTTGGATCTGCTGCCAAATTAATTTCAACTTTAACATTAGAAACTTATTTGGATTCTTCTGTTTATATAAATAATGGGATATTTATTTTAGAAACTATGGGAAGAGACACAGGATGGTTAGCAGCATCTTCATGCGCAGCAAAATTAGGTGGAAAACCTGTAGCAGACTTTATATATCTTCCAGAAATTATTTTCTCTGAGGATCAATTCATAAAGGATGTAGCTAAAAAGTTTAAAGAACAAAATCAAGTTTATATAGTTGCCTCTGAAGGATTAAAAAATAAAAACGGAGACTTCATCTCTACTTGCAATATAAGTGGAGCTCATGACAATTTTGGACATGCCCAATTAGGTGGAGTTGGTAATTATCTTAAAACTCTAATAATCAATGCCGGAATAACTAAAAGAGTTAAAGCATTAGAACTTGGAGTAATTCAAAGATGTTCTATGCACATAGCTTCTAAAATTGATTTAGAAGAATCTTATATGGTTGGAAAAGCTGCTCTTACCTATGCTTATGAAGGCAATAGTGGCTATATGGTCGCTATAAATAGGGACTCAAATACACCTTATAAATCATCAACTATGTTAGTTGATGCAAATAAAGTTGCTAATAATATAAAGTATTTTCCAAAGGAATGGATAAATGCTGAAGGAAATAATTTAACTAATGATGCTATGTCTTATATTGAACCATTAGTAGACAATGACATACCTTCTTATGAAGTATTTAACAAATAATTTTCTTGAATATGCATAAAAAAAGACGTATTTACTACGTCCTTTTTCTTATTTTATACAGAACACAATTCTATTTTTCTACTTCACTTATATTTCTCATAGAATATGATTAATTCTTAATAAAAATATGAATATCAGTATAAAAATTTTTACACTTATACTCTTATTGATTATTTTTATTATATATACCTTCGTCTTATAATATACTCTATAGCATATAAAAATCTATCTATTTCTTCCCTTGTATTATATACACCTAGACTGGCTCTTACCATACCTGGTTTTTTTACTTTATCATAGTTCTTTACATAATACTCTATTTCTTCTTCTGGAATCTTTAAAAGCTTTTCTACATAAGGATGTGCACAAAAGCATCCATTTCTTACTGCAATTCCAAACTCATTTGACAATTTAGTTGCAACTTGTTCATGGTAAAGAGGACTAATATTAAAACTAACTATTCCTACTTTATTTTTTGCATTGTTAGGTCCATATACAGTTATTGGAAGTCTTTTTAAATTATTCAAAAGATACGATGTTAATTTGATTTCTTCATCATGAATATTATCCATTCCTATTTGATTTAAAAGTTTCATAGATGATATTAATGCCACTATACCTAATATATTAGGTGTTCCGCCCTCATCTTTCAATGGTGATCTATCCCAAATAGCTATGTCTTTAGTAACTAATTCTACAGTTCCACCACCTTTTATAAATGGTTCATTGTTATCTTCTAAAAATTCTTTTTTAGCTACTATAACACCTATTCCAAAAGGAGCATACATTTTATGAGCTGAAAAAACTAAAAAATCAATTTCTTCTTCAATACAACATCCTGACATATTTATACTTTTATGGGGTATTAATTGAGCTCCATCTACTATTATTCTAGTTCCATATCTATGACAAAGACTTGCCAATGCATTTATATCATTAACACACCCAGTCACATTAGATGCTCCTGTAACTGTTAAATATTTAATATCTTTTTCAATTAATTTTGATTCTAAATCAAGCATATTTAAAGAGCCATCTTCGTTTATATCTACATAATCTAACTTACACTTATTTCTCCAAGGAAGATCGTTAGAATGATGCTCCATAAAAGTTGAAAGTACATTATCATTTTTTTCAACTAACTTATGACTTAATAAATTTAATCCTTCAGTTGTATTTTTAACAAATATAACTGTATATTTGTTTCTAGGGGCATTTAAAAAATCTAAAATACTCTCTCTTGCTTCTTCATAAAACTCTGAACACATTATAGATTTATATCCTGTTCCTCTATGAATAGACGAATACATAGGTGAAAAATTTGATATGCTGTTTAATGCGTATATAAATGGTGGTGTAGTTGCTGCATTATCTAAATTAATTCCTAAGGTCCTTCTTCCATCTTCTAGAGGTACTAATTCATTAAGACCTGGAAACAACTTTCTAATCCTTTGTACATTCAACATAAAACTCCCTCCTTAATATAATATTATGAAATATATATTAAAGTGATAAAGTTTTCTTCTTAATATCATAATTTAATATATTTTTCATATTATGTATTGATATATAATAAAATGGAGGTAATTTAATGGAGAATAGCAAATTACATGGTATAGACTTTGAGGATCCTATTGAGTTTATTCCTTTTGATAATTCAGATTATAATACGCAACAATTGCAATGTTTTATGCCTTTTCAGTCACATAATATATCTATGAAGGTACTACCCCTAATTCCAAGACTAAAAGAATTTAATAAGGTATTGCCAATAAATATTCCTTGTTTTCCTATGGATTCTGTTAGCAACAAAATAAACTCATTACCCAAAAACTTACCATGTACTTACTTAGAATCAAGTAGTAATGAATTCAATAACAGAAAAGATTTAAGAAATTCTACATCTTCTATAAGTGTTAGAGCCTCAAATATTTTATCATCTATAGAAGAAACCACCCCTACTGTTTTTAAAACTTTAAATTCTTATAACATACCCTACCCAATTGGAGAATTACTTGTAAAAAAAATTATACTTTTAACCTTAGACTTTGAATCTAAACAATAATCAATAAAGTCCATCATCATGTAAGTCATTATATGGTGATGGACTTTTATGATTATCTACTTTTGAAATTTTATTATTTGTATAATTTTATATTTTAATCATTTAATAGTATATTTGATAAAATTAATGTATATATAGTATAATTGTTAAAGATAGTTCTTAAAAGGAGACTTTAAATAATGATAGTTATAGGATGTAAAGATATACACAAAAGTTATGGTATAGATGTTATTTTAAATAAAATTACTTTTTCAATTAATGAAGGAGAGAAAGTTGGCCTTATAGGAGCCAATGGGGCTGGTAAATCTACTCTTTTTAAAATATTAATAGGAGCACTTGATAGAGACTCTGGGGATGTTTTTATAGATAAAAATAAAACTCTCGGATATCTTTCACAGCATCTGTCATTAGAAATGGATACAACCATTTATGAAGAGTTGTTAAAAGTATTTTCCTCGCTTACAGACATGGAACATAAAATGAATGTTTTAGAAGAAAAAATGAATGAACCCTATGATGCTTCTCGTGCAGAATATCACGAAAAACTAATTAAGGATTATACAACCCTTACAGAGCTTTACAACAACAGAGGTGGTTATACTTATAAAGCTGAAATAAGTAGGGTCTTGAAAGGACTTGGATTTACCGAAGAGGATTTTGATAAGAGTATAAGTATTTTAAGTGGTGGTCAAAAGACAAGAGTAGCATTATGTAAACTGCTTCTTACAAATCCTGATATTCTTTTACTGGATGAACCTACTAACCATTTAGATTTAGAAGCTATAGAATGGTTAGAAGAATACCTAAAAGCTTACAAAGGTACTATAGTGGTTATTTCCCATGATAGATTCTTCTTAGATGCGATAACCTCTCATACCTTTGAAATTATGAATGGAAACATTCATACATTCAATGCTCCATATACTAAATTTTTAGATCTTAGAAAAAAGGAGTATGAATCTCTACTTAAAGCATATAACCTTCAACAATCAGAAATTAAAAGACAAGAAGAAATTATAGAGAAATTCAAATCTTTTAACCGTGAAAAAAGTATAAAAGCTGCTGAAAGCCGTGAAAAAGCTTTAGCTAAAATTGAAAGAATTGATGCTCCTGAAAAAAAAGCTAAAGGTTCTAAAATAAAATTTGAAACTCAGCTTAAAAGTGGTAATGATGTTTTATTTGGAGAAAAGCTTTGTAAAAGCTTTGGAGAGAAAACCCTATTTAACAACGTAAATCTAGATGTGAAAAGAGGGGAAAAACTTGCCCTAATAGGTGAAAATGGTCGTGGAAAAACTACTCTTTTCAAGATTATAATGGATGAAGAGACCCCAACTTCAGGTGTCAAAGTTCTAGGTAAAAATGTTTATGTAGGATATTATGATCAAGAACAAAGCAATTTAAATGAGAGTAAAACTATAATAGATGAAGTATGGGATGAGTTTCCGACCCTTACTACTACACAAATTAGAAATGCATTAGCATCATTCCTTTTTACCTCGGATGATGTCTTTAAAAAAATAAATCTTTTAAGTGGTGGGGAAAAATGTAGGATTAATCTTCTGAAGCTTATGTTATCTAAATCAAACTTCCTTTTGTTAGACGAACCAACAAACCATTTAGATATTATGTCTCGTGAAGCTTTAGAAGAAGCTATATTAAGCTATGATGGTACATTAATTGTAATTTCCCATGATAGATATTTCTTAAATAAAGTAATAGATAAAATTCTAGAACTAAATGAAGATGGAGTTAAAGAATTTCTTGGTAATTACACTTATTATTGTGACAAGAAGAAAAACCCTCATAGATATGAAGGTTTAGAAGAAATCCAAGGAAAAACTAAAACTCAAGTAGCTGAAGAAAGAAAAAAGAAAAGAGAAATTGAAAAAGAACTTAAAGCTAAAACTAAAAAAATTAAAGATACAGAAATTGAAATAGCAAATTTAGAAGAAACTCTAAATGAATTTCAGAATATGCTTTGTCTAGAAGAGATTTATTCAAATCCTGAAAAATCCCAAAAGGTTAACAAAGATATATCTGAAACTCAAAATCAAATAGACTCTCTTTATGAATTATGGGAAACTCTTTCTATGGAATAACAAATTAATTCATGTGAACAGTATAATTCATAAAAGAGAGTGGGCATAAGCAACACAAACTAACTGGTTGCACGTATTATTCTAAGCTATAAAAAAACATTGATGATTAACGTTCACCAGATAGTTTGTTAATACTTATGCCCACTCTCTTTTAATAATATTTTGTTATTTTTCATTAAAATAATTTAGTTTTCTAATACTTATATCCATTCATAGTATTTCCCACCTATTACTAAATACATTTTATTCCAATATAGCATACATTGTATATTACTACGCCACAAAATATAAGATAATATAAATGATTAAACAAACATTGGCTACATTACATTGAACAATAAAGTAAAATTATTATAAAAAGGTCGCTATTAATTTAGCGACCTTTAAATACGTTATATTGCTTTTGTAGCTTCTTTTAAGAAGTCTTTATCATCTTTCTCTAAATATGGAGAAAGTTTTTCAAATACAGTTTTATGATAATCGTTCAACCAATTTTTCTCAGCTTCATTTAATAATGAAACATCTATAGCTTCTAAATCTATTGGACACAAAGTTAATGTTTCAAATTTCATGAATTGTCCTGCATATTGAGTACGTTCATCTTTTTGAACAACTACTAAATTTTCTATTCTTATACCATGCTTTCCTTCTTTATAAACTCCTGGTTCGTTAGATACTATCATACCTTGTTCTAATTTAATATTATTTGGAGCTGGAGATATTCTATGTGGTCCTTCATGAACATTTAAGAAGAATCCTACTCCATGACCTGTACCATGTTTAAAATCTAGACCAGCATTCCAAAGAGGAATTCTTGCTAGTATATCTAAGCTTGAACCTGTTGCTCCGTAAAGGAATCTTTGCATAGTTAAATCTATCATTCCTTTTAATACTAATGTAAAATCAGTTCTTTCTTCATCAGTTAATGGACCTGCAGCAATTGTTCTTGTTATATCTGTAGTTCCATCAAAATATTGAGCTCCAGAGTCAACTAAATAAAGACTCTTAGCTTCTATTGTTGCTTGATTTTCAGGTGTTGCACTGTAGTGAGGCATTGATGCATTTGCTTTATAAGCTGATATTGTTCCAAAGCTTAGGTCAACAAAATTATCTCCTTGTCTTCTAAACTCTTCAAGTTTATCTGATACCTCTATTTCAGTCATAGTTTTTTCTTTAATTGTTTTCTTGAACCAATTAACAAATTTAACCATGGCAACACCATCTCTAACCATAGTAGTTCTTACATTGGCAACTTCAACTTCATTTTTCATAGCTTTTAATCTAGTTGTTATATCCATACATTCAACTGTTTCTACTTTTATTGAACTATGAACTAATACATTAGTTTTAGATGAATCAAATAGTATAGTTCCTTCTTTTATATCACTTAAGCTAGAAATTATATCTTCATATGCTTTAATTTCTACATTGTCTTTTTTAAGTTCTTTTTTAACTTCATCATTTAACTTACAATCATCTATAAATAAGCAAGTTTTGTTTTCTGAAACTATAGCATAAGCTATGGAAACAGGATTACAGCTTACATCTCTACCTCTTATATTAAATAACCATGCAATGTCATCTAGTGATGATATTACATAATAATTAGCATTTAAATTTTTCATTTTTTCAATTACTTGAGCTATTTTTTCTTCTCTAGTCTTTCCAGCATATTTCACATCATGAAGTATAACTTGTGTAGATGGTTTAGCTGGTCTATCATTCCAAACTAAATCTATTAAATCTTCATCAACTTTAAATGAAAAGTCCTTTATCTTTAATGATTTATTAAGATTTCTAAAATAGTCTACAGATATAACTTTTCCGTCAAATCCTATTGTAGATTTTTTTTCTAAAGATTTATTTAAAAATTTTTCTATAGTTGGAATTCCAGGTTCTCCCATTTTAAATAAAGTTACACCTGTATCATTTAATTGTCTCTCAGCTTGTATGAAATATCTTCCATCAGTCCATAAGCCTGCTCCATTTAAAGTAATAACAGCTGTTCCTGCTGATCCTGTAAATCCTGTTATATATTCTCTTTCTGCATAATGCTCAGCAACATACTCACTTTGGTGTGGATCCCCACTTGGCACTATATATGCATCTATGTTTCTTTCCTTCATTAAATTTCTTAATGCTTCAACTCTCTCTTTAATATTCATTTTTACCCCTCCCTTTTTACTACATTTTAACACACTTGAAATATTCATACAAAACAAAAAATAGTTAATTGTCTGTTATAAGAATATATTTACTTTAACTTATTCATTTTTTTGCAAGATTTCAACTTTTTCTGCATTTTTTATGTTCTTATATTTGTCATTTTGCTTAGATGTTTTTTATCAATTTAGTAATATGATCTGTTATTTTTTGATAAACTAACCCTGGTAAATTTCTATCGGTAAACCATCCGGATCAAAGAAAAAGAAAAATTTCTTATTAGTATATTCATCTACCCTAATAGTTTCTATATTAACCTTATTCTCTTTTAAATAAATGTAGTCATTTTCTAAATCTTCACTCTCAAAAGCTAAATGCCTAAGTCCACATGCCTCAGGATAACTCAATCTTTTCGGGGAATTTTCAAAAGAAAATAATTCTAATTGAATGTCTCCCTTTTCTACATCTAATTTATATGACTTTCTTTCTTGTCTATATACTTCTCTTATAATTTTAAATCCTAAAATACTCACATAAAATTCCTTGGATTTATTATAATCTGAACCTATTATGGCAACATGATGCATTTTTTTTACTTTTAACATTATACCCTCCATAATCAACTAAAATTCTATTTAAATATTATCATAACATTATTATAAAAAAGTGGCTACATCATATCCTAATTAACAATTTAAAATTGAGAATTGACAATTATAGTTGAAAGTCACAGATTTTCTTAAAGACTTTTTTATTTCAGAAATCTTTTCAAGAAGATTCCATACTTAACCTGTCACTTTTCACTTGCAACTTGTCAATGGTTAAAGCTTTAAATTTCAAAAATCATTTAATCCTAGGTTTTATTATCATTTTAAGATATCAAAAATTCTATAATACTCTCTAACTCAAAAATAGTCATGTTAAAACATTTAACATGACTATTTTGGGATCTATATATAAATTTTAAAAAGGGGCAAATTAATTGTTTGTGTATTGGTCATTACTATTCTGCCAATTGAAGTTCTATTGTTTTTTTACTATTATTTCTATATATTTCAACTTTTACAGTATCTCCTGACTTATGCTTTGCTTTTATTTCATTTATTTCCTCTACAGTTTTAACTGCCTTGCCATCAAAACTTGTTATTATATCTCCTGCTTGTAACCCTGCTTTTTGAGCTGAGCTAAGATCTTCAACCTGTGCAACTAATACTCCTTGTGGAACATTATTTTCTTTTGCAGTGTTTTCGTCAATTGCTTTTCCCGCTATTCCAATTTTTAATAAAGGTTTTACAAGATCTTCAAGTTTTGGTTTTATTTCATTTATTGGTATAGCAAACCCCATACCTTCTACTCCTGTTTCACCAGTTTTTAATGTATTTATTCCTATAACTTCACCTTTTGCATTTATTAATGGTCCACCACTGTTTCCTTTGTTTATTGCTGTATCTGTTTGTATGAATTTTAATTTAGTACCATTTTGATCCATAACAATATCTCTATTTACAGCACTAATTATTCCTGAAGTTACTGTTCCTAAAAATTCTTTTCCAAGTGGGTTACCAATTGCAACAACCTGTTGACCTGGAAGCAATTCATCTGAATCTCCAAGTGGTGCCACTGCTGGCATCTTTATATCATCAGTTATTTTAACTATTGCTATATCTCTTTGAGCATCATAATTTACAACTTTTGCATTAACTTCTTTCCCTTCTCCATTATTGTTTAATATTACCTTAACTTCCTGAGCACCTTGTATAACATGATAATTTGTTAAAACATATCCTTCTTCACTAAATATAACTCCTGATCCTATACCTTCCATAACTTGTTGTTTTCCATAGAACATATCTTGACTTACACTTTTAGTTGAAACTCCTACAACTGCTGGTGCAACTTGCTTTACCACATCTGTTAAACTCATCCCTTCACTAGTTTGAGTAAACTCTGGAACTTTCCCCTCATAGACACTATTTCCTTTTATGCTTTTATATAACTCCGTGTTCTTAAACATATCAGACTTAGGTAAAACATATAGAATTGAACTTGTTGTAATAATGCCTCCTAATATAGCACCTACAAGTCCTACACCTACATACTTCATCCATTTTCTATTCTTTTTAGGCTTCTTTTCATTTAAAGGTTCATTATCAAATTGAAATTCATCATTTGTAAAATTATTGTTATCGTAAAAACCAACATTGTTATCGTTAATATTATTATTCGTTGAGTCATCTCCCATAACAAAATTTGGTTCATTATTATTTAAGTTATTATCCATCACTTTTACCTCCTAATAGATACTCTCTTTATTGTTTCCTTGCTATGTTTATATAATACCAACCTTATGTGACAGTTTTATGTCAAAAGCAAAAAAAATCAGAAGTTTTTTTACTTCTGATTTTAATCACATGAAAGAAAATAATAAGTAAATATACTAGCATACTTACTTATTATTTCTTTGAATGTGTCTTAAGAAATTAATTAGTAGTTTTAGGTATTTTCTTACTTACTGACTTTATTGCATTTACAATAGTTTCTGGCTTTTCTAAAGGTATTAATATATTATTATCTTCCAATGAATTTATTTCACTTTTAGAGGATAATTTCAAAAATTCCTTTTGTCTTTCTAATTGTTCTTCCTTCCTAGAAGTAATAACAAAAACAGGTTTATCTTCTAATGCTCCTTCACTTAAATTATTAACCTTTAAAGAAGCTAATGATTCTCTTTCATTTAAAAATGTTTCACAGAAACTTCCCGTAACTCTATAGTTTCTATAAAGCTCTGCATCACTTTCAGAAAGACCTTCTAATAAACCTTTAGGATATTTTATAACATTAAACTTATCCATAGCTCTTGTTATACCTACTCTAGATAATAGTTTTTGAGATTTCAACTTTGTTATTTGATTTTTATTTTCTTTTTTAAATTCATTAGATTGTATATCTTCATTTGTATATCCATCAACAAAAACGACTCCTCCAACATCATCTTTATATAAATTTATAAATTCTTGTGTTATAAGAGACCCGTATCCATTTCCCACCAAGATATAAGGTCCATTAAGTCCTGCTTTATTTAAAATCTTATAAAGCTCTTTTGCCTCAGTTTCTGGTGTCACTTCTTTTTCTGTACTTTCACTTTTACCCAATCCTGCTCTATCATAATAAAATAGCCTCATATCCTTAGGAGCTGCTTTTAAAACCTTACTCCATTCTTGATTTGTCATTCCCATATCACTTTCTAACACTACAGTAAATGATCCTTGTCCTTGTGTATTATACTGAATCTTAGAACCATTTATTGTCACTATTTTATTTTTAATTTTGTTTGATGTTACTATTTTATTATTACTTATAGCCTCATATAAAAATCCCGTTATAAGGCTTAAAAATAGTATTACTATTATGTACTCAATAAGTTTGAATTTGTTTATTTTTCTTTTAACTTTATAAGTATGCATACTATTAGAGTGATTTATAAGTTTCATAGAACCCTCCTTAACTCTCTATCTTTCTCCTAATTTTAAATTAGGCTTGGCATTTAAGTTTAGAGGAGATATATTCCCCTTAATAAATTCAAAATAAGCAGCACTTCCTATCATTGCAGCATTATCTGTGCATAATATTGGTGATGGGAATAAAACTTCTATTCCTTTCCTTTGCCCTTCTTCAATCAAAGTTCTTCTTAATGCAGAGTTTGATGCAACTCCACCTGCTATGGCTATTTTATCAGCCTTTTTCATCTTACATGTTTTTATTGCATTATCAGTTAAAACATCTACTACAGCTTTTTGAAAAGAAGCTGCAACATCTGCTTTATTTACTTCTTCCTCTTTCATGTTCATTTTATTAAGATAATTTAAAACTGCAGACTTTACTCCACTAAATGAGAAATCTAAACTATTATCATGAAAATTTGCTCTTGGAAACTTTATAGCATTTTCATTACCTTCTTTAGCTAATTTGTCGATTTTGGGGCCACCAGGATATCCAAGTCCTATTGATCTTGCAACCTTATCATAAGCTTCTCCCGCTGCATCATCTCTTGTTTGTCCTATTACTTCATACTCTCCATGATCTTTTACATGAACTATAAAAGTATGTCCACCTGATACGACTAAACATACGAAAGGTGGATTCAAATCTTTATGTTCTATAAAATTAGCACTTATGTGCCCTTCTATATGATTAACTCCTATAAGTGGTTTCTTAGAAGCGAATGCTAAACCTTTAGCATATTGTAATCCTACAAGCAATGCTCCTACAAGTCCCGGTCCATAAGTTACTCCTATAGCATCAATTTCTTCTAATGTAACCCCTGCTTTTTCCAAAGCTTCTTCAACAACTTCATTTATAACTTCAATATGTTTTCTTGATGCAACTTCTGGAACAACCCCACCAAATTTTGTATGTATGTAAATCTGAGAAGATATTATATTAGATAAAACTTCCCTTCCATTTTTAACCACTGCTGCTGATGTTTCATCGCAACTTGTTTCGATTGCTAATATTAACTTATCCTTATTCATATATATCAACCTCTTCTTTATAGTATTTCATAATATTATATACATAAATACTGCATATAATATTTAAAATCAAGTTATTTATTGTTATGTAACTTTTTCAAAAAATTTTCTTCCAACAAAAAAACCTTTAAAAACTTAAAGGCCTAAAATTCTTTTAAAACAACTTAATATTTAAAATTTAACATTGTATATCTTAAGTACATTATAATATTTTTTATGAGAATTGTAAAATCAATTTCATAACTTAAATCATATTCTTAATGTCATATATGTAAACTTGAAGCAAAAAACGAACATGTATTCTATTTTTGTTGAAAAAAAGTATTATAATGTTTACAATTATAATTGTACTACTTTTTAAAAGCAGTAAGAATAGGAGTTTTTTTATGTACGATAATTATGCTAAAGTAATAGTTAAAGGTTCCCCCATAACAAAATCTAATTTTAAATTATTTAATGTAAATGGGAGAGCTATATTACCAATGAATTCTGGAAAATATCATGATAGATATGCAATTTATGAAGAAGAAATTGCTTTTAATGCCAGATCTCAAAATCCAAGTAAGGTTTTAGATGAAGCCCTTATTGCTGTTCTTAAAGTTTATTATAAGAGCGAAAAACGTCATCCTGATACAAATAATATTACTAAAAGTATATTTGATGGAATTGAAAAAAGTGGTCTTATAATAAATGATGCCCAAATTCGAAGGCTTATAATTGAAGAGTTTTATGACAAAGAAAACCCCCGTTTTGAACTTGAATTGTTTGGAGAAAGTTCTTTTTCAATGGACTACTCCATAAAACCAAGAGAAATCCTTGAAGAAAAGATAACATATAATCCTCCTTCAAATAAAAAGAAAGCTTTAAATGACCGAATGAACATCTCTGCAATAAAGCCTAAAATTTCAGACAATATATGTGAGGTTTGTGGCAAAGGAACTTGTAAGGAAAATCTAATAAGCGCCAATAAAGGTAAAACCCTCATATGTAGAACATGCTTTAAAAAACTTTTTTAATATATTATATATACTAGACATTATAGAGAGGTGGTGAAATATTAGTAAGGACTTTATAAACAGTATAATCCTTATTAATAATTATTTATGAACAACATAATTTTGTTAGATGGCGCCATGGGTACTTATGCAAAGGAGAAAGGTATCAAGTATAAAGATATACCTATGCTAGCTATAAATAATAGAAATCTTCTTATAAATATACATAAAGATTACTTAAGTAGTGGAAGTAATTTTATAAATGCTAATACATTTAGATTAAATCCTTATGTAATAAAGGACAAAAAACTTTTATCTAAATTAATAGATGAAAGTTTAACCTGTGCTAATACTGCTATTAAGAATATGGGATTTGGCAAGGTCTGTTATAATATAGGTCCATTAGGAATAAGTGATTTCAATGATGAAAAATATATATATGATTGTTATCACACAATAAGGTCATTGATTGAACACAGAGAAGACATACATTGCATTTTTATAGAAACTCAATATATGTTAACTGAAGCTTTGTTAGCACTTGAAGCATTTAAAGAATGTAAAATACCAGTATGGTTGAGCTTTTCGTTTAATGACAATGGTTCTTTATCTTCTGGAGAAAATATAGAAGAAGTAATTAATAAAGTAAAACTTTATGACATATACGCTTTAGGATCAAATTGTGGTGATGGTCCTAAAGGAACTTTAAACACCATATTAGAAATAAAAAAGTTTTGGGATAAACCTATAATTGCAAAACCCAATCTAGGAATTCCTGAAGAATCCAATGGTGAACTTATTTATAACGTATCACCTAAAGAATTTTCTTCAGATATGAAAAAAATAATAGAGTGTGGAGCAACAATAATTGGTGGATGTTGTGGTACTAATCCATCATATATAAACGCTGTCTCCCACATAATTTAATTATAAGTAGGTGTTGTATTTGAAAAAAATAATATGTATAGGTGATAGTTTAACTACTGGATTCGGTGTACATAGAAATGAAAGTTGGTTTCATATTGTTAAACAAACCTTACCTGATTTTGAATTTATAAATAAAGGAACTAATGGAGATACCACAACAGGAATACTATCTAGATTTTATACTGATGTTATTTCTAATAATCCAGATACAGTTCTTTTGATGGCTGGAAGCAATGACTTTCTTTCTGGTAAATCTGTTGAATTTGTGATGGATAATCTTAAGCTTATGATAAAAGACTTAAAATATAATAACATAGACTTTATAATAGGTATTCCAACAGAAATTGTAGGCACTATGGCAAAAGTTTCTTGGAGCCCCTATGTAGATTATTCTATATTAAATTCAAGTGTTTATTGCTATAAAAACATTCTATCTAAGTACTGTATAGAACATAATATTCCCCATGTAAACTTTTATAATATTATAAATACTGCATTAAAAACCCATAAAGAAAATGACCTATTCATAGACGGATTACATCCTACATCATATGGTCACTGCTTAATGGCAAAAGAATTACTAAACATCCTAGATAACAAACGTTCTAATTAACAATTAAAAAAACACCCAACTTGTCACTAATTTAAGCTTTCAATTTTCAACCCAAAACGCTCTACAGATTGTAAAGTTATAATATCCTTATAAAAAAACAAACCCATGAGTTTCATTTAAAACTCAGGGTTTGTTTTTTTATAGTTGAAAACTATAAAAATTAGTCACAAGTTAATGTTTAATTCTTAGTTTTTCTGAACAACGAGAATAAAAACATCCTTCATTCTCAATTTTCAATTTCTAACACTCCTAACTTGTCACTTATAAAATTATTTACAACTAATTTCTCTTGTTGCTAAAACTTTAACGCCTGTATTTAATACATTCTCTATTACAACATCACCAACATGAACTGGTGCTTTTAATTGTACTTTTTGAAGTTCTCTGCATATATCAAAAATCATTGACTTTGGTATATCACTTTCAGTTTTAACTGGAACCATATTTACGTCTCCATTTTTAACTTTTACTGATGAAGTAACTATTCTTGTAGGATTTACACACTCTTTTCTTGCATATTTATCTCCTATAGGACAGTTATTTCCGCTAACTGCAGATACTATTCCATTTTCAAGTTCTACATCTAACATACAACCCACTGGGCAACCTATACAAACTAATGCTCTTTTTTCCATATCAGTCTACTCCTCTTCTACCTTTATTGTTATTGATTTACAATTTGGATACTTTTCAAATAAAGCTTTAGAAACCTTAAATGTTTCCATTTCAGCTGGTGCTAAAACCTTTTTCTTTATTGAAAGTTCTTTTTTATCATCAAAATATAAAGATAAGTAAACATTCTTATATACGTCACCTACTCTAAATCTTATATCTAAAGCTTTATCTATATTATTTACATTAACAGTTTTAGGAACTGTATATCTTACTCCAAATCCATTTAATACTTCTATATTAGTTTCACATTTAGTAAATAGCCCTTTAACATACTTAGCAGCACTTTTTCCTGCATTGTAACTTTCAGTTGTAACATGGTCAACTAAATCATGAACATGAAGCACATTACCACATGCAAATATACCATCTACATTTGTTGACATACTTTCATTAACCACAGCTCCTCCTGTAATATTTGAAAGTTCAACTCCTGCTTGTAATGATAATCCATTGTCTGGAATTAATCCTACTGATAATAACAATGTGTCACAAGATATATATTCTTCAGTACCTTTTATTGGTCTTCTATTTTCATCAACCTTAGCTATTGTAACTCCTTCTAATCTATCTTTTCCTCTTACTTCAATAACAGTATGAGAAAGTTTTAGTGGAATGTTAAAATCATCTAAACATTGAACTATATTTCTCTTAAGTCCAGCTGAATATGGCATAAGCTCAACTACAGCCTTAACCTTTGCACCTTCTAATGTCATTCTTCTTGCCATTACAAGGCCTATATCTCCTGACCCTAAAATTACAACTTCTTTTCCTGGCATATATCCATCTATATTAACAAATCTTTGAGCCGTACCTGCTGTATAAACACCTGCACATCTTGATCCTGGTATATTTAAAGCTCCTCTTGGTCTTTCTCTACATCCCATAGCTAAGATTATAGATTTAGCTTGTATTTCTATTACTCCATCCTCTGGGTTTACAGCTGTAACTACCTTATCATTATTTATATCAATAACTGTTGTATTTAATTTATATGGTATATTAGTTTCTTTAACTTTTTCTGCAAATCTTTCTGCATACTCTGGTCCAGTTAATTCTTCCTTGAAGGTGTGTAGCCCAAAACCATTGTGTATACATTGGTTTAAAATACCACCCATGTGCTCATCTTTTTCAAGTATTATAACCTTTTCTATTCCTTCTTCTCTTGCTGCAACAGCTGCTGCCATTCCAGCAGGACCGCCCCCGATTATTACTATATCATAATTCATCATTTAAAAACCCTCCACTCAATGCAATTATATGCCTTATAGATTTTCCTTATTTTCTCCAATTAATATATAAGAACTTCCACCATTCTTTTTAACTTCTGTCTTATCTATGTTAAGTTCCCTAGCTAAAAGATCTATAATTGGTGCTGTACAGAAACCACCTTGGCATCCACCCATTGTAGCTCTTGTTCTTTTCTTAACACCATCTAATGTAGTGGCTCCTAGCGGTCTTTTTATAGCTTCAACTATTTCTCCCTCTGTTATCTTTTCACATCTGCAAACTATTTTACCATACTGAGGATTCTCTTTTATAAGGTTTGTTCTTTCCTCATTAGAAAGATCTCTAAATCTTGGTATAGCTTTTCTTTTTGCAATAAAGTTATCTTTTTTACTTGGATTTAATTTTTCCACTATTATCTCTCTAATAGCTTCGCCTATAGCCGGTGCACTTGTAAGACCTGGTGATTCTACTCCAGCTGCATTTATAAAGTTTTTAGCATCCTCTGCCTCACCTACAACAAAGTCTCCTGCTACATTATGTGCTCTAAGTCCTGAGAAAGATGTTATTATGTTTCTCATAGGAACTTCTTTTATACTTCTTTTTCCTTTTTCTAATATATCATCTAATGCTTCTTTAGATGTAGTAACATCATATTTATTATCTATATCAACTGCATTAGGCCCAACTAAAAGATTACCATCAACCGTTGGACTTACCAAAACACCCTTTCCCATTGCTGTTGGTAATTGGAATAATGTTTTGCTAGCTATTTTTCCAGCTATTTTATCAAATAGACAGTACTCACCTTTTCTTGCTACTATTTCTATTTTATTTTTGCTTACCATATTATTTATAGTATCAGAATATAATCCTGCTGCATTTACAACTAAGTCTGCTTTAATCATACCTTTATTTGTTTTTATTACATAGTGATTTTCATCTTTTGTTATATCTTCAACTATTTCATTTAATTTAAATTCAACACCATTTGTGTAGGCATTTTCACATAGAGCTACTGTATATTCATAAGGACAAACTATTCCTCCAGTTGGTGCATATAAAGCTGCTACAACTTCATCTGAAATATTGGGTTCCATTTTTCTTACTTCTTCTTGAGTTAAAATACTTATGTTAGGAACTCCATTAATTTCTCCTTGTTTCTTTATTTCCTTAAGATTTTTTATTCCTTCTTCTTCAAAACATAAAATTAATGAACCATTTCTTTTAAAAGGAAATTCTAATTCGTTCTGAAGTTCATCAAACATTTCATTTCCTCTTACATTATACTTTGCTTTTAATGTTCCTGGCTTTGCATCTACTCCTGAGTGAACTATACCACTGTTAGCTTTTGTAGTTCCCTCTGAAATATCAAAACTTTTTTCAATAACGCAAACTTTCAAGTTATACTTTCCTAATTCTCTTGCTACAGAAGCACCTATAACACCTGCTCCAATAATTGCTACATTATACATACGAACCCCTCCATATTTTTATAGATACAAAAAAGAGAACACAAATTCAATTTAAGGCAATGATAATGTTTACCTTAAAAATTAAATTTGGTTCTCTATAATCTCTACCAAAGTAATATTCACTTGTTATGCTTTTATTTTATATCATATTTTGTCGTAAATCAATAGTTTTTTTATTTTTCGCTAAATTATTCGAATAGATATTCTACACTACATAAGACTTGTCCATCTGAAATATAGGTTAACTTATTTGCTATATTCTTTTTATCATATATTATTTCTATATCATCAAAATCTGAAAAATCAAATAAACTTCCTTTTTTCAACTTTATATCCCAATTCTCCATATCAAAAATCATAGCATCCCTTATTGCATAACTAAACTTACACAATAGTATCTTGTCATCACTATAAGATAGCTGTAATAAATTTTTATCTAAATTAATTGTCCATTGTTTACTTAAGTTTTCTACATCATCTAAATATATTTTATCATTATCTACTTTAAGTTCTTCAAATTCTAATTGTTTTTCCTTAAATCCAAGAATTCTTTTAAATCTTACTTTTCTTTCAACAGTTGAAGTTTGGATCTGTTTTATATTACTATCCTCGTCATAAATGACTTCATTTATGTATTGAAGAGTTCCATCATTATTTTTTACTACTATCTTATTTAACAGTCCATCTTCTCCGTATCTGTACTCTTTTATGTTTATAACATTATGCTTATCATCCTTACATATTTCTTTTAATTCTAGCTCTCTAAATTTTCTTTCATATACTCCTCGCAAAATCCCTTTGCTGTCATATACCAGTTTTTTTAACCACTGATTTTTCCAAAAGCTAAATTCTTTTATTTCCTCAAAAAATTCCAATAATTTTTCTGTCATCTAAAACACCCTTTTTATAGTATTTACTTATATTATATAGTTTTATGATTAATTTTACTACCATATACATAAGTTATTAATAAAAAATTACTATATAAGTCATAGTAATTTTAACCCTTTACTACAATTTTACTTATCACTCTTATAATATATATAATTATAAGCAAAAAAAGAATAAACCACAAATGACTTTAAAAGCCGTTTATGGTTTATATCTTTTATCGTTTTATGACTTTACCGCCTTTTACAACATTTTTCACTTGATTAACTCCTATATTATAAGGCAAAAATTTATATGATGGATATTTTAATACTATTAAATCACCCATTTTACCTTCTTCTATAGAACCTATTTTTGCTGCTCTATCTATCGCTGCTGCTCCATTTAATGTTAATGCCGTTATAACCTCTTCAATAGATAAATTCATATATATTGTACTTAGAGCTATAAGAAGTGGTATAGAGTTAGTAAAACAACTTCCTGGATTCAAATCACTAGCTAAAGCTATAGCACACCCTTTATCTATCATTTCTCTTCCTCTTGCATAGCTTTCTTTTAAGCTAAATGCTGTACAAGGAAGTAATGTTGATACTACTTTATTATCTCTCATTGCTTCTATTCCTTTATCTGATGCCTGAAGCAAATGATCCGCTGATATTGCCTTAACTTCTCCACTTAACTCTGACCCACCTAATGTAACAATTTCATCAGCATGAAGCTTTGGCTTAAATCCAAGTTTTTTTCCTTCTTCTAAAATTCTTCTTGATTGTTCTATTGAAAACACATTTTTTTCACAGAATACATCACAAAATTCTGCTTTTCCTTTAACCATTGGAAGAACTTTTTTTATTATGAAGTCAACATACTCTTCTTCTTTACCCTTATATTCGCTTGGTGTGGCATGGGCACCCATAAATGTTATAGCTACATCAATATCACTATGGTTGTTTAGCTTTTCCATTACCTCTAGTTGCTTTATTTCTGTGTCTAAATCTAATCCGTATCCACTTTTTCCTTCAACTGTTGTCACTCCAAAGTCAATCATTGTATCTATTCTTTCTTTTCCTAGATTATATAATTCATCGAAGGATGCCTCTCTTGTATGGTTTACAGTATTAACTATACCTCCACCTCTTTCCATTATGGACATATAGCTATCTCCTCTTAATCTCCAAGAGAATTCGTCCTCTCTATATCCACCAAAGATGAAATGAGTATGAGAATCTACAAATCCAGGTAACACAGCATTTCCTTTACAATCTAAAATCTCATATTGTTTTTCATCAATATTTTTTAATATTTCCGATTCTTTTCCAACACACTTTATAATACCTTCTTCTATAATTATGGCACCATTTTCTATGATTTTTAATTTTTCCATATCTTTTCCAAACACAGCATTACTTCCTACTGGCGTTACTATATGAGATATGTTTTTTACAATTAAATTTCTACTCATACTATTACTCCATTAATCTATTTTCTAAAACTTGATCTAATGAGAACTCTTCTATTCCCATATAATAAACAGCTGTATCTATTAATGCTGCCATTGGAACAAGACCTATAACTTCACTACCAACAACATTTACACCATATCTCTTAGCTTCCATCTTAACCATCTCAAAGGATCTATATATAGCTGTTTTAGTATAATCAGTCATATTCATAGATACTTGAGTTATCCCTCTTTCCTTAAGCTCTACACCCATAGCTTTGCAGAATCTTAATCCTCCACCTATAAATCTAACTTTTTTAGCTATAGCATCTGTTATTTCTATATTTGCGGTATCTAAATTAACATTGAATGCAACTAAAGGCATTCTTGCACCTACAGCTGTAACACCAGCACTTTCATGAACTTTGCTTGGACCAAAATCTGGTTTCCAATTTGGATCTTGAAGCTTTTCAGCCATACCTTCAAATTGACCTTTTCTAACTTTTGCTAAGTTTTCTCTTTCTGGAGTTGTTGCAGCTTTTTCATATAAGAAAATAGGTAGATTATATCTTTTTCCTGCTTCTTCTCCAACTTCTTTAGCTAAAGCTATAGCATCTTCCATAGTTACATTTCTAATAGGAATAAATGGAACAACATCACATGCTCCCATTCTTGGATGTTCTCCAGTATGAGATCTAAGATCTATTAATTCTATAGCTTTTCCTATAGCTGATAATACAGCTTCTTTTAATGGCTCTACTTCTCCCACAAGTGTAACAACTGTTCTATTATGATCTTTATCTGAACTATAGTCTAAAAGTTTAACTCCTTCTTTTCCTCTAAAGCAGTCAATTATCTTTTCTACCTTTTTTAAATCTCTTCCTTCACTAAAATTAGGAACACACTCCATTATCTTTTTTGTTGAACTCATGTCTAATCCTCCCGTAAATTAAATTTAAAATTGTTTATTATTTTTCAAATACATTTTTAACAGCATTCTTAATTAAATCTTCTTTTGGAATAAATGGTAATGTTATATGATCTGTTCCTTGTCTCATGCTGTTGTATTCTATACTTGTAGTTATTGAATTTTCATTTCTAGCCCAAGACCTTCTTGCAACTCCTCCCATAACATCCCAAAGCATAGCACTCTTTATTATTTCATCTACTCTTTCACTTCCGTCTAAAATCAATCCAAATCCACCATTTATAGATTTACCTATACCAACTCCTCCACCATTATGAAGAGCTACTAAGCTCATACCTCTTGCACAGTTACCAGCAAAGCATTGAACTGCCATATCAGCCATTATATTACTTCCATCTTTAATATTTGAAGTTTCTCTAAATGGAGAATCTGTTCCACTAACATCATGATGATCACGTCCAAGCATAATAGGTCCTACTTCTTTATTTCTCACCATTTCATTAAACTTTAAAGCTATATTCATTCTACCCATTGCATCTTGATATAATATTCTAGCTTGAGTTCCAACTACCAATGCATTTTTTTCTGCATCTTGAATCCAAACATAATTATCTCTATCTTGTGGTCTTCTATTTGGGTCTATACATCCCATAGCTGCTTTATCTGTTTTTCTTAAATCTTCAGGCTTACCACTTAAGCATACCCATCTAAATGGACCATATCCAAAGTCAAAAAGTTCTGGTCCCATTATGTCTTCAACATAAGAAGGGAAGATAAATCCATCTTTCTCATCTACTCCATTTTTTGCTATATCCGTACATCCAGCATCATATATAGCTTTCATGAAAGAGTTACCATAATCAAAGAAATAAGTTCCTCTTTCAACTAAAATCTTTATTAATTCATAATGTTTAGCTAAAGTTTTATCAACTAACTGAACAAATTTTTCTCTATCTTCCTTTAAAAGTCTAGTTCTTTCCTCAAAAGATATTCCTTGTGGACAATATCCTCCTTCATAAGCAGCATGGCATGAAGTTTGGTCTGATAAAAGTTCTATATTTATGTTATTGTCTACTGCATATTGAAGTAAATCCACTATATTTCCATGATAAGCTATAGATATAGTCTCTTTTTTATCCATATATTCTTTAGCTGTATCAAATATTTCTTTTAAATCAGATGATGCTAATGCAACCCATCCCTGTTTTTTTCTAGTTTCTATTCTTGAATAATCTACTTCTGCTATTATCCCAACTCCATTTGCTATTTCTATAGCTTTTGGTTGAGCACCACTCATACCACCAAGTCCAGATGATATAAATATATGGCCCCTTAAATCTTCATTTCCTTTAATACCTAATTTTTGTCTTCCTGCATTAAGTATAGTATTAAATGTTCCATGAACTATTCCTTGAGGTCCTATATACATCCAACCACCAGCTGTCATTTGTCCATAGTTTGCTACACCCATTTGCATCGCATAATGCCAATCCTTAAAGTTATCAAACATGCCTACCATAATAGCGTTAGTTATTATTACTCTTGGAGCAGTTTTATGTGATTTAAATAATCCCAAAGGATGTCCTGATTCAATTACTAAAGTTTGCTCATCAGTTAAATCCTCTAAATATTTTTTTATAAGTCTATATTGCATCCAATTTTGACATACTTGTCCTGTTTCTCCATAAGTAACAAGTTCATATGGATATAAGGCTATATCAAAATCTAAATTATTATCTATCATAACTTGAAAAGCTTTACCTTCAAGACATTTTCCTTTATATTCATCTATTGGTTTACCATATATTCTACCTTCTGGTCTAAATCTATAGCCATAAATTCTTCCCCTTGTTGTAAGCTCTTCTAAAAATTCTGGTATTAACTCTTCATGTAATTCCTCTGGTACATATCTTAAAGCATTTTTTAAAGCTATCTCTGTTTGCCCAGGATTCAAATCGAAACCTCTGTCAGGAGCTCTTCTTATTCCTTCAGCAAATTTATACTTTGTTGGTAATACATTATCAAGTTTTATAGTCATAGCATTGGAAATATCTAAATTTTTTACCATATAGTACACTCCTTTTCTTTTTCAAATTAAATCTTCTTTATATTATAAACATTATAAATATTTTATACATTAATAATATTTTATATTTTTTAATCCAATTTTCCAAATACTTGCTTTATCATATTAATGTGTGAAACACATATATTCTTTCAAAACCCATGTGTGTTTTTACAATATTCTAAATATTATCACATAAAATTTATCAAAAGAGAATTTTTCACCTTATATTTTTTAACTTTACATTTTTTTTGCAAATCTTTATAAAAAAAGATATATGTATAATTTAAAATCTTTTTGATTTTAAACACATATATCTTTTAAATATTTATTTGAATGTGCCTAATATAAAATTCCAGCTATTGTTGCAGTCATAAATCCTGCTATAGAACCACCAGCTAAAGCTTTTAATCCAAGCTTTGCTATATCTGAACGTCTTTCTGGTGCTAATCCACCTATTCCACCTACAGCAAGTGCAACTGAACTAAAGTTTGCAAATCCACATAGTGCATAAGTTAATATTACTATTGATTTTGGATTTAAAGAATTCGACTTTATTAATTCAGATAATCCTGAATAAGCAACAAATTCATTTATAACTATTTTCTTTCCTAAAAGATCTCCTGCAACCAATATATCTGAGGCAGGTATTCCCATTATGTATGCTATAGGAGCAAATAATCTACCAAATATCCAACTTAAATCTATATATCCCATTCCAAATAAGCCAAATATAAAAGATATCATTGAATTTAATAGTGCTATTAATGCTACAAAAGCTATAAGCATAGCTCCTACATTTAAGGCTAATCCTAAACCATCCGATGCACCAATGGCTGCAGCTTCTATAATTCCTGATGCATTTCTATCTAATGTTAAATCACATTTTCCCTTTGTTTCTGGCTCCTCTGTTTCTGGCAACATTATCTTTGCAATTATAAGTCCCGCTGGTGCTGCCATTATACTTGCTGCAAGTAAATGTCCTGCATTTACACCCATAGATATGTATCCTGCCATAACTCCACCTGCAACTGTAGCCATACCACCTGTCATTACTGCTAAAAGTTCTGATCTTGTCATTGTTTTTATGTATGGTTTAATTACAAGAGGTGCCTCATTTATTCCTAAAAATATATTAGCAACTGCTGAAGTTGTTTCTGCTCCACTTGTTCCAAGAAGTTTAGCGATTCCCTTAGAAACTACAGATATTAAAATTTGCATTATTCCTAAATGATATAAAACGCTAATAAATGCTGAGAAGAATATTATTGTTGGTAATATTTGTAATGCAAATATAAACCCTACATTCTCTGGATTCATTAATCCACCAAACAAGAAATTTGTTCCTTCTTTGGTAAAATCCAAAAGCATTGCTATGCCATTACTCAACTTTAAAAATATTGCCCTTCCTAGAGGTATTTTTAATATTAATACCCCAAAAATAATTTGAACACAAAGGCCCATTCCTACCAATTTCCAATTAATCTTCTTTTTATTTTCTGATAATAAATAAGCTATACCTATAAGTATAAATAAACCTATAATTCCAATTAATTTATCCAATTGAAAAAACTCCTTTTTCCTTTTGTTTTTTAAGTTCTTTTAAGTAAAAAGTGGCTTAAATCCACCATTTCACTTAAAATAGTATACCTGCTATTGTTGCTGTCATAAATGCTGATAAAGATCCACCTATTAAGGCTTTTATTCCTAATTTAGCAACATCTGATCTTCTATTAGGTGCTAATCCACCTATACTACCTATTTGTATTGCTATAGATGAGAAATTAGCAAATCCACATAATGCATATGTTAATATAACAATAGTCTTTTCTTGAAGTACTCCTGACTGAATTAATTCTGAAAGACTTGAATATGCAACGAATTCATTAAGAACTATCTTTTGACCTAAAAGTTCACCTGCATGTAATACATCTGCTGATGGAATTCCCATTACGTATGCAACTGGTGCGAATAACCATCCAAATATCCAATTAATACTTAAGTAAGACATTCCAAATAACGAACCAACCCATCCTAATAATGCATTAGCTAAAGCTATTAGTGCTATAAATGCAAGAAGCATTGCTCCAACACCTAGTGCTATTTGAAGTCCTTCACTAGCTCCTATTGCCGCAGCCTCTATTAAACCTGATGGTCTATCTTCCATTTCAACAGTTAATCCACCTTTTGTTACAGCTTCCTCAGTTTCTGGTACTAGCATTTTTGCAAATACAAGTCCAGCTGGTGCTGCCATTATACTTGCTGCAAGTAAGTGTCCTGCATTTACACCCATTGCTATGTATCCTGCCATAACAGAACCTGCTACTGTTGCCATACCACCAGTCATTATAGCTAATAGCTCTGATTTAGTCATAGTGCTTATGTAAGGCTTAACAACTAAAGGTGCTTCATTTTGACTTAAAAAAATGTTAGCAACTGCTGAAGTTGTTTCTGCTCCACTTGTTCCTAAAAGCTTTGCTAACCCTTTAGATATAACAGATATTATTATTTGCATAATTCCTAAATAATATAAAACTCCCATTAATGCTGAGAAGAAAATTATAGTTGGTAATACCTGAAGAGCAAATATAAATCCTAATTTGTCTGAAGATACTAACTCACCAAATAAAAATGTTGTTCCCTCTGCTGTAAATCCTAAAAGCGTTGTTATTCCATCACTAAGCATAGCAAAAAACTTTTGTCCTAGTGGAACTTTTAATACCAATAAGGCAAAAATTATTTGAAGAACTATACCTGAAATTACTAGCTTCCAGTTTATTCTCTTCTTGTTTTCTGATAAAAGATATGCTACTCCAATAAATATAACGATACCAAGTACACCTATTAATTTTTCCAATGTTACTACTCCTTTACTTCTAAAATCACCGTATAGCTTTTCATAAATCTTAGTATATAAAATGCCTTTTATAATATAACCTTTTTTTCGCTATTAATCAACAATAAATTTACTTTTTAGTCAGTGTAAACCTTTTATATTAGTATTAATTTAAATTTTGCTTATATTTTTTTGAAATATGCTTATATTCTTTCCTCTAAACTACTCATTATGTATTTTCACTTAATATATAAACTTCCTTTATTTAACCATTCAAAAAAATAAGCAAGGTGGAGAATCTTTACTCCACCTTGCTTTTATCTTTTTTCTTTTATTAATCCTTTTCTATATGCAGATAATAACATCTTCAAATCTTTTATTTGCCTCTTCAGCTCATATCCAACGTCGGTATCTCCAACTCTTTTTCGCTCTACAACATTTTCTAAAACCACTGTAGTTGATAAAATATCTGTTTCTTCTTTTATTGCTTCATCTATAGATTTAAATGGTTCATGGCTCACAAGTTGAAGCCCAAAAGAATTAAATATCAAAGTATATCCAGCTATTCCTGTTTTAGATTGATATGCCCTTGAAAAACCTCCATCTATAACTAAAAGTTTTCCTCCTGCTTTAATTGGGCTTTCTCCATTTTTCTTTTCAACAGGTACATGACCATTAATTATATGAGATGTAGCAGGAGTTAGACCAAATTCTTTTATAACCATGTTTATCATTTTTTCATCATCTCTTAACTCATAATAAGCATTTTTCTTTTCTTTATGAGTAGTTTTATCATCAACGAAATACCTCTCAAAAGTTGTCATTTTATCTTTGCCAAATAAAGGAGAATCAGGACCTGTCCATAAATACCACATCATATCCATACCATAAAGCTTAGCTTTAGGATTGTTATGATAAAAATATCCTTCTCTTGCATACCTTTCAAATTCATCTAAGAGTCCCATTCCACAAAGTTCTTTCTTGCATATTTCTATTTTCCTAAGACTTCCATCATCATTTAAAGGAACACATCCATGAAATAACAAATTAGAATTGTATATTAAATATAAACTTCCCTTTGCAAATAAAAAACTTATATGTTTCTGAAGTTTTTCACTATTAATAAAAGAAGACTTAAGTCTTTCCATTAAATCTTTTTCTTCTTTTACTAATTTATATGGGTTCTTAGAATCTATAGTTGGAAAATTAGTATCATTTAATTTATATGTTTTTCCATATAAATCTATAGTACCTTTTTCATAATCTATCTTATTTAAAAGAAGTCTATGTTCCATCTGGAATTCTGGTCTTCTCTTTATTATTTCTCCCTCTAATTTAAATTGTATAATAGCTATTGCTTTATGCATCTTTGATATTAGTTGAATTTCTTTTAGTGTATATTCTTTTTCTGTATCAAATTTAGGTTTAAAGCTTGTACAAGGATCATTTTTATAAAAATCCAACGCAAATGTTGCAAGTGGCAACATATTTATACCATACCCATCTTCTATGGTGTCCAAGTTAGCATATCTAGCTTGAATCCTCAAAACGTTTGCAGCACATACTTCTGATCCAGCTGCTGCACCCATCCAAAGTATATCATGATTTCCCCATTGTATATCAACAGAATGATAATCCATTAAAGTATCTAGTATGATATGAGCCCCTGGCCCCCTATCATATATATCCCCTAATATATGAAGACCATCTATTACAAGTCTTTGTATTAATTTTGAAATGGCAATAATAAATTCCTTAGCTCTATCTATATTTATTATGGTTTGAATTATCTCGTCATAATATTCCTCTTTATCTTCTCTTCCTGGTTGTTCATGTAGTAATTCTTCAATTATATATGCAAAATCTTTAGGAAGCGCCTTTCTTACCTTAGATCTTGTATATTTAGATGTTACATCTCTTAAAATTTCAACTAATCTATATAGCGTTATTTTATACCAATCATTAATGTTTTCCTCTTTTTTTAATATAAGCTCTATCTTTTGTTCTGGGTAATATATTAATGTGGCCAAAGCCTTTTTCTCACTATTTCTTAATGAAATTCCAAATATATCTTCAATCTTCCTTTTTATAACTCCAGATGCATTTTTCAAAACATGTATAAATGGTTCATACTCTCCATGAATATCAGTCAAAAAATGCTCTGTTCCCTTTGGTAGATTTAATATAGCTTGAAGATTTATTATTTCTGTACTTGCTGAATCTATAGTTGGATACTGATTAGCTAATAAATTTAAATACCTTAAATCTGATTTAATATCCTCTGTTAATGGCTCATGTAAAAACGCCATGTTAACCCCTCCAAAACATTATATATACTACTCTAATTAAGACGTAATCGGCTATTGTGTTATATTATATAACTATTATAATATACTTTTACTCTTTTATCTATAGCAAATTAACTACTAAAAAGCTTTATTTGTTAATTAACCTTGAAAATAATCTGAATAGGTTATTCTCATTATTAAATAATTTACTATAGAAACATTTATATTATACTAAATATTCGTTTTTTTGTAATTGGTTACACGTAATTTTTTGCATGTTAATCCTCTAAAATTATTTTTATTGAACATATACTAATTTTTATAACATATAATTAATCAATTGTCAGCTTCAAAACATTTTGTACATTTTTAATTACTTTTAAAGCTATCCACAGATTCAAGTTAATTATAAATTCATATATAATAAAAATAGAGGCCTAAGCCTCTATTTTTATTAAACAAATTATTTTAAAATTAATACTAAAAATCTAATCTTTATGTGAATGAAGATTCATTCTATAATTTTATAGTATTATTAGATTTATTCATTAAATCTACAATAGCATACATATTAGATATTTCCCCTACTGCTAACTGATCTTTTATCTGGAAGAAATCTAAGCATGTACCACAGCTTGTTATTTCTACTCCTCTTTCATTTAATTTTAATATACTTTCAAGGCAAGAAGAATTATTTACAACAAGTTTTACTCCACCATTCATAAATACTAGATTAGTTGGCAAATTGTCACTTTCAGATAAAGCAAATAAATAGCTCTTCATTAAAGTTGTTCCTAAAGTATCATCACCTTCGCCTAATTTGTCAGATGCTACAACTATACAAGTAGTTTGTGAAAAGTCCATAACTTCACATCCACAATTTTCTTTAACTATTGTAATTTCAAAATTATTTTCTTTATTTTTAACGTCACTTTTGTATCCGTTACTTTCACAGAGTTTAACAATATTGTTTTTTGCAACCTCATTATCAACTATTATAGTTGCAGACCCTTCTTCTATAGAATCAAAATATTTTTTTGTATTAATTACTGGAGTTGGACATTTTAATCCATTACAGTCTATTATATGCATAAAAAATTCACCTCTTAAAATATGTAGTTTTTTCTTTTACAACTTAATTATATCATAAATTATAGTTAATATTATTTGTTTTCCAAATAGTAACTGTTGAAACCATTTTATTATCCAATAATCTTAGTATGTTTCCAATTAAATTTACTATAACTTAATTTGATTTAGTAGTATATTTATAATATAATTTATTAGTCGAATTTTATTTAGTAAAGGGTGATTAAATGAACTTTAAACCACAAATTAATACACGATTAAACACAATAGACAAGAACCTTGTCATTAGGGGTAGCCTATTTGTATTAACATTTTTATCTATAATCTTTAAATGTGCTCTATACTTAGGGTTCACGCTTAACGAAAATGTATATAAATTAAACTTCTCTATTGGCTATGACAAAGCATCCTATTTCTTTAAATATTATGGTGCTTTTATATTATGCTTTATGTGTCTATACTTCCTATTTAAAAATAAAGGAAAACTTAGATATTTAATAGGTGTTAACATATTTACTACAGGATTAATATTAAATGATCTTTGGTATTTTAGAGGTTTTAGAACTGTTCCTTCACTTACAATAGTTAAGCAGACAGCTAACCTTGATAATTTATCAGATTCTATTTTTTCTATGGTATCTATAGTAGATGTAATTTTTATAATAGATATACTTATTTTCTTAGTACTTTATTTTAAAATAAGAAATTTTTATACTGAAGGAAAAAGAAAACCGCTTTTCTTTTTATTAGCTTTAATTATAGGGGTAGGTTACATAGCATATCCTCCATTTGTTACAAATGTATTAAAAAAAGATCATCCCAAAAGCTATATATATGGAATGTATGATCCAAATGATACTGTAACTTATTTTTCACCTATAGGATATCATGTATTTAATGCTTACCAAGTTTATAAAGATTCTAAACCATACGAATTAACTGGTGCTGAAGAAAAAGAGATTACAGAATGGTTTGATTTTAAGAAAGAAAATCTTCCTGACAATGAATATAAAGGAATGTTTAAAGATAAAAATGTTATCTTAATACAATGGGAGTCCTTAGAAAGTTTTGTAATAAACCAAAAAGTTAATGGACAAGAAATAACTCCAAACTTAAATAAGCTTCTTTCAAAGAGTCTTTATTTTCCTCACGTAAAAGAACAGGTTAATGAAGGTACAAGCTCTGATTCGGATTTAATGATTAATACTTCTATATTCCCATTAAGACAAGGAAGTACTTTCTTTAGCCATCCTGATACTACTTATAATTCACTACCAAAGCAGTTAGAAAGTAAAGGATACTCTACTATAGGTATCCATCCTGATAAAGGACCTTTCTGGAACTGGATGGAAGGCTTAAAAGGTATAGGATTCCAGAACCTTGTTGACTATTATAGTTTTAATTCTGATGAAATTATTGGACTTGGAATAAGTGATGATTCTTATCTTCAACAAATAGTTCCAATGTTAAAAGATCAAAAAGATCCATTCTATTCTTTTATGGTAACTTTAACAAGTCATGGACCATTTGATTTACCAAAAGAATATAGAGAGTTAGATTTACCAAAAGAACTAGATGAAAATCATTTAGGTGGATATTTCCAAAGTCTTCATTATACTGATAAGGCTTTAGGTAAATTCATGGATTCTTTAGACGAAGAAGGACTTCTTGATAATTCTGTTGTGGTAATTGAGGGTGACCATACTGGTGTTCACAAATACTACAATGATAAAATTCAGAATTTATCTACCCAAGAAGATTGGTGGACAGAAGTAACTTGGGATGTGCCTTTTATAGTTTATGATAAAAATGCTCAAAGCAGTAAACAATTTGATATAACAGGTGGACAAACTGACATAATGCCTACTTTATTATATCTTTTAGGATTTGATAGGAGTGAATTTGAAGATACTACAATGGGTAAAGTCCTTGTTAATACAAATAAAGATTATGCTGTTCTTACTAATCGGACTGTCGTTGGAAACGCAACTGAAGAAGAAAAAGAACATGCAATTAAAGGCTTAGATTTAGCTGATAAAATTATAAAAAGTAATTACTTTAAAAATTATTATAAAAAATAAAAAAAATCTATTATCTAGCATTAATTTTGCTAGATAATAGATTTTTTATTGTTCTAATTCTTTTCCTAAATGTTTACTAGTTTCTTCCCACCTAGATACATATGAACCTGTTGCCCATTCAGACATAATAACTTTTTCATTATTATTTAGTGGTATTTTTAAATTTGCTTCATCCTTTAATTCATTGTTCTCTATTGAATATAACTCTATATATTTATCAGTAATAATTATAAGCATTTTGTTATTAGGTGATGTATATGCATCTGTTGCATTAGGGAACTTAGTTTTTATATAACTCCATGGAATGTATAAATCATCATAATTAAGCATTACTTTAGGTGGAAAACCATTAATATCAAAACTTCCAAGCCCATTTTCTGTTTTAATACCACCTTTTAATCTCCAGTTTCCATTTTTTCTTTCTACTGCAAAACAACTGTCATCTACAACTACCTTATCTTTATCTATGCCATTATTTCTTTTTAAAAATGCTTCAACTGATTCTGAAAATTGCTTTTTACCATTTTCTCCATCTATAAATGATAATCTAATCCCCTCACCAATAAATGTATTATCTACAGGAACTACCTCGTAATACATTCCCATAGGAGAATGATTTTTATCATACTTAGTGACACTTGTAGAAATATAATTATTTCCAACAAATAATATATTTCTTTCTATATTATTTTCATCTGATGGAATCTTCATAGGTGTTGTTGTATTAGCTGATAATTGTTTTGATATAATTACATCCTTTGTTACTTCTTTTTCTTCTAATCTTCTTACATCAACACTATAAAATCCATTTAATCTTGGTACTAATATACTATTTATTTCATACATCTTCCCAAAAACATTATCATTCTGAGATATCCAAATAGTTCTATACACATTTACGCCTTGCTCATTTAAATGCTTTAGTCCTAATAGCACTCCAGATTCTTTTAAAGTTGTACTAGGCTTTACATCCTCCATTGAAAATTTTTTCTCATTATTACTCTTCTTTTCCTCTACCGCTATATCATTTGGTATACTATTTGAAATTCTATTTAAAATATAAAATCCATCATTAAAACATATAGCAATTTTGTTTTCTTCTATTTTCAAAAGTTCATAAAAAACCTTATCTTCACATGAAATTTGTATTACTTCTACTGATTTTATATTTTCAAAGTACTCAATATTTTTTATTTTATATTTATTAAGTATATGCTCTTGCAAGTCGACATATTTTATTTTATATTCTGGGTGGCTAACCGTTTCATTATTAAAACTAGCTATATTTTCTCCAAAATAAGCATTTTCCACATAACTAATAGAGGTTTTTGAATTATTATCCTCTGCCGGTATAAATGTTTCAACTTCCCAAGTTCCCATAATTTCCACCTTAGATTCTTTTGGAGGAGATATTTCATAGACATTGAAATGTTTCACATCTATACACCCTGAAAGAAATATAGATATTATAATTGTCATAGCTATTGGTAATATACATTTCCTCATAATGTTATTTTGCTCCTATAATTTTTAGTATGGCAGTAAGATAGTTATTGTAGTTCCTTTATTAACCTTACTACTTATAATGAATTCACCATTGTGAAGTTTTATTATTTCATCACAAATAGATAATCCTATACCATTTTTAGATTTACTACTTTTTCCTTTATAAAATTTCTCTTTAACTTTTGGTAAGTCTTCCTCACTTATCCCGCATCCAGTATCTATTACCTCTATAACAAGATTATCTTTAAATGGATATGTATAAATATCCACCGATCCACCCTTTTCTGTAAATTTAAAAGCATTATCTACTATATTTATTAAAACTTGCTTTAATCTGTTTCCATCTAATTCTATATCCTTTATATTATCTTCCAATTTTAAATTAAGACTAATTTCCTCTCTCTCAGACCTTGGGTTCATATAACTTTTGATATAATACATAAATTCTTTTACATTTACTAATTTTTTATTAAGTACTATTTTCCCTGATACAAATTTAGAAAAATCTAAAAGTTCTTCAACCATTTCACTTAGTCTATCACATTCTTTTTCTATTATATTAAGTCCATCATGCACCATGCTTTTATCAATCTCATCATATTGAAGTGTTATGGCCCATCCTTTTATTGATGTTAATGGTGTTCTAAGCTCATGCGATACATTTGATATAAAATCATTTTTTAATTGTTCCTTTTTTAGTAATTCGCTTGCCATATAATTTAATGTATCTGAAAGCTTTCCTATTTCATCATCATGTTGTTTTATACTTTTAGCTTTAAAGTCTCCTTTTGCCATCTTCTCTGCTATTAAAGTTACTTCTTTTATAGGATTTATTATACTATTAGCTAAAAATACACTTACAATACTTGCTGCTATCATTACAAATAAACCTATGACTAAAAAAACCATTGATATACTATAGATAGATTTATTTACTTCTTCTAAAGACGTTATGAATCTTATTACTCCCACTATCTGATTTTTAGATTTTAAAGGATAAGATACAGCCATTACCTTTGAAAACTTATAGTTTAAAATACCCTCGCTATTTTTATCCTTATTTTCATTAGGTATAGAGCCTCTCCATACCCCTTTATTTCCAAGTAGTGCCTTCTTAACATCTTCACTTAGTTCATTAGAATAATTACTGGCAATAGAATCCATCATAAGTCTTCCATTACTATCCCATATCTGTACTTCTGCATTTGTCTCCTTCCAAAATACATCTATATCTCCTAATATATTATCTTCTAAAGACTCATTTGAAAAATATCTACTATATAATTCGGATGATATCATTATTTGATTTGTTAATAAGTCTTCTACATTTTTATAATGATACTGTCTTATAAAATTTATAAGTAATACCTCTAAAAGTGCTATACTCACCAAAACTATTAACAAGAAATTTTTAACAACATTTCTCTTTATACCTTTAGCAAATTTCCGTTTTACCATTATTCGACTCTCCATCTATATCCCGTTCCCCAAACAGTTTCTATATATTTAGGGCTTGAAGAGTTGTCTTCTATTTTAGCTCTTAATCTTCTAATATTTACATCTACGATTTTAGGATCTCCCACAAAATCATATCCCCATATTAAATTCAAAAGTTCATCTCTACTAAAAGCTTTTCCTGGATTTTCAATAAACATTCTAAAAAGCATATATTCTTTAGGTGTTACATCTATTTGATCAGAATTTTTGAAAAGCTTTTGGGAATAAAGATCTAATTTAAATGGTCCTGATTGTATCAAATCCTTATTTATAGGTTCTGTCTCTTCCATTCTTCTTGATATTGCTTTCACTCTAAGTATTAATTCTGATGGGTTAAATGGCTTTACTAAATAGTCATCTGCTCCGAACTCAAGACCCATTATTTTGTCCATATCTTGTCCTTTAGCTGTAAGCATAATTATTCCCATATTAGTAAATGACTTTCTTAATTCCTGACAAACTTGAAAACCATCTATTCCAGGTAGCATTACATCTAATATTGCAAATTTAGGTTTTTCCAAATATGCTAATCTTAAACCATCTTCTCCATTGTCAGCTTCTACAACCTCAAATCCTTGTCTTTGAAAATTTATTTTTAAAAACCCTCTTATACTACCTTCATCTTCTACTAAAAGAACCTTATCCATGTGTATCCTCCTTAAGTCTATATTAATAAATAAATAGTGTTAAATCTATATCACTATATTATAATGATTAAACTTAACACTTATTATTTATATTTTCAATAAGATTATTTTTACTTTATTGTTTTAAATTCATATCCTTCACTTTGTAACCATTCTATAACTTGAGGTAAAGCTTCTGCTGTAGTTCCTTTTCCATAAGTGTCATGCATAAGTATTACTGCCTTTTCTTGTCCTGTTACAGTTTTTTTAACTCTTTCTACAAGTTCTTGTGGAGTTCTTTTCTTTCCTTCAGCATCCCCACTTAATGCATTCCAATCTATACTATCCATATCTAATTCAGAAAGCTTTGCATCAAGAGCTGGTAAACTTGGATCTTTGTAATGTTTTCTTGACATATACCCACCAGGCATTCTTATTACTCTAGTGTTAAAGTCATCACCTAATATCTTCTTTATACTAGCATTAGTTTGGTTAATTTCTTGAAAAAAAGATTCTATATTAACACTGTTTCCTGGATATATTTTCTTATAATCATGTGTATAGCTATGATTTCCTATAGCATGTCCCTCATCATATATCCTATTTACTAAATCTTTATGTTTTTCATTATCAACTGCATTACCAACTAAAAAGAAAGTAGCCTTTACATTATATTGCTTCAAAGTATCTAAAATCTTAGGAGTTACTGTTGTTGAAGGACCATCATCAAATGTCAAGAAAACCATTTTCTTACCATCTTTTTCTGCTTGTCCATCAAGCATTTTTCTTACATCATGAACATCTACAGCATATTGTAATCCATCTTTATTCATATTAGAATTTTTAAGTAATTCCTTTTCTGCTTCTATTTTTTGCTCTTCTTTTAATTTCTCATCTTCTTCCTTTGAGGCTTGTACCGTTACATTTTCTTTATTCTTATCTCTATTTAAAAAACTTTGAGTAACTAATATTCCCCCTAACCCTATAACTAAAACCGAAACAAG
>NZ_FOKI01000043.1 GCF_900111985.1 Clostridium frigidicarnis
ATGTTCAAAGTGATAAAAAAATATCTATAGGAAAACCTATATCAAATACTAAGGTATATATTTTAAATTCATCAAATAAAATACAACCAATCGGAGTACCAGGAGAAGTATTTATAGGTGGAAGTAGATTAGCTAAGGGATACCTAAATAGACCAGAGTTAGATGTAGAAAGATTTATAGAAAGTTTTTATGATAAAGGTAAGAGAATATATAGAACAGGAGATTTTGCAAGATGGTTACCAGATGGTAATATAGACTTCATAGATAGAATAGATAACCAAGTAAAGATAAGAGGATTTAGAATAGAGATTGGAGAGATAGAAAATATATTATCATACCATGAAGATGTTAAGGAGGCTAATGTTTTAGTTATTGAAAATAAGGAGAAGGAAAAGTATATATGTGCTTATGTGGTAAGTGAAAAAGAAATCGATATTTTAAATCTAAAGAGTTACCTTAAGGAAAATTTGCCATCGTATATGGTTCCATCTTATTTTGTACAATTAGAAAAAATGCCAATAACACCTAATGGAAAGATTGATAGAAGAGCACTGCCTAAGCCCAATTTAGATGAATTATCAATTAGCTATGAAGCACCAAGAAATCAAGTGGAAGAAGCTTTAGTAGAAATGTGGAAAGAAATTCTGAACATTAAAAAAGTTGGTATAAATGATAACTTCTTTGAAATTGGAGGACATTCTTTAAAAGCAACAAAACTTATATCAAGAATAAATAAGAAGTTTAATGCTGAGATATCTATAAAAGATGTGTTCTATAAACAAACTATAAAAGAATTATCACATTTTATAGGCGAAAGTAAAAAACATAGTAATAATATAAGTCATGATGATGTTATACTACTTAAGAAATCAGATGAAAACTCTAATGAAAAAGAAGAAAATTTATTTATTATTCATGATGGAAGTGGAGATATAGGAGGATATATAGAATTATCTTCAAATTTAAAAAGTAACATTAAATGTTGGGCAATCAAAGTTGATAAAAAAGTTATTTATAATCCTAACAACTTCACAATTGAAGAACTTGCAGAAAAATATATAAATATAATAAAAAATATTCAACCAAGCGGTTCTTATAATCTTGCAGGATGGAGTTTAGGTGGGGTAATAGCTTTTGAAATGGCTAGACAATTAGAAAATAATAATGACCAAATCAAGAATCTTTTATTAATAGATTCCTACATCAATCCTAAGCTGATAAGCTATACTAAAGTCTTAAAAGAAGATGTTTCTTTAGATACTGAAAAGATGAATTTAATTAGTTATATTAATAATGATAATATTAAAGAAAAAATAGCTAAAAGGTCTGCTATAGATGAAAAATGGGATGTTGTGAGAGCAAATCTATCTAAACAGGAGTTAGATGAAATTAAATTAAGATTGCCTGAAGAGTTCACAAATATAATACCAAGTATAGAAGAGCTTGATTTAGATGAATTAGTAAGTAGTATTAACGTAATTAGAAGACTAACTAGTGCATTAAAATCATATAAGCCTAAAAATAAGGTTAAAAAGCAAGCTATTCTATTCAAAGCAAAAGAAGAATCACAGCTTAACTTAAATAAATGGAATAAATATTTTGACAACAAACTTATTGTAAATGAAATGAATGGGAATCACTATACAATACTTAAAAAAAGCAATGTAGAGTATATTGTGGCTAGAGTTAATAAACTTTTATAATTAAAACATATTATAGGGTTTTTAGTTATTCAGGATAACAAATTTTTACGGTTATGTTCTTGAACACATAACCGTAAAAACTAGCTTAAGTGTAACACTTCTAAGGGAGCTAGTGGTTAAACCCAAAATGGACATCTTTACGTATAAGTAAAAGTATTGTATATTAATATATGCAAATTCATATGAGCATGAGTTTAATATATTAAAGATAAAATCGATCCTTAATAGGAACAATAATTAAAGTAGTGAGGAAAGTTAATATTTTATTTAGCGGGAGTGGCCTAAAATTATTTTACAAATTATTAGAAGAGGGAAAATATGAGATTAGATAAATTTTTAGCAGAGTCATCCATTGGAACGAGGAAAAATGTTCGCACTTACATTAAAGAAGGTGCTGTAAAAGTCAATGGGCAAGTGATAACAGAACCAGCAATAGAAATTAATGAAAATATAGATTTTATTGAGTATCTTGATAAAGTAGTTGATTATAGGGGAAAAGTGTATTATATGTTCCATAAGCCTGCGGGATGCATTACTGCAACAAAGGATGAAGTTAATAAAACAGTCCTTGATTTTTTTCATGAGGACAATATGAATGGAATATTTCATGTTGGAAGATTAGACAAGGATACAGAAGGATTATTGTTGCTTACTAATGATGGGGAATTTGAGCATCATTTAATGTGTCCTGGAAAACATGTTGAAAAGAAATATTTTTTTGTAGCATTAGGTTCACTAAATGAAGAAGGTATTAAAAGACTAGAAAGTGGAATTTCCATTGGAGAAGATGGTGTACTAACGAAACCTGCAAAGATAGAAATAGCAAAACATGGATCATATAAAGAATTTGAAGAAGAAATGGATATTAGAAAGTTCTACAATATGGAGTCAAACTGTTACAATCAGCTGGTTGTCTCCGGATATCTTACAATTTCAGAGGGACGCAAGCACCAAGTTAAGCGTATGTTAAAGGCAGTAGGATGTTATGTGGTATATTTAAAGAGGGTATCCATTGGGAGTTTAATGTTAGACGAGTCATTAGAAAAAGGCCAGTATCGAATGTTAAAAGAAGAAGAAATCCAAAAGTTATTAGGAAATTTATAAAACTTTAGAAGTTAAGTTTAGGATAATGGAAATATGAAAATTGTAAAATGGTAATACATAATATAGAGAAAATGACTATTTTATAAGGGCCAAGGATTATTATAACATTGCTTGATGAGACTTAGGTTAAAGTTATAATTGAATAAAGAATTTTAAATAGCCAGCTAAAGTGATGAATAGTCACCTTCACTGGCTGTTTTCTTTTGTGTGTGGGATATTGTGGAATTTAAATATACTAAATGATGATAAAACCTAGGTTTAAAGATTATTTTTAAATTTAAGAATTATAAGACTTAAAGCGTGACGTAGTGTGAATAAAGTCTTATTTAAAATTATTTGTAAAACGGTATATATTATAGTGTAAAAGAGACAATAACAAGTTGAAACACACTGTGGATAGGTGTTACTAAAATAGAAAAATATGCAATATGAGAGTCGATGCATGTGAAAAAAATAGCAATTTCATAAAGAATAAAGTATACGATTACGATAATTTAATAGAGGGGCTTAAAAATAAAAACTATATAATAAAAAAATTATAAAGTATATGAGACAAAAATTAAGGACATTTTAATATGAAATTGTGGAGGGGAACAATGAAATCTATAAAAAAGCAACTACTACTAAGTGCTATATCAATAGTAGGAATATCATTTTTAATATCAAATTTAATTTCTAGTTACTATATGTCAAACCAATTAAAGCAAGAAGTTTACGAAAATAATAAGGTTTTAGCAAAAACCATTGGAAACAGTGTTAAAGATTATATGGAATCAGGATATGCTTTAACAGAACAACTAGTAAATGGCAGATCAGTAAGTGATTTTATACCAGAAAACCAAACTGAAGCAATTAAGGATACCATAGAGAGAAATCCATACTTTGATGCATTTTGCATTCAGGATATTAAAGGAGATCAAACATCTAGAACTCAAGGGGAATTGACTAATAGAGCTGATAGATGGTGGTTTAAAAAATCCATAGAAGACAAAAAGCCTTTCATTTCAAAATCTTATTTAACTGTTAATGATGATAGTTATGCTGTAAATTCAATTATTTATCCTATTGTAAATAAAAATAATGAGTTCGTAGGAGTAATGGACGCTGATTTAAAACTTTCAGAATTACAAAACATAGTAGAAGAGTACAGTAATAAAGAAACTTATGCCTATGTTTTAGATGGTGAAGGAACGGTAATAGCTCATCCAGATAAAGAACAAGTTATGGAGATATATAATTATAAAACTATGACTAAAACTGTTAAAGTTAAAGATTTTTCTGGTAATGTAATAAAGGATGAAAATAGTGTTCCTAAAGTAGAAAATGAAAACATTAACATTCCAGAAAAACTAAAAGAAATAACAAGTGAGGCATTAAAGGGAGAAAAAGGGATTAATAACTATGTTGATATAAATGGAAATAAAGTAATTAGTGCTTATGATACTATAAAACTTCCAGGAAGTTCGGATAATTGGGCTGTTATAACGGTTCAAAAAGAATCAGATGCTTTTTCTATGATAACTAATCTAATATATAAGAATGTAGTTGTGGGTTGTGTATTGTTAATAATTGTTTTAATTATTGTAATAATGCTAGCTAACCATTTTATTAAACCTATTTATAAAATTAAAAATTTTGCAGAGAGATTGGCTAAATATGATTTTTCCACTCCAATTACTATTGGAAGAGAAGACGAGTTTGGGCAAACAAGTATAGCTTTAAATATGGCACAAGAAAATATAAGTAGTTTAGTAAAAGTGATTATGGAAAATTCACAGGATATAAGTGCTTCTTCAGAAGAACTTTCGGCTACAGCAGAGGAACTATCATCAAAAGCAGAAAATATTAATGAGGCTGTAAATACAATTGCAGGAGGAATGCAGGAATCTAGCTCTGCATCAGAAGAAATAAGTGCTTCTGTTGAAGAAATAGATTCAAGTATAAATATATTATCCTCAAAGGCTATGGAAGGAAGCAATAATGCAAATCAATCCAAAGAAAGAGCTACAGCAGTTAAAAATAATAGTGAAAAGGCTATAGAAGAAACAAGAAAAATATATGCTGAAAAACAAAAAAACATGGAAAAAGCTATTGAGGATGGAAAAGTAGTGGATAGTATAAAAGTTATGGCTGACACTATAGGAAGTATAGCAGAGCAAACAAATTTACTTGCATTAAATGCAGCTATAGAGGCAGCAAGAGCTGGAGAGCAAGGAAGAGGTTTTGCAGTGGTAGCAGAAGAGGTAAGAAAACTCGCAGAGCAATCATCAGAAGCAGTAATAAATATTCAAGATACCATTGATAAAGTTCAACAGGCTTTTAAAAGTAGCATTGATACAGGCAGTGATATGTTAGAATTTATAGATACACAGGTTAATGAACAATTTAATGCTTACGGAGAAACAGGAAATAAGTATTATAATGATTCAGATTTTGTAAGCAAAATGTCTGAAGAAGTAGCAGCTATGTCAGAAGAAATTACGGCTACAGTTGGAGAAGTAAGTGATTCGGTTCAAAATATGGCACAGACATCACAAAAATCCAGTGAAGAAGCAGTTTCAATAAAAGAGAGTATGGGTGAAACTACGAAGGCTATAGAACAAGTGGCATTAACTGCACAAAGTCAAGCAGAACTTGCACAAAAATTAAATGAAATAGTTCAAAAATTTAAGATTTAACTGGAAAGGCATACTTTTATTATAAAAGTATGCCTTTGATGAATGTGCTTTATCTAAGAAGACAGTAGTCGTAATAAGAAAAAACTATAGAAAATGCTTTTGCTATATAAAAATAAAATATAACAAATTTTCTAAAATATGTAGTGAATAAACCATAAAGTGTTATAATAAAACAGGAATTTAAAGCAAAATTTTTGGGAATATTATGATGAGTTTGAGGGGGATGTAACGTGAGAAAAAAATTATGTAAGATTTTAGCTGTTTTAACTATAACCTCTATTGTTTTTGCGGGTTGTGGTAAAACAGGTGGCGAAAAACAAAAACAAGGGAAAAAAGGTGGAGTAGTTAGAGAAGCTATTTCAATGGCACCAGAAGGGGTGTTTATGCCAGCACTTTTTACTTTTAATAATGATGCTAATGTTAATTCAATACTTTATGAGGGGTTAGTAACATTAGATGAAAATATGGATGTAAAACCAAGTCTTGCTGAATCCTATGAATTTTCAGAAGACAAAAAAACTGTAACATTTAAACTAAGGAATGGAGTAAAATGGCATGATGGAGAAGCTTTTACTGCAGATGATGTAAAATTTACTTTTGATTTTTGCTCCAATGCTAAATATAATGGACCAAATACAATGTTTGTTAAAAATATAAAGGGTTACGATGACTTTAAAAATGGTAAAACAAATAATATTGAAGGTGTCAAAAAGGTAGATGATAATACAATAGAGATAACTACTAATGATGTATATGGATCAGCGTTAATTAATTTTGGGTATATGATGAAAATAGTTCCAAAACATGTTTGGGACAAAGAAGATATAGAAACTGCACAAAAAGATACGGATTTAATAAGGAATCCAGTAGGAACAGGTGCTTTTAAATTAGAAAAATTCACTCCAGATCAAGGGGTTGAGCTTGCTGCAAATGATGATTATTGGAATGGAAGACCTAATATAGACAAATACATATTTAAATTAGTTAGTCAAGAAACAGTAGAAGCAGAGTTTGCTAATAAAGAAATAGACATAATGGGAGTAGAAGATGTAACAAAAGAAGAGGAAGAAGATTATAAAAATCAAGGGTTTAATATAGAAGAGATAACTAATAATGCATATCATTATATTGGGATAAATTTAAGAAAACCTGAATTCAGCGATAAAAGAGTAAGACAAGCTTTTGCTTATGCTTTAGATCGTGAAACTATTGTAAAGGATGTTTTAAATGGACATGGTAAAGTTTCAAGTAATCCATATCCATCAAATTTCTGGGCACATCCAGATGGACTAAATGAATATAAATTTAATACAAGTAAGGCTATAGAGCTTTTAAAAGAAAGTGGATTTGAATATAAAGAATCAGAAAACAAAATGTACTATAAAGGAAATCCATTTAAATTTACTTATAAATATTCTTCAGGAGACGAAAATAAAAATAAATATGCATTAATATTACAACAAAACTTTAAAGATATTGGTATAGAAGTTGAACTTAAACCTATGGAGTTTACGGCTATGAGTAATGATGTTAAAACAGGAAACTTTGACACGTATTCAATGGGTATAGGTAATTTTTATGATGGAGATTTATCAGCAAGTTATCTTTCAACTTTAACACCTCCAAATGGATACAATTATACAGGATTTAATAATAAAGAAGTTGATGAACTTTTGATTGAAGGTTCTAAGCTTATGACAAAAGAAGAAAGAAAACCTATATTTAATAAGATTGCTTTAAAACTAAATGAAGAGTTACCAGTTGTATATAGCTACCATTGGAACAGCTCAGTAGCTGTAAATAATAAAATTAAAAATTTCAAAAATGCACAACCAATATACAGACAATACGCAAAAGATTGGTATATAGAAGAATAAAAAGCAGAATAATATTTAATTAACTTTATATGAATAAAAATAAAAATCTATTTATGACTTAAAAACACATTAAATAGTAAGAACATTTTATAGTTGAAAATTGAAAGTTGATAGCTGAAAGCGAGGGATGAAGTCTTTTTAGTAAGATTTCTAAAATAAAAAGATATTATTAAAGAAAATCTGTGATTTTCAACCATAACTTTCAACTTTCCACTCTCAATTTTCAACTTTTATTTTTAAAATGAAGTAATTTAAGATTTAGAGGTTGTGAAATATGAGTAGATATTTCTTGAAAAGAATTTTAACAATGATTCCAGTATTTATAGGGTTATCCATAATTATATTTGCACTTATAAATAGTGCACCTGGAGATCCATACAGTAATATCGTTGAGGGACAGATTACTATTTCGGCTTCCGATAAGGAGAAGGCATTAAAAGCCATGGGACATTATGATCCAATTTATATAAAATATAGTAAGTGGATAGGAAAAATATTACAAGGTGATATGGGTACTTCTATAAGATATAATGAACCAGTTTCAGACATAATAAAAAGAAGAATATTAAATACATTTTTACTATCAATTATTACGTTAATTTTAACCACGTTAATAGCTATTCCTTTAGGAATAACTTCAGCAGCAAATTCATATTCAATTAAAGATAAACTACTTACCATATTTGCTTTTATAGGCATCTCTATACCAGGGTTTTTCATAGCTCTTGTTACAATAAAAATTTTTGCCGTTGATTTAAGATGGTTTCCTATATCGGGAATATCAACTATTAATGATGATTCAGTAGGAATTTATAAGTTCTTCGATATAGTTAAGCATATGATTTTGCCTGTTATATCAATGACTGTGATAGAGGTAGCATCTCTTATGAGATATACAAGATCATCTATGATAGATGTTTTCAGTGAAAATTATATTAGAACTGCTAGGGCTAAGGGATTAAGTGAAAAAATAGTTGTATATAAACATGCTTTTAGAAATGCTTTAATACCAATAGTTACTTTATTAAGCATGTCACTTGGATATATATTTGCTGGAACCATATTAATTGAAACTATATTTGTATGGCCAGGCATGGGAACTTTATTTTATCAATCCATATCTAATAGAGATTATCCATTAGTTATGGGATGTGCAATGATATTTTCAGCTAGTATATTACTGGCAAATTTATTTTCAGATTTTGTTTACTGTATTGTAGATCCAAGGATAAGGTTCAAGTAAAATCAATGTTAATTAAAGAAAATGGTGAAATTTATGAATATAAAAAATAAAAAGTTTAAGTTGTTATTAAAAAACAAGAGGGCTTTGTTTGGGTGTGTTTTTTTAATTCTTATTATTCTAATTTCCTTATTTGGAGTATTAGTAGTTACTCACGATAGAGATTATATAAATACAGCCATATCAAATACACCGCCAAGTTTAGAACATCTATTAGGCACAGATGATTTAGGAAGAGATATTTTAATAAGATTAATTTATGGGGGAAGGGTGTCTTTAGCTGTTGGAATAGGAGCAACATTTATATCATTAACTATAGGAGTAATTCTAGGGGCTGTTGCAGGATATTTTGGTGGAATTATAGATATTGTGATAATGGTTCTTGTAGATATTTTTATGTGTCTACCTTTTTTCATAATAGCTATAATATTAGCATCTTTAATAGGACCTAGTGTATGGAATTCAGTTATTATAATAGGCTGTCTTGGTTGGACAACTATTGCTAGAATTGTTAGAGGTCAGGTACTTGCCTTAAAAGAAAGACAATTTATAGAAGCGGGAAGATGTATTGGAATGGATTCCATGGATATAATATTGAAACATATTATTCCTAATATAATATCTCCTATAATTGTATATGCTACGTTAGGAATTGCAGGAGCTATTTTGGCAGAAGCGGGGCTAAGCTATTTAGGAATGGGAGTAAAACAACCTATTCCAAGCTGGGGAAATATGCTTTCAACTGCTAGAAATATGAAATCTCTTATGATGTATTGGTGGGAATGGGCACCAGCAGGCGTGATGGTATTTTTAACCATACTTTCTATTAATTTTATAGGAGATGGATTAAGGGATGTTATAAATCCTAAGTCAAAGGAGTAGTACATTATATGGATGATAATATATTAGAGGTGAAAAACTTAACCACTAGTTTTAAGGTGGATGAAGGTAAAGTTAAAGCTGTAGATAAAGTTAGCTTTGATTTAAAAAGAGGAAAAGTATTAGGCATTGTTGGAGAGTCGGGATGTGGAAAAAGCATAACAGCCATGTCTATAATGGGACTTGTTGGGGCAAAAAATGGGTTGATAGAAAATGGACAAGTTTTATTTGAAGGGAAAAATTTATTGGATTTAAATGGTTTAGAGATAAACAAGGTTAGAGGTAATGAAATTTCAATGATATTTCAGGAACCTATGATTTCTTTAAATCCAGTACTTAAAATAGGAGATCAAATAGGAGAAATATTAAAAGTACATAAAAACATAATTGGAGCTGAGAATAAAAAAAGAGTTTTAGAGATGTTAAGATTGGTTGGAATAAAAAGAGAAGAGGAGATTTTAAATGTTTATCCTCATCAGTTAAGCGGAGGTATGTGTCAAAGGGTTATGATAGCTATGGCTTTAGCATGTACACCTAAACTTTTAATAGCAGACGAACCAACAACAGCACTTGATGTAACAGTACAATCTCAAGTATTAGAGTTAATTAATGATATTAAGGATAAGTTTGAAATGTCTGTAATGTTTATAACTCATGATTTAGGGGTTATTTGTGAAGTAGCAGATGAAGTTATGGTGATGTACGCAGGAAGTGTTGTTGAAAAAGCTCCTATAGAAGATATCTTTGATAATCCTAAACATCCATACACTATAGGATTAATCAATTCTAGACCAGAAAATTTTAAAAAAGGTGAACCACTTAAATGTATTAATGGTAAAGTGCCTAAACTTTCAGAGATATCAGAAGGATGCCTATTTAGTGATAGATGTGATTATGTGAAGGATATATGTAAAATTAACAAGCCTAAATTAAAAGCTATAAGTGAAGGACATGATGTTAGGTGCTTTAGATATGATTGGAAAGAGGAAGGTAAGATTTAATGGAAAATATAAATCTTAATAAGGATTCATTATTAGAAGTTAATAATTTAAAATGTTATTTTAATGATGATAATAGATTGTTTAGAAAAAATAGCAGAGTAGTTAAGGCAGTAGATGGATTATCTTTTAATATTAATAAAGGTGAAGTATATGGATTAGTTGGGGAATCAGGTTGTGGAAAGTCTACAACGGGTAGAGCTATATTAAATTTGATACCTAAAATTGGAGGTTCTTTAAGGTTTGATGGAAAAGTTATTTATGATGTTGAAAAGAAATATAGTATAAATAAAAAAGATATGAAAAATGCAAGAAAAGAAATGCAGATGATTTTTCAAGACCCATACTCATCTTTAGATCCTCATATGACCTTAGGTAATATAATTAAACAAGGTATGTTAAAACATAATCTTATAGATAGAAAAAATTCTAGAGATGAAATTAAGAACATACTAGAAATTTATAGGCTTAGAGGTGAATGTATTGATAAGTATCCACATGAATTTAGTGGAGGGGAAAGACAGAGGATAGGAATAGCTAGAGCTTTAGCATTAAAGCCTAAATTTTTAGTATGTGATGAGCCTACATCCGCATTAGATGTTTCTATACAAGCACAAATTCTTATGCTTATGGATAAGCTAAAAAAAGAAATGGATTTAACATATCTTTTTATATCCCATAATTTAAGCTTAGTAAGGTATTTTTGTGATAGAGTAGGAGTTATGTACCTCGGTAACATTGTAGAAGAAGCTAGTGCTGAGGAGTTATTTTCAAATCCAAAACATCCTTATACCAAATGTCTAATTTCTTCCATACCTAGAACTCATCCTAGAGAGAAAAAAGTTAGAATAAAATTAAAAGATGAAATACCAGATTTACATAAGGATATAGAAGGATGTAAATTTAATACAAGATGTCCATATACTAGTGACAACTGTAAAAATGAAGTTCCGGTATTAAGAGAAATTAAAAAGGGACACTTTGTTTCATGTAATAGAACAAATCTTCATTAGATAATTTTGGTTCTAATATATGAATGTTAGATAAATTAAATAAACACTAAAATTAAGAGGAGCATTATAGCTCCTCCTTTAAGTTAAAATATTAAAACAATTTAATGCTGAATATTGATGCTCTTTATAAGATTCTGGGTGGAGATAAAGAAGATTTCTAAAATGATGCATCAATATCTATAAACTGAAAATTAGTAACATCAAATAATCCTTTATCTGTTATTTTAATTTCTGGAATCACCGGAAGTGATAAAAATGCAAGAGTCATAAATGGCTGTATAAATCTATTTACATTTAGTTCTTCATAGCACACTTTTAGCATTTTGCATAAAATATGGCTTACCTCTTCCATAGTTAAATTAGACATAAGACCAGCTATAGGAAGTTCTAATGTTTCTATAATTTTCCCATTAGAACATATAGTAATTCCGCCATTTACTTTTCTGAGTTCTTTAATTGCAGTAAGCATATCTTCATCATTATCGCCTATAACAACAAGATTATGGGAGTCATGTGCCACTGTTGAAGCTATTGCTCCGTTTTTTAATCCAAAGTTTTCAACTAATCCAAGACCTATGTTTCCAGTAGCATTGTGCCTTTCGATTACTGCTATTTTAAGTATATCCAAGTTTTTATCATATTTAAATAAACCATTTTTGTCTATTGGAACTTCACGCTGAACTTTTTTTGTTATTAAACTATTAGGTAGTAGGCTGATTATATTTGCTATATTAGATTTAAGTTTAATATTTAAATCATACTTGTTCAGACATTTTATATTTACAGTATCAGTAACATCAACAGGACATGTAGAGTTTGTATCAAATAAAGGTTTTTTATTTGAAGCTACTAATTTACCATCTTTGAAAACTTGTATTATATTAAACTCTTCTAAATCATCTAGCACTATTAAATCAGCATCATATCCAGGTGCAATAGCGCCTAAATTTTTTAATCCATAGCATTCTGCTGCATTTAATGTTGCCATTTTTATAGCAGATATAGGATCTATTCCATTTTTTATAGCTATTCTTATACTATTATCTATATGACCTTCCGTTAATATATCTTCTGGATGTCTGTCATCGGTACATAATATGCATCTTTTCATGTTTTCAGGTGTAATGCCTTTTACAAGAACTTCTAAGTCTTTAGCTGCAGAGCCTTGTCGCATGGCTATGTACATACCTGCTCTAATTCTTTCAAGCATTTCATCTACAGTAGAACATTCATGTTCTGTTTTTATACCTGGAATTACATAAGCATTTAATTCTTTACCTGAGATTCTAGGCCCGTGTCCATCTATTATTTTATTGTGAGATTTTATAAGATCTATTTTTTTAAGTACACTGTCTCTAGCATTTATAACAGCAGGATAATCCATTAATTCTCCTAACCCTAAAACTCTAGGGTTTTCTATAAAAGTTTTTAATTCTTCAACTTCAAGTATAGCTCCTGAATCTTCAAAGGAAGTTGCAGGAACGCAGGAGGGAAGCATAATAAATGTATTTAGCGGAAGATATTTAGTTTCGTTTAGTATATATTTTATGCCCTCTAATCCGCATACATTAGCTATTTCATGAGGATCCGCAATTATAGTTGTGGTTCCGCGAGGCACAATAGCTCTTGCAAATTCAACAGGAGAAACCATTCCAGATTCTATATGTATATGACCATCAATAAGTCCAGGACATACATATTTGCCTTGTAAATCTAACTGTTTTTCTCCTTCATATGCACCTATACCTATTATTTTACCAGCAGCTATAGCTATGTCTCCATGAATAATTTCATGAGAAAACACATTAACTATTTTACAATTTTTAAGAAGTAGGTCTGCTTTTTTCCTACCTGATGCTATTTCTATCCTATCTTTTATTGAATCTATCATAATTTACCTCATTTTCCTAATTATTTAATATTTTTTTATAAAAAAATCCTGATTATGAAGAAAATACACATAAATGTATTCTCTTCGTAATCAGGAATTATTGGTTCCTGGTAGATACCCCCAAACCATATAATTGGAGTTATACGAAGTTAGTTTTATTTATTATTAAAAAAAGTAATTGTATTAATAATTCAATATAATACCATAAACATAAAAAATGTCAATAGTATTTAGTACAGAACCAAGCTTTATTCAGGTGGGTTCTTTTTATGTTTCGTTTTAGTGTAAATTAATAAGTTCCTGTTTTATATTTATTTCAAAGGATGAAAGTGAAAAGTACTAAATATTTGTAAAATTGTGATAAAGCTTCATATAATTAATGTATAATTTATTATATGGTATTCAATAAAATGTTGAGGAAGGGGAAAAACATGGGCATGGAATGGTATGCTATGATAGCATTAAGAAACGGTGGGTATAAAATAATGCCACATACACAGTTGAAGGGGTATCAGGTGAGGATGTTTTTGATGAAGCAATGATTTATTTTCCAAATGAACATGAATTTATAAAATACAAAGAAGAGCTTCAAACTAAGATTAAAGAAAGTAAAGTTAATGGGAGACTTGCATTGAAACAATAACTAAGCTTAAGTATAAGAAGTTGTGTACACTTTATAAGGTACATATGATTAAAAAACAAGATTTGGAAAAAATTTTTATATATTAGAAAATTGAGTAAATAATTAAATATATAATAATACACTAAAGAGGGGTGGTATCAGAATGCAAAAAAGCATTGCAGTTGTTACATTAGATGCAATGGCAGGGTTATTTTATGCAGAACAATTAAAAAAACTATTTGGTGATTGTATCATAACTAATGAATATAGCGTAAGGGAAAATACAACGCAAAATATCCAGAAGGCAGATCTTTATTTAGTGTCTACAGATGCTTTTGAAAGCAGTGAAGAATATAAACGATATATTCCTAAGGATGGGGAAATGGTGAAAATCAATATGACTTTTACAAAGGAAACTATTGAGCGACTTGCTATTATTTCAAAAGGAACTAAAGCTATGATGGTGAATTTAAGTTATAAAATGACAAGGGAAGTTATAGCTTCTCTAAGTAGTCTTGGAATTAATCAGATTGAATTTTATCCTTTTTATCCTGGGATGAGAGAAATAAAAGACATTGATTTTGCTATTACTCCTAGTGAAAGTAGATATGTTCCTAAAAACGTAAAAAAAGTTATGGATATTGGGCAGAGAGTTATGGATTCATCTACAATTGTAGAAATAGCACTAAAGTTAAAATTTGATCATTTGTTAGACAAAAAGATTTTTCAAGAATATTTTGCTTCTATAGCAGTTAACAACTATAGTATTCATCGATTGTATGATCGTTCATTAAGTATGGAAAGTCAATTTGAGATACTATTGAGTATTTTAGATGAAGGAATTATAGGAATTGATAGTGAAGGACATATTTTTTCGTATAACCAGAAAGCAGAAAACATAGTTGGAATGAAAAATGGAGATTTAATTGGGCAGTTAGTTCTAGAGGTGTTACCCCAAATTCCTTTTGAGGAATGTAAGAAAAACATAAGAACAATAGGACCTAAACTTATAAGAATAAATAAAGTTTACATTAATATGACCATTTACCCAGTTATTCGAAATAAAAAGTTTATTGGAGCTTTTATTAGTCTTACTAGTTTTTCAGAAGAAGAATATAAGCAAAATAATTTAAGAATTCAGTTGTGTAATAAAGGTTATAAGGCTAAATATACATTTGAAGATATTATAGGTAAAAGTCATGCTATTCAAAAGGTGTGTAGTATTGCAAAGAATATGGCAAAAACAAAGGCTACTATTTTAATTACAGGGGAAACTGGAACTGGAAAAGAATTGTTTTCTCAAGCTATTCATAATGCTTCAAGTAGAAAGGATTATCCCTTCATTGCTATTAATTGTGGGGCTATGGCTGACAATCTTTTGGAAAGTGAATTGTTTGGATATGAGGAAGGTGCTTTTACAGGAGCAAAAAAAGGTGGAAAAACAGGTCTATTTGAGTTTGCCCATAAAGGTACAATTTTTTTGGATGAGATTGAAGGAATGAGCCCTGCTCTGCAGGTGAAACTTTTACGGGTAATTCAAGAAAGAGAAGTTACAAGGATAGGGGGACATTCCATTATACAAATTGATGTTAGAATTATTGCTGCTACCAATGAAAGGTTAGAGAAATTAGTAGAGGAAGGAAGATTCAGAAAGGATTTGTATTATAGGTTAAATACTCTACCTATAGAACTTCCACCTTTAAGACATAGAAAAGAGGACATTATGCTACTTTTGGAAGATATGAAAAGAAAGGTAGCAGGGAATTTTCAGCTCAGCCAAGATGTAAAAGATATTCTCTTGTCTCATAAATGGGATGGAAATGTAAGAGAACTTCATAATTATGTTGAATATTTTACATACATGGATCAACCTTTAATTACTATTGAAGAACTTCCTATGGGATTAAAAAAAGAAGAAAAGAACAAGGAAGATTTTGGGGCACACAATGAGATTTATAATGAAGTATTAGAGCAATATAAAGAAATTATAGATGCCCATGAAAATGAGTTTGATTTTGTTTTGGATAAATTAGCTGTGGCTTATGAAGAAAGAAAACCAATAGGTAGAAAGAGACTTTCAGAGTATGCTGATGAGGAAGGTTTATTTTTAACAGAACAAGAAATACGAAATATGCTAGTGAAACTTGCCAAAATAGGGTTAATAAATTCATCAAAGGGGAGAGGTGGTAGTCGCATAACAAAGCTTGGTATGATGATTTATAAAACAGAAATAGTGTCTAAGAATAGGAAATATAAAAAAGATTAAATGAGAAAAATAAATCATAAAATTATATATTAGTAAGGAATTAATAGGTTTCTTTGGGTGAAGTTTTAACCAAATAAACCTATTATTTTTAATATTAGACGAGGTTTTACTAAAAATAAAATTATTTGATGTAAAATATAGATAATATAAACTTGGCATAATTATTGCTAAAGTATTTTGTAACAATAATGCTAAGGCACATTCAAAAAAATAACAAGTCAGAATGCTAGTCTATTTTGTGCCATACTACGTCAGCGATAGTAGCCCATAACCTATGCTATGAACTAATATCACTTCCTTGTCTGACACAAAATATACATGGCATCTTGGACTTGTTATTTTCTTTCATGTGCCTAATAACAAATTAGAAGCAAACGAGGTGATAGAAAATGCTTTATAATTTTGATGAAGTAATTCATAGAAAAGAAACTAACTGTGCAAAGTATGATGAGCTTACAAAAAAGTTTGGAACAGATGATGTAATTCCTTTATGGATAGCAGATATGGATTTTCGCACAGCTGAGCCAATTATTGATGCAATGAAAGAAAGAGCAGAACAAGGTATATTTGGATATGTTTCAAGACCAAACGAATATTTTGATTCTTTGTGCAAATGGCAAAAAAAGAGACACAACTGGGAGATTAACAAAGAACTTTTAAGTTTCAGTGTTGGAGTTGTTCCATCTCTTGCTGCTTTAATACGACAATTAAGTAAAATTGGTGATGAGATTTTAATTCAAACACCAGTATACCCTGAATTTTACGATATAGTAGAAGCTGCAGACCGAAAAGTTTTAGTAAATCATCTAGTGGAAAAGGAGGGAGAATGGAACATTGATTATACTGATTTCGAGAACAAACTAAAAAGACATCCAAAAGCTTTTATCCTTTGTAATCCACAAAATCCGACTGGACACCCATGGTCAAGAGAAGAGCTTACCAAGATGGGTGAACTATGTATTCAATATGGAGTAACAGTGATTTCAGATGAGATTCATGCTGATTTAATGCTATGGGGAAATAAACATATTCCTATGGCAAGTATTTCAGAGGAATTTGCAGCTAACACCATTACATGCACGGCTATAAGCAAAACTTTTAATTTAGCAGGATTACAAGCTTCTTCTGTAATCTTTAATAACCAAGAGGAGAAGGGCAAATTTGAAAAGTTATGGCACAGCTTAGAAATCCATAGAAATAGCAGCTTTAATCTTGTAGCTTCTATTGCTGCTTATAATGAAGGAGAAGAGTGGCTTGAACAGCTAATAAAGTACTTAGAGGGAAATATGAAATTCATTCATGATTATTGTGAAGAATACATTCCAAAGATTAAAGCCAATATTCCAGAGTGTACTTATTTAGTATGGCTTGATTGTTGTGATTTAGGCCTTACAGATGAGGATTTAAATGAATTTATGATTAAGAAAGCTAAAATTGGATTGAATGCTGGTAATTGTTTTGATAGAGAATTAAAAGGATTTATGAGATTGAATGCAGCATGTCCACGATCTATTCTTGAAAAAGCACTTAATCAGTTAAGAGAAGCAGTTAATACCTTATAGGAAAACCTTGTTAGGTCTAAGAAAAGAAAAATAGCATAATAATGCTTATAGGGAACAGTGTTTTATTAGGTTAGGCTTAATTAGGTGTGAAGTAGATATGCTAAAAAACAAATAATTTTTAATTGAAGAGAGGGGAAAATAAAATGAAAATTACTATATATGGAAGTGACTTGTGTTCAGATTGTAGAGGTGCAAAGGAAGTATTTGAAGAAAATAAAATAGAGTATGTTTTTAAGGACATAACAAAAGAATTAGTAAATTTAAAAGAGTTTTTAGCTATAAGGGATACAAATCCCTGTTATGGTAAGATAAAGGAACAGTATGGACTTGGTATTCCATGTATTGTAAAAGAGGATGGAAGTGTGACTTTAGATCCTAAAGAGTTGATTTAATTTTATTTAAAGATACTAAAAACAACTAAAGATGTTACATATTTTAAATTGGAAGAAACAATATGATAATAAAAACATTTTACATGTAACACAATGGATCATTACTATTAAGGATGAAATATAAAATAGTACAACTATTTAGATTTGGAAGCTTTTGATAAGAGTAATAATGACATATTTCCAATCAAATTATATAGTGATTGGAAGGAACTTTTACAACTATCTATGAGTAATCTTTTAAAGATAGAGTATATGAAGGCTAAAAATAATACTGTTTTTATTTTTGAGAATCCAGCTGTATTTCATAGAATTTCAAAAGTTTTTGATGATTGTATTTCCATAATATGTACAAGTGGACAATTAAATTTATCTTCTTATATGTTGTTAAATAAAATAACAAATTTAGGTTAGGCACATTCAAAAAAATAACAAGTCAGTATATATGACATCTTCGAGTTGTTATTCTCTTTCATGTGCCTTATGTTCTTTCTATAAAAAAATTATTAATAGTTGAATGGTTACATTATATAAATATTGGAATCTAGGATTGAAATATTGATTTAAAGCATATTATGAAATATAATAATAAAAGAAAACAAATAATAGACAGTTCGTAAGCCTCCTGTCTTAAAACAAAACTACGGTAGTTTAATTGAGTATTAATTGAAAGGGTTGTAGAGTTATTTGCAACAACAATTAATATTTACTCATGTTAGTTTGCTATGCCGTAGAATAATTTCTACGGTTTTTTTGCTTTTTAGAGAGTTTTACTGCATTCTAAAGTATGTAAAAAAATAGTTATTTTAAATTAACAGGCTTATAATATATTTTTAAAAGGCGGATTTAAATGAGAAACAATAGTGTAAAAAGAATAGTATTTTCAGCTTTGATAGCAGCAATATATGCTGTATTAACTAATGTATTGGCACCAATAAGTTATGGACCGGTTCAATTTAGAATTTCGGAAATAATGGTATTATTTGCCTTTATAGATCCATTTTATATTGTAGGCTTAACCCTAGGATGTTTTATGGCTAACTTATCTAGTCCCAATGGAATCTTAGATTTATGTGTAGGGACTTTAGCAACATTTTTAAGTGTTTCTGCTATAAGCTTCACTAGAAAATATTTAAAAGATAAAACATCAAGTTTGATAATAGCTTCATTATGGCCAACTATAATAAATGGACTAATGATTGGGTACATGTTAAATTATATAGCAAAATTACCTTTATTCTTAACTATAGGTGAAGTTGCTTTAGGAGAATTTGTTGTTATAACATTAGTTGGAGTACCAGTATTTAGACTGTTAACAAAGAAAATGAAATCTACATTAGTAGATAGAATATAATTAAAATTAAGAAGTCAGGATTTTAACTAATTCCGGCTTCTTAATTTCTTGTATAGAAAATTATACTTAAAAATATGTAATTCATAAGAATAAGGGATAAGATATTAAAAGTAACCTTTAGTTTAGATTAATTGCTAAATTAAAGGTTACTTTTTTTGTGAAATTTGATTTAAATAACCTAACTTGTCCATAATTATTTATTGGAATAGTAATAGTTTATCCTAAACAACTTAAAATGATATTTTGAAATATTTTACATAACAAAAATTTTATTGTAAAATATAGTTTAAAAGGGGTAATAAACCAAAAAAGTGGGGGATTTTAAATTGAAAGAATTATTGTTGAAAAGAAAGAGTCGGTTTATTCTTTATTTAGTGGCTTGCTTTATACCTGTTATAGATCACTTGTTAATAAACCTTTCTATGGCATTATTAATAGGAAGTGTGGAAAAAGCAAGTATGGAATATTTTATAAAAATACTTATTTTTTCTATTGGTGTAGTAATTTTAGGTACAGCATTGTATATTATTTCAAGATTCATGAGAATTTCTTATATGAGGGATACTATTTTAGATGTTAGGGTAAAAGCATTCGATAAAATATTAAAATCCTCTTACAAGAACTTTAGTAAAAAGTCAAAGGATACTTATATATCAAATTTAATTAATGATATAAATGTCTTTGAAAACACTTTTTTCTTAAAGTTAATAAACTTTATCTTTTGTGGTGGAGTATATGTTGTTTCAATAATTATATTAATGGTACTTGATTATAAGTTTGGCATAGCTATGACTATTGTTTCTATAATATTATTTTTTATAAGTAAAGCTTTTGAAAATAAAACTGTTAAACTGCAAGAAGAAATTTCAGAAAATAATGAAAATTTCGTGGTGGATATTTCAAATACTTTTAATGGATTAGAAATACTTAAGCTTAATAATATAGAAGATAAATTTTTATCAAAAGCTTTAAAATCTACAATTGGACTAGAGAGAAAAAAGTTTAGCTATACAGTTTTACGGATGTACAACAGAGATCAATTAACTTTTTAGGATATATTATTTTTATTGGCACATTATTTTATGCATCAACTTTGATTTCTAATGGGGTATCTCTAACTAGGATTGCTTTTATGATACAGATGTCCAATGGTTGCATATGGCATATTTCCGTAGTATTACCTTTATTAAATGAGTTAAAGTCAGCCTCTAAGATATACAATAAAATCACTATTGGTCAGCAAGAAAAAGAACTTAAATTTAATAAAGAAGAAGATTTTTCTTTCCAATCTGAAATTTGCGTAAAAAATTTATATTTTAACTATGAGGAGAAAGAAATATTTAAAGATGTATCTTTTAAAATAGAAAAGGGTAAAAAATATTTATTAAAAGGTGCAAGTGGAGCTGGTAAATCAACTTTAATTAAGCTATTATCTATGGTTTATGAGGACTATGAAGGGGAAATAACTGCAGATGGAGTGGATTATAGAAATATAAAAGAAAGTAGTTTAAATGAAAATATTTCTTTTATATATCAAGATGTTTTCCTTTTTGAAGATACTATATTTAATAACATTGCTTTATTTAAACCTTTTAGTGAAGAAGAGGTGTTGGAAGCTTCTAAGAAAGCAGGGTTAGAAGAACTTTTAAATAAAAAAGAAAATGGATTAAGTGAAATGTTAATGGAAAATGGAAAAAATCTATCTGGGGGAGAAAGACAGAGAATATCTATTGCTAGGGCAATAGTTAAAAAATCTAAAATTTTATTTGTGGATGAGGGTACTTCAAGTTTAGATGAGAAGCTTGGAAGAAAAGTTGAAAATACAATTTTAGATATTGATAGCACTGTTATTGCTATTTCTCACAGATATTATGAAGGTATAACTGTGAAATATGATTATGTTCTAGAAGTTAAAAATGGAACAATAAATCAATATAGTGCTGAAGAATACTTTGAGGAGGAGGCCATATGAAAAAGTCAATTTGGAAGGCCTGGCCATTTTTAGTATTAGCTTTAGGAGTGGTCCTTTGTAATGCAATTTTAGAGGGTATGATTACTATTTATATGATGAAGATAATTGATACTGCCATTTCAGGTGATAAGACATTGCTTTTTCAATCGTCAAAGAAAATTTTACTTATGGCAATAATTTTATTACCTGCAAGCATTCTCTTATCATATACTAAAGGTCTTTATAAAGTAAAAGCTTTAGTTTCAATGAAGAAAGTCTTTGTGGATAAAGTTTTTCATAAAAATATAAATGAATTCCAAAAAGACAATAATGCTAAATATGTTTCGTCTTTAACTAATGATATGAATACAATTGAAACGAATTATATTACCGGAGTCTATGAAATTGGATTTAATATTATATATTTTATAGTTGGTTTTATTGTAATAGCTTCTGTTAATATTTATGCTTTAGGCGTAGGTATTTTAATTGGAGTTATTATAACGGTAATATCTATGTTTATAAGTAAGCCTCTACAAAAACATCAAAATCATAGAAGTAGTTTATTTGAAGAGTATACTACTTACATAAAGGAAGTGCTTAGTGCATTTCAAATTATTAAAGCAAATAATTTAAATACTAAAATTCAAGGAGAGTTTTATAAAAAAAGTAAAGATATACAGTATAAAGGGTATGTTATAGATAAAATAAACACATATATTGTATCTACACAAAAATTCATAATAACTCTATCTTATTTTTCTTTGATAGCGGTAGTAGTGTTTATGTGTATAAAAGGATATTTAACTTTTGGTGCTGTTGTTCTTATAGTTAATAATATGGAGAAGGTATTAAATCCTTTAATGCAGTTTTCAGAGTGGCTTCCTAAAATTTTATCTGTAAAAACTTTGTTTAACAAGGTGGATGAGGTTTTAATAAATCATGATAGTTATAATGAAACTATAACAGTAGATTCTTTTAGAGAAAGTATTGAATTTAATAATGTTTCCTTTAGTTATGATAATAATGAAGTTCTTAAAGATGTGAACCTTAGTATTAATAAGGGTGAAAAATATTTAGTAGTAGGACCTAGTGGAGGGGGGAAATCAACTTTACTGAAGCTACTTAGAAAATATTTTATTCCTAAAAAGGGTGATATTTTACTAGATGGGCAAAACTTAAAGGATATAAAAAAAGAAAGTTACTTTAATAATATATCTAATGTAGAACAGCAAGTATTCTTATTTGAAGATACCCTTAGAAACAATATAACCTTATATAAGGATTATAGTGAAAAAGATATATTTGATGCCATAGAAAAAGCGGGGTTAGGTGATTTTGTAAATGGGTTACCTCAAGGTTTAGATACCATAATTTTTGATAATGGTAAAAATATATCTGGTGGAGAGAAAAGCAGGGTAGCCATTGCAAGAGGATTACTAGGAAAAACAGATATAATATTCCTAGATGAGGCCTTTGCAAGTCTTGACTCTTCTGTAGCAAAGGAAATAGAAAATACATTGCTTAACTTAGAAGGAATCACAATTATTAATGTAAGCCACGTAATATTTGAGGAAACCAAGAAAAGTTATGATAAGGTATTTGTTGTTAAGAATAAACTTGTTTGTTAATGAAAAGATAGATAGAACTAATAAATCTATTAAAGTTCCTTCAAACTGTGATATGCTCCCCTTAAAGTAGACAGATTAAAAAATAAAAATCTGTTGCTGGAAAGGGGAGTATTTTTTTGTCCGGAAGAACTAAATATACAGCAGAGGAAAAGTACGAAATTTTAATGGATTATGAGAGTGGAACTAGCTCAATACAAGAACTCTGCATTAATTACAGTATTAGTACCTATGCTTTTTATAAGTGGAGATACAACTACGAGAAGTATGGAGTAGATGGATTGAGAGAGTCAAAAACTTACAAGAAATATTCAAGAGAACTAAAGGAACAAGTTGTTCTTGAATATCTATCTGGAAAATATTCACAAAGAGAACTTGTGAATAAATATGGATTAACAGATAAATCAGTGTTGAAAAGATGGATAAACAATTATAATAGTCATAGAGAAGTAACGGCAATACCGAAAGGAATGAGAAAATCTATGGCAAAAGGAAGAAGTACGTCTTTTAGAGAAAGAATTGAAATTGTACAGTACTGTATTGATCATAAAAATAACTATCAGCATACTGCTGAGACGCATAATGTTTCTTATCAGCAAGTATATCAATGGGTTAAAAAATATGAATTTGGTGGAGAAAATGCACTTCAGGATAGACGTGGTAAGAAGAATGAAACTGAGCTTACACCCGAAGAGAAAATAAAACTTGAAATGAAAAGGCTTGAGGCTGAAAATGAAAAATTAAGGGCGGAGAATGCATTCCTAAAAAAATTGGAGGGACTAGAAAGGAGGCGGTATTAAGCCGTATAAGACAAGAAAATAAGTATATTGCAATTTCAATGCTCCATGAAAAAGAGAAGTTCTCTGTATCTTTATTATGCGAAATAGCAATGATTCCACGCTCTTCATACTATAAGTGGACAAAGCGTGAAAAAAGCGTTCAAGAGACTGAAAACACGATGTTAACTGCAGAAATTGTTAAAATCTATGATGAAGTAGATGGTATCTATGGTTATCGAAGAATGACTTTGAACTTAAATCATAGGCTAAATAAAAACTTTAACCATAAACGCATCTATCGACTTATGAGACTGGCATCGTTACAATCTGTAATTCGCAGAAAGAAGAAACGTTATGTCAAGTCTGCTCCGCAGCAGGTAGCAGAAAATTTACTAAATCGTACGTTTTCAGCCGATAGGCTGAATCAGAAGTGGCTTACTGATGTTACTGAGTTAAAATACGGTAACTCTCAGAAGGCCTATTTAAGTGCCATTTTTGATCTATATGACAACTCTATTGTCGCATATGTTCTTGACCATTCTAACAATAATGATCTTGTTTTTAGTAACTTAGACCTAGCCTTATCGGCTAATCCGGGCGCAAGCCCTATGCTTCATAGCGATCGTGGTTTTCAATATACATCTTATGGTTTTAAGCGTAAGCTAGATGAAGCTCAAATGACACAAAGTATGTCACGTGTGGGCAAATGTATTGACAATGGACCAATGGAGGCTTTTTGGGGTACTCTTAAATGTGAAAGGTACTATTTGCATAAATATCATACATATGAAGAACTGACTAATGCAATCAATGAATATATTATCTTCTATAATACTAAAAGACTTCAAAAAAGATTAAACGGCCTAAGCCCATTGGAATTTAGGGCTTTAGCCGCTTAAGTAGTTTTTATTATTTCCACTGTCTACTTGACAGGGTGCAGTTCA
>NZ_FOKI01000080.1 GCF_900111985.1 Clostridium frigidicarnis
GGATCTTTAGCTCAGCTGGTTAGAGCAACCGGCTCATAACCGGTAGGTCCGGGGTTCGAGTCCCTGAAGGTCCACCATATTAGGGGGTATAGCTCAGTTGGGAGAGCACCTGCCTTGCACGCAGGGGGTCAAGAGTTCGAATCTCTTTATCTCCACCATAGAAAAACATGAACACTTTAGTTCATGTTTTTTTTATGAAAAAATATAGTAATTTGTTAAAATAGTAATTAAAGCATTTATCAAAAGTATTAATGTAGAATATTATATAGTACCTAATAAAATTAGGAATTAAATATATGAGGATGATTTGGATGAAAATGCTAATTCCAAAAGACCTATCATTTATCTATGAAAAGATAAGAAAAACTATAGGAACAGACCCATATATAAGAGTGGATAGACTTCATAAAGAAAATAAAAATTGGTATGTAGATTTAATTTGTGATAAGTATGACCAAGCAGTTGGATTAAGTTGCATAATAAGAAATAGATTTGAAATTTATAATGAATATGTGATTGTTAGAGTATTCTTTAAGGATAAAGAAACAGTTGTAAAATGTGAAGGAGATTATAATAGAATAAACAATAGTAGATTAGCGCTTATATTGATTCAATTAGCTCTAGGATCCAATCCTTATTTTTGTAAGGCTAGGATATTAACAGATAAAGAAGATGAACCATTTAAAAAGATAGTTGTAGAATTTAGACCATCTGTTATACAAATACGCAATGAAAATAATAAGGATTTTTACGGCAATAGCAATATAATAGCAAGAGATATGTTTCAACAAATATTAAAAGATAGTATGTTTAAAAGTGTGAGGTTTATTTATACAAATAAATCTATAATTAAGCAATAATATAATGAATAGACTACTGACTAAAGTATAGTTTGTAGTCTATTTTTTTATGGTTAAAAAAGTATCTAAAATTATCACTTTAATACTTTTTATAGGAACTTATTTATTATAATAGTAAAGGTTTTATATGATAATATCAAAATAGAGCGAATATTACTTATATTTAAATATTAAGGGCAATTTATAACACAAGTGAGCATATTGACAGACTTTGTTAAATGGAATACAATTATATTAAACTTTGAAAGAAAAATTACAATTTTCTGTGAATCTTAAAGTGAGAATGTCAAATTATAAGTAAAACAATGGTAAATTAAGAATTAAGAATTGAGTAACTAATTTTATGGAGAATCTCAATTTTAAATTATTAATTTATAAATAGGGGGATTTTATTATGAAAACAAATAGATTAAATAGAGTACTAGAAATGATGGCAGAACAAAAAATGGACCAAATGATAGTTTCAGATTCATCTGCTATATTTTATTTAACTGGAAAATGGATACATCCAGGTGAAAGATTATTAGCTTTATACTTAAATGTTAATGGGAATCATAAATTAGTTATAAATGAGTTATTCCCAGTATCTGAAGACTTAGGTGTGGAAAAAATTTGGATTAATGATACACAAAATGGTGTTAAGATATTAGCTGATTTAATGGAAAAGAATAAAGTAACAGGTATTGATAAAAATTGGCCTGCAAGATTTTTATTGCAATTAATGGAATTAGATGGAGAAAGTAAGTATGTTAATGGTTCATCTATAATAGATAGAGTTAGAATGTGTAAAGATAAACAAGAAATAGAATTTATGAAAGAATCCTCAAGAGTTACAGACATAGCTGTTGAAAAAATGATACAGCTTGTTAAAGAGAAGTATACAGAAAAGAAAATGGGACAAATACTTGCTCAAGTATATGAAGAGAATGGAGCATCAGGTTTTTCATTTGATCCAATAGTAGCTTATGGAGCAAATGGTGCGGATCCTCATCATGGAACAGATGATAGTATTGTTAAAGAAGGAGATTCTATAATAATAGATATCGGATGTATAAAAGATTCTTATTGCTCAGATACTACAAGAACTGTATTTTATAAATCAGTTTCTGATAAAGCAAGAGAAGTTTATGAAACAGTAAAAGAAGCTAACTTAAAAGCTATATCTATAGTTAAACCAGGAGTAAAATTCTGTGATATAGATAAAGCGGCAAGAGATCACATAGAAGCAAAAGGATACGGAAAATATTTTACTCATAGAACAGGACACTCTATAGGAATAGAAGATCATGATTTTGGTGATGTTTCTTCTATAAATGAAGATACAGTTCAACCAGGAATGATATTCTCTATTGAACCAGGAATATATTTACCAGGAGAATTTGGTGTAAGAATAGAGGATTTAATTCTTGTAACTGAAGGTGGATGTGAAGTATTAAATAAAACATCAAAAGATTTAAGAATAATAAAATAACAAAAATAAAACCATTGTGGCAATACCACAATGGTTTTTTATATTATATTATAGGGGATACACATTTTTTGTATTACATAAATTTACCATTGGAATGAATTGAAACCACCATCTGAAGTATTTGATGTATCAAACCAGGAATCTAAAAGTTCAAACCAGTTTCCTACTTTATATTTTTCATTATCTATGCCATCTTTACACCAATAAAGATTTCCATAAGGAACTTTTAAATTATCTAAGGTATGATTAGGGTTGTACCATTTTTGTAGTTGCCAGTGAGGTGCTTTAATTCCAGAGTTGTAGTTATTATATATTCTAGATCCATCTGGTAGGAACACACTTAAGCCATTCTTACCTTCCTGGAATTTGTCAATATTACCATCAAATTTACTTTGACCAAATGAGTAAAGTATCATATTATCAACAGAAGTCATTACATTTTCAGCTGCCTTTTTTGTTTCAGGACTAATTGTTGCTCTCATAGATATTTGTTTTGCTAAATCATATGCATCAAAATAAGCATATGCGATCCAGTCAGTTTCGGATGATTCTTTAAAGTAATGTATTAAAGATGTGTTGGTTTTACTGCCTCTTACACTTTCAATAGCAGATTTTTCATGGTTTGTACTTAAACTTCTTGAGAATGCATCAAAAGAATTTTTTAAATCAGATGCTTTTGAAAGATCATAACAACTTAATTGTTGATTGCTAACACGTGTAGTAGAATCCCTTTGCTCTTCAACAAATAATGCACCCAATTCTGCATCAGTAACAGTTGATGGATCAAAGTATTTTTCATTTCCACCAAGGGTCAAATCTGATTCACTACTTGTTCCACCACCAGCTTTTATCCTTGAAAAAATATTATCATACTTAAAACCATATCCCCAAACATTAGGAGATGATCCAATCATATAGTTAGCCTCAAAGCTTCCATTGCCAGGTCTATATTGATAAGCAACTTCTGCATTTCCCATTAGACATGCATCAAATGTAAGAATATCTACAGACTGATCCTTTGTCAAAACATCTGATATCTGGCCCATATACATAATATCATCATTGTTAGTTTCATCTGAGCATATGTGTTTGTCAACATCAGGTGCGAGAATATCTAACTCTTCTTTAGCACCACCACCGTGGTTAGACAGTATCAGCATGTATTTATCAGCTGGATAATTAGCCTTAGTAGAATCAATGAATTTTTTTAGAGTATTAGCATCACCCATATTACCTTCATAATTACTAGTTGTGGTTATTTCTGGAAATTCCTCTCCTCCATTAATCCTAGTAGTGGAATTACTTTCAATTTTATAGAGACGAGTATCAGTAAAATTCTCACCAAAAGTAGAGGAATCACTTGAATAATTACCATTTCTATCTATAAGGGTAACTAAATTTAGGTTTGGGTCATTAACATAACCTGATTTCATTTCCTGTATGTCATTTAGCATATAGGGTTCTAAGTTATTATCTGCATCAGCATACATCATTATTGTGAGTTTTGCCTTTTCAGGTTTTGCCATAACGGGTAAAAAATTAGTTAGGGATGTTGAAACAAGAGTTGCAGCTATAAATACGGAAAGACTCTTTTTATTGATCATACTATTAACCCCTTTTTAATAATTTAGATATGACAATAAGAATTCTTATTATTAAATTTTATATGATAAAAATTAGATAGAGTACATGTACTTAATAATATTTTAGCACGTTAAATAGAAATAGAAATTAAAAGTTATAGACTAAATAAAACAAAATACCTCTCATAAAGAATTAATTACATAAAATGTCAATTAATTCACACTGTATTTAAATGATTTTTTAGTACATAAGTATAAATATTAAATAAAAAAAATTAGTTCAGGTTATTTTAATGTTAAATTAAGTATAATTTAAGAAATGTATATGTATAGATTTTATAATATTAAAATATAATAGTGTATTAGCTAAAAATATAAAAGATGAGAAGTAGTGTGATAAATGATATAATATTATATAAATTATGAGGGGAGGCGAAGAAGTGTATATAGATGCTCATAGCCACTTAGATCATTATAGTGAATTGGACTTAGTAAAGGCGCTAGAGGAAATAGATAATTATAATATATATACTATAACTAATTCTATGGATTTAGAATCATATAATACAAATAATGAAATTGCTACAAAAAGTGATTTTGTAATACCAGCTTTCGGAATACACCCTTTTAGGGCTAAGCAATATGTAAATGATCTAAACGAGCTTTTACCATACATGGAAGAAAGCACTTTGATTGGAGAAATCGGTTTAGATTTTAATAATATAGGCGAACATGAAAAAATAGCTCAGATGAAGGTGTTTGAGTTTTTCTTAGAAAATGCTAAAAACATGGATAAGTTTGTAAATATTCACACCAATGGAACTGAAACGTATGTATTTGATACACTTAGAAAATTTCAATGTGATAAAGTTATAATTCATTGGTATAGAGGGGACATAGATACTTTATATAAAATGATAGAAAATAGTTACTATTTTACTATAAACTCAGAAATGTTAAAGAATGATAATATAATAAAAATTATAGAAGCCATTCCTAATGATAGAATATTAGTTGAAACTGATGGACCTAATGGAGAAAATTATTTTAAAGATAGAGTTATAATGCCTAGAGAAATACTAAGTATAACGAGAGAGCTTAGTGAAATTAAAAATATGAAAGAGGAAACTCTTAAGAATTTATTAATAGATAATTTTCAAGGGATACTAAAAGATTAAATATGAAAAGGTGAATGTTAAATCTATATAAGATATTAACACTCACCTTTTTCAGTTTACACACTAGTATCCCTTTTTATATTTAAAATAAAGAGCTACAATAAGCATAACTATAAATTGTATTGTAGATAAAAGAATTAAGCATATATATTTGAAAGAATATAATGAATCACCAAAGATATATATGAAAGAAAATAAGAATACTAATGATAGAGATATAAAACAAGGAATATATTTGCTTAATGATTTTTTACAAAAACCATAGGAAAAATAAAAAGGAACAAAAAATATAAAGAAAGAGGTCATTATAAAAGTGAAAATTAAATAAGATAACTTCATTAAACTCACCTTGAGTATAAAATAATTAATATAAATATATGCTATAATCTGTGCTTTGGTTAATAAAAGTATAAATATTGAGGAAAACTATACCTTGTGTATCAATATAAATATAATTAAGAAAATAAGAGTAAAATGGAGTATTTTAAAAATAAAACTTATAAAAAGGAAAATAATATCGTATGTGTATAGAATAATATGATATTATAAATCTTGTCGTCGATGACACCTAGTTATTAACTTAGGAAGTCATCAAGCTCTTAAAACTTTTTAAATTAAAGAAAAAAAGAGTTGACACAGATTACCTTAAATGTTATTATAAAGAAGTCGCATGAAGCGGCAAACAAATTGGTCTTTGAAAATTAAACAGATTAAGATAAAGAACCAGCAATTCTTTTACAGTAAATAATTAGCGAAAAGCTAAGAGATTAAACTTTTTAAATTGAGAGTTTGATCCTGGCTCAGGATGAATGCTGGCGGCGTGCTTAACACATGCAAGTCGAGCGAGAGAGTTTCTTCGGAAACAATCTAGCGGCGGACGGGTGAGTAACACGTGGGCAACCTGCCTTGTAGTGGGGGATAGCCCTCCGAAAGGAGGATTAATACCGCATATTGTCACATTGAGGCATCTCAAAGTGAT
>NZ_FOKI01000009.1 GCF_900111985.1 Clostridium frigidicarnis
GGATATGTATCCCCACATGAATATTATAAAAATAAAATTTCAGCTTAGCTTGAAATTTTGAGAAAACTTTAGAATGAGTAACTTTAGTCCAGATAGCGGGGAGCAATCCGAAACTTAAAAGTTATGGTTAACTCTTCACATTCAACTTTCAACTAAAAAAGACTATATATATTTAATGTCTTTAAAGTTACCCACAGATTCAATTTAATTGTAAATTCCTTTTATCATGTATCTTTAACATTATTATATCTAAATTATTATATAAATTAATATGTCAAGTTTAGCTATAATCATTTAACACACAAGAACAAAAATGACTACGCCATTTTTTAGTAGCAAGTTGCAAGTGACAAGTCCATGTTCAACGTTTTTAAAATTAGCCACAAATTTAACTTTATTATAAATTTCCAAAAAAAATTTAAAGCTGCCTAATAAAAAATTATTGGTTTTATTAGACAGCTTTAAGTTAATTTCTTGTATATACAATTTTTTTTATTGTTTCGTAGGCTAAACAATATTCTGAGACTAACTGATTGATTGTTGAGCCATTACGAAATTTTTCTTTAATTTCAGTATTTCTACTGGCAATTTCTTTTCTAATTCCAGAGACTTCACCCCATAATTTACGTTTATTTTTAACCTTAGGAATGTAAATCAAATCACCACTAACATATTTTTGAATTTCAAGTAATAATTCTTCTGGAATTACTTCTATAGCATTTACATATTTCATTCTAATCCGCTCCTTAAAAATATAATCTCTTAAGGATGCAAAATCAGCAAAATAATTATAACAAGATTATACCTGCTATTATTAGAATGAAAATGGTGACTATATTATCTCCATGCAACTATCACCATCTGATTATTTTGCAGACATTGCATGGAGTATATCATTATCTGTTAAAATTAAATGTAAGTTCATGTTTACCTCCTAAAATATAATTATTTAATGTATTAAACACAAGAAAAGCATCTATCCCTTACTAGTAGTTTAGTAAGAATATTCTGCAACTTGTATATACACATGATTCATCTAATGGTTAATACCTGTTAACTCATATAACATTCAGTTGGTTAAAAGAATACCACCTGAATGAAGAGCTATTCTATTAAATCCCTCTCTTTATTTATACCAAATTTTCCTTATTATATCAATTACTTTCCAATACATAATTAAGATTTTATACTTCATAGTTTTTATTATGTAAATTCCACAAAATTCATACCACTACAGGAATTAAAAATTATTTATAGAATAGTCCTATATGTATAGTTATAGAGGGGGAATTTTATATGATGCTTTTAATATATCAAATCACGCTAGAATTTTAAGTTATTAAAATTTTAAGTGTGAGGAGAATAATAATGATTAAATATGTTAATTCTTTAGAAAATATAGATGATAATAATCTTAAAGGTTTTTTTGTTGGTTGGCCAAATCCGCCATCAAGTAAAAAGCATATGGAACTGTTAAAAAATAGTGATTTTTTTTGGTTAGCAATTGATGATACAAATAATAATGTAGTTGGTTTTATTACAGCCATATCTGATAATGTTTTAAGTGCTTATATTCCATTATTAGAGGTTATACCAGATTATCAAGGTAATGGAATAGGTTCACAGCTGGTTACCCGTATGTTAAATTCATTAAGTCATCTATATATGGTTGATTTAGTTTGTGATGAACCTTTAACTAATTTCTATAAACAATTTGATATGTTTAAATCCCAAGGTATGATTATTCGTAATTTTCACAGTCAAAATGGCGTGTAAAATAATAAATTTTTCTTATAGAATTTAGAAATTAAAAAAATCATAAAAATACAGTAAAAAGGTATGCTGAAATGTATAAATTAGCATACCTTTTGTTAATATATCTACAATGAAATTAAAACCACTCATTTATATAAATATTTCAATCTATGATAATAATCAGTTATAGTTAAGTAAGTTACCTCCTAAATTGTTAATTCCATGAAAATCATAACAAATAATCCTAGCTCAAATCTAGCTCAATTTCATGTAATATATTTGTATCAAATTATTCTATTAATCTACCATTATATCTAACCTTTTAAAACATGGTTATTGAGAACCCCATCACTGAATAAATCTAGTTTCTATATAGCTATAAGTTCTTTTAGTTTAGTTTAATTTTATTTCCATCCAATAACTTAGAACTGATTTTTCTTTAAAACCTCTTTTCTTATACATGTTATAAGCTATAGAATTCTTTTCTATAACAGTTAGTTCTATATTATCTACCATCTTTTTATTCAAAAAATCTATAGCAGTTTCTAATAAAGGTTTCCCATATCCTTTTCCCCTATATTCTTTTTTTAATCCAATATCAAATAAGCCTCTCTCTCCCTGTATTTCACAATTCATAAAACCAATAATAGTATTACTTTTAGCTACCATAAAGAAGTAATTTTTATTATCAGTTTTATTTATATATTCTTCAACCTCACTTAAATTCAAAAAACATCCATGAGGCATATCACTAAAAGAATCATTAAAGATATTTAAATATACCTTTTTGTTTTCATTAGATAATTTAATTAAATCTAAACATTCCTCTTTCTTATTTTTATCATCTAAAATCATACTAAAAGCTGCATATTCCTTTTTACACCCTAGTGATTCTAAAATATTAAGTATTTCTTCGTTCTTCGCTCCTAAATAAATTTCACTTGGGTCATGCTTTTTTGAAAGTTTTAATGCCTCATCAACGAGATTTTTAACAATGTGTTTTTTATCCTTTAACTCTTCCAGTACCTCAATTGTGTGAATATAAACAGTTCCAAGATTCTCACAAGCCTCAAGTACAATATTAATTTCGCCAACAACCTTTCCATTTATAAAACAGAATAGGCTTCCTTCACCGTATCTATTAACCTTATTGTTAAATAATTTTTCAATTTCATCTATAGACTTTATAACATTAAGACTCCTACTTATAAATTTACACACTTCATTTTTTTCTGGATCACTTAGCTTTGAATACCCCTTTATCACAATTACCCCTCTTTTCTATTTATAATATGGATATCATTACCAATATCCTCATTTATAATGATACAAGCTTTTTTATATTTTGTCTATTTATTTTTAGACTTTTATCTACTTAGTCTATATTATTTAAAATAGTATACAAAAAAACTAGTAGTTAGTCCACAACAAACTCTATCTACTAGTTTCTCTTATATAAATCTATGCTCTATACATTTTTAATGAATAAGTAACAATAATACATGTCCTATCACAACTTTAAAGCCATTATAAGCTCATCTTCATCTACTTCTCCTGTATGATGAAAACCTAAACTTCCATATAACTTTTTAGCTATCTCATCACCATCTATATAACAAAGAATTATTTTAGGATATTTTCCTTCTCTTCTCATAATTTCAATTGCCAATTTCATTGCTTGTTTTCCATATCCTTTACCTTGATAATGTTCATCGATCATAAATTGATCTATAATATAGGTATTTTGTTCATCGTAGAATCTTAATAATATAAATCCTACCATTACTTTATTATTATAAACTATCATTGGCTTTGTTGAGTTATAATAAACATAAGCCTTTGATAAAGATTTTGCATTAGTGGCAACAAATTTAATTTGTTCCTTTGAAACACTTAGCTTTAGGCACTCTCTATAATTATCCTCTGTTATATTTTCAAGATGGATCATAATAAATTCAACTCCTATCCTATTAAGTTGTATTAAAATCCCCTAGCGTAAGCATCTGGCATATACATACACATAGGAGCCATAACAGCCCTATTTCTTAATAAAAGATTTTTCAAATTATATTCTTTAAATATTCCTTTAGCCATATTGTCATCTCCTATTTACTTCTCTCCCCACAATGAGGACAGTATGTAAAGTTTGAATCTATTTCTCTACCACACCTTAAACATCTGTTTTCTCTAAAATAATCATTACTATTATATTGAATGTTTACTTCTTGTAAATCCAAATATGTTATTTCTATATTTTCACCATTTTCAATAGCTTTTCCCTTATCTTTTGATATTGTATATAAAGATTTACATCCAGTGCATTTTACATAATAGGTTTCATTCCATTTAAAAAGTGGAATGAAAAAGAAGTGAAAAAAATTATAGTTTTTTATAAGTTTCCCTGTAACTGTTCCTTTGCAGATTTTACAGCTTATATTATCTAAAATCTTAATTTCCTTATTCTTATTTTCCACTCCGAATATACCTATAAAAAACATAACTTTATCACCTCTTTAATATATATTTTCAAGATATTTATATTAACAATATCATTATAGTCTTACTTATTATTATACTGTATTTTCTTTATAATTCACTATCTTTAACTAATGAATTTTATTAAATAACTTATGCAAGTGAATTTCAGTGTAGAAAACAAAAGACAAAGGTAATATACTATTTATCCTTATAATTATTATATTAGAATGTTAAGAAAAACATCCATATTTCAACTTTCAGCTACAACAAACTTGATATTTTATTCCTTTAAAGTAACGCTCTTTATATTAAAGAATTACTTGCTATAATGGATAGTATGAATACTCTAACTTTGAAAATCTGTTTCCTTTATGATATACCTCTAAATAAATTTTTATATTCTTAAATTCATCTACTTTAAATTTATTTTACATAACAAAAACCATGCAGGCATACATCCCACATGGTTTAGCAAATTTATCAATATTACTTATATTAGTATTTATCTTCACGAACTAGATATTCATTTCCATCTTGATCTTTAAATGAAAACATACTTCCATAAGGCATTTTCATAATTTCTCCCACTTCAACATGGTTTCCTTTAAGTTCACTATAAGTACTATTTATATCACTAGTACTTAATATAACAGATGGATGAAGTACATTGGCATCTTTATTTTGATTTTTCATTAAGTTCTTATCATATAAAACAAAAGTTGTAAATTCACTCTCACTAGGACCAACTTCTACCCACTTCATATTTGGTCCCATGTTTTGTTCAAACTTAACTAAAAAGTTTAATTTTTTAGTCCAAAACTCTTTTGCCTCTTCTTGATTATTTACATATAATGTTATTTTACCTATCTTATTTATCATTTGTGTTCCTCCTAAATTTATTGAATTGATTAAACTTTTGCTGGGGGTTTCAAAATTGTATAACATATAAAAAGTTATGCTTAATAAAATAACTTTTCTTATATTCTTCTACTTTTCATAATATATTATTTGTTCAGTATTTTTTCTTAATTTCATGCTAGGTTCTTCATGATATACCCAACAGTAAAAATACAAACTACATATGTATTTATTATCTTGCAAATGCTCATTTATATGTTTTTTTATACTTCTACGAGTTGCAATTGCTTTAATCATTTAATTATCTTCACTAATTATTTTTAGTTAAAATATTTTTACAAAACTTATCATGAATAATGAATATTTAGTATCCTAATATATCTCCCACAATTAACACCTTTATCCTACCTTTAATAAACTGTCCTCTAATTACAACAAAGTCATTACAAATTAGAAGCCTCTCCACCAAACGTTTGTTCTATTCATATAATATCTTATATATTTTAAAACGTCAATTTATTAATATAAAAACAAAAGCCATAATTTCACTTATAACTTTTTACACTATATTTCAAACAAAAACTTGCACTCCTTCTTTAGATTAAATAACCAGTATCACTCCATCCAAAATATGCATTGATCTTTCAACTTCTGCTATAAAATCAACATGTCCTGGGGTATCTAATAAATTAATTTTGGTATTATTCCAATTAAAAGATACTGTAGAGGTTTTTATTGTTATTCCTTTTTAAGGGATATGGAGTCTGTAATTGTATTACCTTTATCTACTCTTCCAAGATTTTTTATAACCCCACTTTTATATAATAAATTTTCTGTTATAGTAGTTTTACCAGCATCAGCATGTGCGAGTATCCATATGTTTATTGTTTTCATTATGAAGCATCCCCCTTAGTTTCATACCATGTCCATTGTTTAATAATCTTATTGTATTTATTTCTCCTAATTTAAATATATTCCTTGGGAAATATTGTGTAATTATTTTTAATATTTACTATAATAATAAAGAATATATAATATAAAAATTAAAATCATTAGATTGATTGCAAAGGACTTAGCAATTAATTTTAAATTTGCATATAAAAAAGGAGCATCATTATAAATGCTCCTTTTTACTCATTACTACTATTAATTAAACTATTCCCATACTACCAAGTATTATAGTTACAACAAGTGCCACTGTAGGAATAGCTACTGAAACCATAAATATATCAAAATATGATTTCTTGTGGCTTAATCCGCATACTGCTAATAGTGTTATGACTGCACCATTATGTGGTAAAGAATCTAATCCTCCACATGCTACAGTTGCAACTCTATGAAGCACTTCTGGACTTATACCTGAACTAGTAGCTAATTGTAATAAATTATCTCCTAATGCTTGTAATGAAATACTCATACCACCTGTTGCAGAACCTGTAACCCCTGATAAACAAGAAATAGAAATACCTTCTGCAATTAATGGATTTGATGAAATACCAAGAAGCGCATTCTTTATAACTGTAAATGAACCTAGTGTTGCTATTACATTACCATATCCAACAGCAGCTGCTGTATTTAATATAGCAAATAATGAATCTGTTGCTCCTTCATTTATAACATGCAAATTATTTTTCATAACTTTTAAATTTGAAAGCATTGCTACTACTATGGCTACTATTAAAGCTACTATTAAAGACCATGTTCCACCTGATGCTGCAATAGTAGTTTTATATTGATCAAGCCACTCCCAATTCATGAATCCTTCTATAAAAACATAATTTGATAATATATAATTTAAAACTAACATTAATAAAATTGGAGTTAATGACAGTATAAAATTAGGTAGTTTTAACTTTACTTCTTCATCTATCTTAATTTCCTCATGTTCTCCGAAGCCTTCACCTGCTGCTATTCCCTTCTTGGCTCTATACATAAGCCAATAGCATCCTAAAACTAACATAACTAAAGAAGCTGATATACCTAATATAGGTGCTGCCCAAGTTGTTGTACCAAAATATGGCATTGGTATAGCATTTTGAACTTGAGGTGTTCCTGGCATAGCCGTCATTGTAAAAGTAAATGATCCCAAAGCTATAGCCCCTGGTATTAGCCTTTTTGGTATACCAGCTTCCTTAAACAAAGACACAGCTATTGGATAAACAGCAAATGCTACCACAAATAAAGACACTCCACCATAAGTCAAAACAGCACATGATAAAACAACTGCCAATATAGCCTTTTCTTTTCCTAATTTTCTAGCTATAACGTTTGCAATTGATTTTGCTGCTCCAGACTTGTCCATAACTTTACCAAATATAGCACCTAATAAGAATATAGGAAAATATGTTCCAACAAAGTTTGCTAAACTTGACATATACGTTTGAGTATATACCGGTAATATATCTATGCTTCCACTAAATAAAAGTGCTAACAATGCTAATAGCGGAGTTAAAATTATAACACTAACCCCTTTATATGCAAAATACATTAGTAAAAATAATGATAAAAAAATACCAATTACGCCCACAATATCTTTCCCCCTTGATGTTCAGCTAATATAAAAACTGAAATGAAATTATATTTTCTAAAATTCTTCGTTCTTACTGTTCTAAAAATCATCTCCAATCTTTCTATCTCTGTATGATCTTCATTTGTTATTTAGTACAGTGAGAACCTATAATAAAAGGTTCAAGATATTATTTTTATAAATCACTAAAATTTATCTTTATATTAAGTTTTCTTATTCTGTAAACCTCACTATCTTCATATGTTAAATTATAATAAGTATACTCATTATAATTATATTACTATAATTTTTCTTTTAAATCAAATTTTGTAATTAATTGTAGTCTATTGCCAATAGTTTCAACATATTTTTTACTTATAATCTTTATGTATTTTATAATTGTTCAATTTCTCTCTTAAAATAAAACCAAGTACCATCTAAACCTGATAACTCCCAGCCATCTTTACCAAATATGTTTAACTTATCAGAAAGTTCTTTATTGTGTTTGTCATTATTAGATTTAAGTATACTTTTTAATTCTATTTGTATTTGTTCTACTCTATACTCATATTTTTTCATAAAACATCCCCCTTATAACCTTATATAACAATCTATAAATACAATTAAATTATAGACAACTTATATAAAAACTATAATATTTAGATTTTAAGTATAAATATTTATCCTTAACTAATCTTCTTAAATGTATTATAACATATTTTTACAACATATTATTATATAACGAATCTAATAACTAAAGCCCTACAAAATTTATTGTAGAGCTTTAATATGCTAAATTTTATTTATCTATATTCATTTTTCTTATCAATTGCTTCTTCCTTAATTTCTTTTCTCATAGAATTAAGAGCTTCTTCTCTTCTTTCATTTTTTTCTATTAATTCTTCTCTATTCTTTTCATCATCTGTCTTTTCAATCATTTCTTCTGCAAGATGAATGTTTTGAATAGTATTGCTAATGTTATCTTGAATCTTATCTACATTATCTCTCCTATCATCTTGATTATGTTTCATAGTTGCACCTCTCCCTTTCTACTCTTATTTTTATTTAATGTACAAGTATAGTATGGCTAAAAATATATTTATTATGTTTTATAAATAGTGGTATTAAATGTTAAAATTTTTATATTGTTTTTTCATATTATCAATAATCATTAATAATAATTAATGTGATATCCCTTTTAATATAAAGTTCATTTCTATGTCATTCCCTTCTTTGGTTTGTTTTTTTATATATTACCAAAGTAAATTGTATTTATATTGAAGGCAATGTGAATTTTATCTGTGGATTTTTCATATAGCATTAAATTATTAATCTCTTACCTTATTCAACGAATTCAAAAAGTTGATCTTGCCTTACTAATTGCATTATAAGGGTCTATTATATAAGAACAGGATTATATAAATTAAATTATTACCTAATAACAAGAAGAAACCGACATTTGAGAGTTATGGGTGTATAATTAAAATAATATATATTTACTAAAAATGTTAATATTGGTACTATTTTTTTAAGGACTAAAATATTCTATTTAAAGAATTAATTTTTAAACCTTATACTTAAATATAGATTATATTAAGAATTTAATAAGGAGAAGATATTATGTTTGGTAAAGAAAATATAGTTATTGAATTGGAAAATAAAATTACTAATTATGACGATTTAATAACGGAAATAACTAAATATTTTGAAAAGCAAGGAACTAATTGTAAAGTAATAGAAAGAAGTTCTATACCTATGGTTGAGGTTAATGGAATAAACTATTCTGCAATTCAAAATAGTAAATTAGGTGCTTTTGTAGGTATACAACAAATAGTATTAAAACCTTGTAAGAAATTTTAAAATACTATATATAATTAAGTGAGGTAATGCAATGAAAAAACACATATCATTATTTTTAACAAAAACTATTTACTTCTTATTTTTAATATGTACTATAATTGCACTCTTTATTGTTTATAAAAATATAAAAGGTACATTTGCTATTGGATTTGTAATAGGATATGCAATCTTTGCTATATTATTTATTTTATATATAGCTATTGTTGCTATTTTAAATGCACAAAAAGTAAAATGGCATTATATAAAAGGACGAGCTTATAAATTCATCATTTTTTTTATAATATTAGTAGCTCTAGGTTATACTACTAATTTCCTTTTTAGACCTGAAAAAATAGATTTATTTAAAAATCTTTCTATCGCTTTTGGGTTATCCTTTGCTATGTGTTTTACTGATATTATATTTTTAAACAAAAAAGAGGTTTAAAACATTTTAACACTGTGTATATTTTGTATAAAATAATTAACCAAGAAATTAGTTTCTTGGTTAATTATTTGTTTTTACTCTACTTTACATCAGCTTTTATTTAATCATGCCATTTTCATCAAACTTTGTTTTTAATTCTTTTTCAATAATTATCACTGGGACAAACATCAAACTTATTCCTATTCCTGCATGAATTAAACTTAAATACTCTGCCCTAATGGGAACAAACAATTTACTTATTATAATAGTTACAAGTAAAATAACTCCTATTATTATATATAATTGTCCTCCTCGGTAATTTGCATAATCCCACGCTTCCTGAGACTTCATAGATCCTGATGTTCTGTAACCACTTATTTGATTGATTTGTTTTTGGGGATTGTTTTTATATATTAATCCAATAACTATAAGAGTAACAGGAATAATCAAATCTACAATCCAAAAGAAATTTTTCAACTTGTATTCCTCCTAATTATCTATTCTTTATCTTATGGCTACCATCTGTAGCTCATGAATGAAGATTTACTCTATAATTCTTTGCAACTAATGGAATTTCTCGTATTGAATTTTCATAGTATTTCCCCATATTTAATACTCAAGATTCTATTCTACTATTTAAACTCCTTACATATTATACTCTTATTATTCCATAAATTATTCCAATTATCAAATTCACTTATTATATTTAGAGTGTTTAATTGAAATTAAAGAACCTACTTTTTCTTAAACCTTATTCTATCTAAGTAATCTAATAGAACAATAAATTTCAGATTATATGCTTAAACTTTTACCTGTCTTCAAAAAATATGATAACTTGTATAGTTATATCAGATCGCTTGTGGACCTATTAATGAAAAGAGGGTAGTAGATTTCAAAACTAATCTATTACCCTCTATTATTTTTGCAAATTTTAAATATTGTAGCTAACTACATTTTAGTTTTAAATACGGCAATGGATCACTAATATATTCTTTACCCTTTTTTATATAAGGATTATTTTTAATCTTTACTTAACATCAGTTATATGTTCTAATGCTTCTATATTATGTCCCACAATAGGTTCTGTAAGGACATGTTGATGGCTCAGGTAGCGTTGAGTAATCAGCCTGTTCGGGGTAGTGCGCATAAGGTCTCGAAAGAACATCAAGAAGTCGCTCCATCACACTGTAGTCTCTTTGTTTTACCGCGGCTTCTAGTGCTTCTTCTACCCGATGGTTACGTGGAATTATCGCAGGATTGCAGCTTTTCATCAACTTATATGAGGAATCTTTTGATTCTTGCTGCCTTCCTAGTCTCGCCTGCCACATTTCATGCCAATGAGCAAATTCCTTGGTGCCAAACATGACATTATCCTCTAGTTTATCAAAAGTTAATGCACGGAAGGTATTGGTATAATCCCCACGGTACTTCTGCATCATACTTAGGAGGTCTTCAATTAGGGATTCATCCTGTAGCTCTTCATTAAATATTCCAAGTTTTGCTCTCATTCCTGAAAGCCAATTATAATGATACAACTCAGTAAAACCTGAAACGGCATCCTGGGCTAGTTTGACAGCATGATCTTGGTTAACATGCAACAACGGCAATAGTGTTTCAGCAAATCTCGCAAGATTCCATCCAGCAATCTTAGGCTGATTACCATAGGCATAGCGGCCATAAACGTCAATGGAACTGAATACTGTTGCCTTGTCATAGACATCCATGAAGGCGCAAGGACCATAATCAATAGTTTCTCCACTAATAGCCATGTTATCGGTGTTCATTACCCCATGAATAAATCCAACCAGCTGCCATTTTGCAATCAAGGCCGCCTGACGCTTGATTACTTCCTTAAGTAGGAAAAGATAGCGGTTTTCATCAGCATCTACGTCTTGAAAATGCCTTTGCAATGTATAATCAGCTAGGACTCTGAGCTCCTCAACTGTACCCCATTTTGAAACGTATTGAAATGTTCCCACACGTATATGACTGGCAGCCACACGTGTCATTATTGCACCAGATTGCTCAGTTTCTCGGATTACTGACTCACCTGTTGTCACTACTGCTAAACTGCGTGTAGTGGCAATACCAAGTGCATTCATTGCTTCGCTGATGATGTATTCTCGCAGCATTGGTCCTAATGCCGCTCTGCCATCTCCTCCCCGGGAGTATGGGGTTTTGCCTGAACCCTTAAGCTGAATGTCAACCCGCTCACCTAAAGGAGTAATCTGTTCCCCAAGCAGCACAGCCCGACCGTCTCCTAACAATGTAAAATGCCCAAATTGATGTCCTGCGTATGCTTGAGCAAGAGGCAAAGCACCTTCAGGAATCTTATTACCACCAAGCACCGCTACTCCATCATTGCTTTGTAGTGCCTGGGAATTCAACCCCAAGGATGTTATGAGTGGATAATTGAGAATGATTAACTTTGGTGAAGGTATAGGGGTTGGACTCTGTCTGGTAAAAAATGTTTTTGGAAGACGAGCATAACTGTTGTCCAAGTTCCATCCTGTTTCTATTATTGTTTTTCTCTCTGTCATAGTATCTCCTTTTCTTCTTTTATATTTTTGTATACTGCTTTTTCTTTTATATGGAATAAAAAGCATAGGTATTCTATGATTTTTTTAGATATCAACTTTCTATATCAACACAAATCAACCATTTTTAGTTTGTGATTCTATCAATTTATTATACCCTGTACACTTCGAATGTATAACTTATTCTCTAAGCCGATTTTAGATTTGGAAATAAAATAATATCTCTAAGCCTATTCACACTATCATAGCTAATAATTAAAAAATAAGAAAAAAATTTAGATCAACAAAACCTTTTTACTGAATTAGTGCTCTTATATTATAGAAGCACAAAAAGAGAGGATGATATTACTATGAAAATTTCAATTGAAAACTTAAATATGACCTACCATACAGGTAAAAAGGCATTACAGGATATTTCCATACAAATGGAAAGTCCAAGCCTCATTGGGCTTTTGGGTCCTAACGGAGCAGGGAAATCCACATTGATGAAACTACTAGTAGCAGGACTACTACCAACTAGCGGTAAAATTCTTATAGATGGTGTGCCTTTATTAAAGAATGAAAAAAAACTAAAAGCACGCTTAGGATACTTACCCCAATCTTTTGGTTTATATGACGAACTAACTGTGTGGCAGTTTCTCGATTACATAGCAGCACTTAAAGGAATAAAAAACAGAAAGGAAACTATTAATGAGGTAATACAAAAGACCAATCTCATAGATAAACGTAAATCTCGTATTTCCACTTTATCTGGTGGTCAAAGACAACGTGTAGGAATTGCTCAGTCCCTTATGGGAAGTCCCGAACTACTGATTTTTGATGAACCAACTGTTGGACTTGACCCAGAAGAACGTATTAATTTCCGTAACCTATTTTCTCAAACTGCACAGGATAAAATTGTTTTACTATCCACCCATATAATTGAAGACGTACAGTCAGTATGTAACCACTTAATTGTTATTAACCATGGTAAAATTTTATTTAATGGAACACCAGAAGAATTAATTGTCTTGGCACACAATCATGTTGGAGTGTTTGAAGAACAAATAGGAGGAAACGCAGAAAAAAAATATAAAATAACAGCTAGAGTTAACACAACACACGGTATTGCTTGCCGTATCGTAGCAGAAAAGTTGCCTTCTTTTGCACAAGCTGTAGAACCTACCCTTGAAGATGCATACATGTATTTAATTATGGAAAAAGAGGTGATGAAATAATGAATTTCTTTTCTTACCTCAGGGTGGAATTAAACCGTATTTTTCACTCAAAAACTGTTTATCTTATTATGATACTAACTATGCTTTGCCCAATGGCAGGATATAAACTTTACAAAATCACAAAATTTTCAACCTTATGTGGTGATTTGATTGCAGATCCAACTATGGCTGGAGCCCTGATAGGTGGAGTCTTATTTGCACTCTTAACCCTAATAGAATTCGATAGAGTACGTAAACATGAAACGGGAGTATTAATAAGTAGCATTGTTTCACCTTTAGTGATGAATGTGGTAAGAGTGCTTGCCATAATAATAACCGCTATTGTTTGTGTTACAATTACATCCTTACTGTACTTTCCATATACAGTTATAAAAGCAGGAAATACCTTTGATGCATACACTTACTGGAACAGCTTTTTTTTATTAATGCTGCCTTCCTTGGTACTATCAATTTTAGCAGTTTCTGCATTTTATCAGATTTTCTGTCGTATAGATCTTAGTATGGTTTTATTTATTGCATTTATTTTCATAAGTTTAAGCAAATGGTTTTCTAAAAATAATATTGTACATTGGATAATCCCAAATGTCCCTGGACTTTCAGATTATTTCAGCAACACCCTGATATTTCGTTTGATGGAGCACAATCGTCTGTTTTGGTTTTTAGTACTTGGTGGATTGTGGTTAATAGGATTGTTATGTGTTCGTCGTTATGGCAAAAGATTGTTTGGATCCATTTTACACAATTTAAAAAAGGCTTATATTCCTTTATTTGCTGTAGCATTAATTAGCGGTGCCTACTATGCTTATACAAATCATCCTTATATTTATAAAATGTCAAAGGCCAATATTTCAGATGAAGTTAATAATGAGCTTCAACTGTCAAATACCAATTTAGAAATCTCATTTGATACTAGTAGATTCATGCTTTTAGGAAAGACAACCTACTCCCTTAAAAATTTAAGTGGTAGTACACAAGAATGCATCGCTTCCATGCGTCCTGGCTTTACTTTTAAGCATATAAAAGCAAATGAAAAAGACATTGCATTTGAAAATTTAAATGATAGTAAAAGTAGCGTTGTATTTAATCTACCTGAAGACTCAAAAATTAATTTAACCATAGAATATAGTGGAATACCTAAAATTGATGAAAAATTTAGTGAGTTTATATTTGCAACTTCTATAAGTGACAAATATATAGATCTTATGGGTTCAACGGAAATTTATCCAAGGCTTGAAGTTGCAACTATCTCAGAAGATTCTACAATTACAGGTAAGATTACTATACCTAAAAACCTTACATTACTTCTAAACATAGATAAAGATGTCAATAATAACATAGATAAAAATAATAATGACATAGTGAAAGTAATTTCTGAAGATGATAATAATAAAACTTGGCTTATAAATGTTAAAGGTAATGATATCTTTGCCTTAATGGCTGGTGACTATGTTATAAAGAAGTTTGGAGAAAAAGATATGCCAACAGAATTTTACTACAGCCGTAACCTTGAGGATAAGATGAAAAATATGAATGCTGAAGAAATGATTAAAGACACCATTGATTATTGTACTACGAGTTATGGTAAATTATATAATGTATCTCCAAATAACCCACTAAAAATAGTGCAAAAAACCGTATTCTTTCCTGGCGGATTAGGATTCCCAAATTTCAGTACCATGCAAGAGACTGATTTTAGTGATAAAAATCTAAGTGATAAATTAAAGGGAGCATCCAGTGCTGAAATACTGGCTCATGAAATTATTCATCAGTGGTTTGGAATAAAATCCGTAGGTAATGGTGGAAATAATGAAAATTGGTCTGCCGAAGGACTTACTGTGTATACCACTTATAGAGTTATGAAAGAAAAGTATGGAGAGGAATATGCTCAAAAAAATTATGTAGATGTATGGAAGAGTTCTTTAAAGCATGAAAGTAATAATTTTTATAATAGACATCCAGAATATTTAGATATATTACCCCAAAAATATGCTACCGAAATTAAGGGGGAAAATTTAGTTATATGCCACTACACAAAAATGCCTCTTCAAATTTTGAAAGCTGCTAAACTAGTTGGTGGTGAAGATACTATGGATAAAATTCTTGCTAAATTATATAAAAACAGCTTACAAACACCAATTTCATGGGAAGAGTTTTTAAATGCATGTAACCTTAAAGAGGAGGATTTAAACATTGATTAGTTTATTTAAATACGAACTTAAACGACTACTTTTCAACAAATTTTTTATAGGTTTAGTAATTATATCTGCTTTTTACAGCCATCAAATTATGTATTCAGATATAATTCTTGGAGTTGCAAACACAGCTCCATTCTCTGGATGGAGCTATGGGGAATATCTTGCTAAAATGCTGCCAATTTTACTTGTTGCTTTGCTGTTTTTTATATCGTTTCTTTATTCAAAACAAGAAAAACATGTACAAGCTTTAACTAATACAACACCTATTAACCCATTTTTATTTCAAATACTACGCTGTATCACAATTATTATAGCTTTTATTTTAATTTGTATTATACCTATAGGATACAGCTTATGGTTCTACAAAGTGAATTTTCACTTCACAAATTTTAAAAGTTTAGTGTTACCAATAGTTACAACACTATTACCAGCTATGCTATTTGTATTTGGTGCAGGAATGATTGGAGGAAGATTCCATCAATCAATAGTTTTTATGCTTATGTTAGTTGTAATTTTAACTAACTATATACCATTACCGTATTCCCTTGACTTATTTGGAGAAAACTTTTTCACAAACTATACACTCTCTCTTGATATAGTGGAACCTGCTTTCTTTATACCTACAAATGTACTAATTGGAAAGTTTATGTATGGACTGACTGGTGTTACAATGATACTTATAGCTAGTATTCCAAAAAAGCCAAATAACCATTAGACTTTAAAAAGGCTATGCCCTTTTTAGATTGACAATTGAGATTTGACAATTGACAATGGTGGCTGACAAACCCTAAGTTTTCTTATTAATAAAAGTTGAGAGTGGAAAGTTGAAAGTTATGGTCAAAAACCACAGATTTTCTTCTAAATTTATATTTTAAATTTTAAAATCTTCTTAATAAGATTTATCATTTAATTCTCAATTGTCAATCATCAATTCTCAATTCATTTCAATCTTTCTAAGAATATTTATCTGCAACTTGTCACTAAATAAATTTATAGTATAAAAAATAGATAGTACTTATAACATATGTACTATCTATTCCATATCTATGTTCTATGTTTCAAATTTTTTCACTTTAATTATTATATTCTACTGTTGTTTTAAAACCTTTATATACTCTTTTGCAAATTCAATTGCAGCATCAGTCTGAGACTCCTCTCCAATATGCATGACATATTCTACATCTTTACAATTCCAACATATGGAATTAACTTCTTCAATACTTGGCTTCTTTGTGATATCAGTCTCGCTTACACTATCATTAATCCTTTTTTTATCATATTTAGCCTGCGTTCCTTTTAAAAGACTACATTTTATATCCTCAATATTTATTTCTTTGTAAACATCATTTCTTATCTTTCCACTGTATTTTGATAAATATATATTAAATTTATGTCCTTCATTATCTACATATGGTAAGGAAATCGTTCTTGTCACATTATAGTCTTTAAGTTCTTCAAAAGCTGTATCATCCTTCATTGCTTTTCCTAATTTATCTGTTATACTATCTACATCCTCATATTTTACGTCAAAAGCAGTTGTAATTCCTATTATACATGTACTTCTATTATCTACTTTTCTAATTGAATACTCACCTACTTTTTCAGGAACATTAATTGTAAATCCAAATCTTTTTTCCATTTCATTTCTATTTTCATCCACTATAGGCTCACCATAAGCCACAGCTGGAACATTTTCATCTTCTGACTTTTCCACAACATTACCAGATTTATCAAGTACAAAAAATGTTTTCAAGGCTCCCTGTGCCACCGTTTTAACATCCGGAAATAATGCAAAAGCTCCCCCAAGGAAAAATATTGCACAACAAGCAGCAATTAAGGCTGCTTTTTTCATATGTTGCATGTGAAAATAGTTCCTATTACTTACTTCCTGCTCTTTTTTATTCCATGCCTCATTAAAAATATCCCTTGAAGCCTTAACATTACTAGCACTATCATTTATAGAAGATTTTAGTACATTATCAAAACAATCATTTTCTTTCATAAACTATACTCCTTTACACTTGATTTCCACTAGATTATTTTCTAATTCAAAGCCGGTCTCTAATTGCTTCTTTAAAGCAGCTCTTGCATAAAATAAGCGTGATTTTACTGTGGCTTTAAAGCAACCTGTTACCTTTGAAATTTCCTCTATAGACATATCATTATAATAATAGAGAATAACCACTGTTTTTAAATTTTTGCTTAAATTATTGATAGCATTTTGCATTATATGTTTTGTTTCGTAAGTATCAATCGCATTTTTTCTTCCTTGATTTACATCACAAAATAAATCTTCGTTTTGGGATGTTATTTCCATAGGGATTAAAATTGATTGTTTTTTAGACATTTTCCATCCTGTACGAACAAGAATCTTAAAAAACCATGTGTTAAATGCCCTTGGATCTTTAAGTTTGTTTATTTCCATAAAACATTTCATGTATGTTTCCTGAAGGATATCCTCGGCAATACCTCTATTTCCAGATAAAAAATAAGCAGTGGCCAATGCTTTTTTTTCTACTGTTTGTAAAAGTTCCTGAAATGCTTCCTTTTCTCCCTGCTGACAGCGCTTTATTGTCTCTTGTATATCCAATTTATAAATCCCCCTTTTTTTGAGCTCTATAATATATAGAGCTCAAATACACCATAAAGGTTTTGTTGATTTGCTCTTTTTTATATTTTTTAGTAACAAAACTCATTTACGTTCATTATACTACAAATTTTGCCATTATATCTTTATTTTATATATAATATTCCTTTTGCTTTTAACTCTCCCCTCTTAATTTTCACTATAAAATGCTCCAAATATTTAATGTCTTTTCAAATTATCCAATAACTTTAAATTTATAATATACTGCATAGCAAAAAAGATAGTAAAACTTAATACAAAGCTTTACTATCTCTTCTAAATGTGGTTATGCCTTCTGTACCTATTAACAAAAACATCATTATCCAAAGCCTAATAATAAGAAGACCATTTCCCAAACATCATAATCCCTACTATTATAATTCTTAAATTAGAATATAAATATAGGCTTACACTCTTTAATGTAAGCTATTTATATATCTTTATTTTACGATAAACTTCTCTTTTGTATATATGATCTATTCTAACTTAATCCTTCAATTTTCTTGAATACACTTCTGCCCATGCAGGAAAAAAGCCAGCATTTATAGCAACATTCTTAGAATTTATATGCGACACTGCGGTTCCATAAAAAGGTACCTTTCCACTGTTTAAGAGTTCTTGTTTTAATAATGCAACTAGATTTGTACCAATACCAGTTCCTCTATATTCAGGCATTACATTAATACCAATTTGATATAAGTTTTTACTGTCCTCACTAGCCCCTGCCATACCCATTATAGTGTCACCATCAAAAGCAGCGACTCCAAGAACATCTGGGTAATTATCATCAAAACCAAAAGCTTCTTCAAACCTGCTGTCACCTTCAAATTGTATTATTTCTTCCTTTTTAAACCATTTAATCGTAGTAAGTGGCTTTACTTCACAAGTAAGAGGGTTGGGTAGATAAAAGTGAGGCATCTGATCAATTTCATGACCAAATTCTCTTAATTTATTATCTATAGCCCTAAGGTTAGGAAAGTCAAATAACCAACTGGCATCTCGCTTTAAAATCTTTTCCTCAAGCCAAGGTCTTATTTTTACATCAGCACAGATTATTGCCCTCCCTCCAATAGTAATTATTTTTAAGAAGCAGCCGTCACTTTCATAAATACGCCTGCCATCTAGAAGCTTATTTTCAGTGATTATATTTCCCTCTTTTTCAAAATCTGAGAGCTGACAATTATAATCAAGTGCCAATTGTTTTTTTGCTATACTAAGTATTTCAGTTTTTGTATACATATTTACCCACCCCAATTCTTTAATCATCATTTTCTACATCAATGTATTTTAAAAGCTCTTCTATTTTACCACTATATTACATTTTTCACCAGTGTAAAAAATGATATATAATTATTCATTACCTTTAAATATTTTTCACTTTTTCTAAGGAAGATCAAAATCATTACAAAATTTGTCCTTAGACCTTTCCATGTGGAGTTGATTTAGATTCTTATCCTCTCTTAAAGTCAGTCATGTAGCTGACAAAGTATCTTTAGCAAAAGAATATAATAAAAAAGGCCTTAAATTAGCTAGAGCATGTAAATTGCTCCAAGTATCAAGAACTTCTTGTTATCCTAAGAAAAAGGCTGAAAACGATAATAAAAATCATGAATTAGCTAGTATTCATTAGAAAATGTCGATTTTACCGGGAGCAATCCGATCATATTTTCGTGTCCCCCCATATTTATTAATGTCTATAAAACAATATTAACATTAATATACATAGTGAATCTTATTACCTTAAAGCTCCAATCTATAATTATAAATAAAAAAATACGTAAATCCAAATCTGAACTTACGCATTTTTACAACTGTATTTATTATAATATCAAATTCTCCTAAAAGTTCTTTTATTCATAAATAAAAAGCCGTATGAGAAAAGACATTCTAAAATATATCTTAACCATACAGCTTAATTTTTTATATTTTTTGTAATTTTTGTGTTTTAGACAGTTTATTTACAATGCAAAATTTTGAGTAGAATATTTTTTAATATTTTACTCAACTTTTATTAGCTTATCTTATTTTTATGCTTGGTCGCTTAAATATCTAAACTCTATACTAGTTAAAAGTAATGCACCAGCAAAATCATTATTAACTGCAATACGAGCAACGCTTAACAATGCAAAATCTTCGGCTTTAATAATATCGTCTAAGTCGAACTCTAAAACATAATGATTATATTGAAAATTACCTGGTGAGTTTTGAATTGGAATATTTCCACTATTATTAACTATTATATTAGCTGCATTTACTACACCATTAGCTCTAGTGAATAATGATGAAAGCCTAATTGCAAACATATTTCCAGTTGGTGTATTTGAATTATCAGTTAATAAATGAACAAATACTTTGGCTTTTTGACATTTATTAAGAGCATCTTTTGGCACACTAAAAGTTAATGAATATTCATCTGTATCACCTTGAGGTAAAAGCCATCCCAATATTCTAATACTAGAACTAGCACTTCCAAGTGGTACACTATCAGGTATACTCTCAGTACCGTCATTCATCGTTCCTGCATTGAATACTAATGATTTAAATTCTTGTGATTCTATATTTGAACAACAACAATTTGACATATTGAGTTACCTCCTTATTCTTTTAGATTTTCTTTATTTATAATATATTATATTACACATTAATAATTATGTTACTAATTTAACTCGTTGGCTGTAATCGTCAAATTCAAATTTTCATTGATACTTTTTTACAAAAATTAAGGATAGACTAAAATAAGCCTACCCGTTGCTTTCTTTTCTTAAGATTTTAATGTGTTCTATATTTAATATACTTTAAAGTATATTATTCTTATTTATTCATTTCTAAAATTAAGATATGAGAAGTTGTTTCTGCACTTATTGATATATCTTCCTAGATTATCTCCATTCCATCTCTATCAGCTAATCCAATACCATTTATTGTAGAGGCTCCCTCTATTTGCACTAAATACACCTGTCTTCCCTCATTAACTTGGAAAGCAATCTCTTTTCCCTTTTCAAGTTCTAAGGAATAAATATTCACTTCTTGATTAAATAATATTTCTTCTAAAAATATATCTTTTTATTACGATGGTGGAATTTCACCGCAAGTCTCTCTATTATCTTTATTTTCCATATAAAATTTCTCCTAAAGAAAAACTATTTACACATTATTATATACCAACATCTAATAATAAACCTACTGCTTTTTAATTCTGGTTCTCCACAGATATGCTTCAACGTATCGTAAGACAAACATTTTCCTGTATACAGTATATTAACTCTTCTTTACAAATTCAAATTGGCATTACAATTTTCTATCAGTAAACATTAATACAATAAAAAAATGACTAATGAATCCGGTACATTAGCCATTTACAATACTTTAATTTCTATTCTTTTAAAATTAAAATCTATTTGAAAATAATGGTTATTAATGAACTTGCTGTGTATTATATTCAACTGCTAATGCATTTGTATTCTTTATTAAAATATTCATTGCAACAAATGGACCTATTCCGCATAATAAAATACCAAATATCATCCACATAAGTACTGATGTTCCATTTTCAGAAAAATGTAAATTATAACGTGGCGCATTCTCAGCTAATCTATTACCAATATTATAATACCAGAACCATGCATAAATCCCACATGTAATTATAGATAATAAAATAAACTTTAAAAGGCCACCCGTGTTCTTTCCATCTCCATTACATATTATATTAACATCTTGAGCTAACTTATAAATAAACCAGTAACTATATATTCCCAAAGTTAAAATACTAAATAATATGTATTTTCCAAGTCCTCTATTTGTGTTAATCATTAAAGTCCTCCATATTGTAAAATTTTATAAATAAAACCATTTTCAAAATTTATATTAACAACAATATCATCCGGATTCAAAAGTCTAAATATATATATTGTTATAAATAACGCTATTCCAATAACTATCACACAATTAAATATTTTATGGGATATTTCATCTTTAATTAAAAATAGAAAAAAATAAATTATGGGCAAAAAAAACAATGGATGGTAGTAAAATGCTCCTTTAAGATCTAAATGAAGTAAACAAATCCACGCCCTAGTCATCCCACAACCAGCACATGAAATACCCGTTAAAAATTTAACGGGACATCCAACGCCAAGTATATCATAAGCAATATATAATAAGGCCATGACAAGTCCAAATTTAATATATTCATTAATCCTTGTATTCTTCATATAATTATAATCCTTCAAAATTTAATTTATGACTTTTTTCTAGTTAATTGTATCATATTTTATATTATATTACAATATTTTATATTTTTTTCTATTTTTCTACCACTTTACTATTTGTGATAATACATTTTTCTACTTACATCATCAAAAAATTATAATAATTTTAAAATTTCTATGTTTTCATCTCTTTATATCCATATAATCCAGACCTTAAGTTAATATATAAGTTATAGGAATAGCTTGTATCTAGCATAATTAATGCTGAATTTTGCTCTAATGTAAATAAGATTTGTGTGTATATTAATTCATTCTAACTCATCTTTATAGAGCCCACCATGCATTTAGTGGAACTACCTCCCCAACAAAAAAAACGCAACTGCCTGTAATCAGCTATTTAAGCCAACTACAGACAGTCGTATATTTTTACTAGCTATTTTCTAATATATCCTTTGCCAATGCTGGATTTTTTTATCTTTCAAAAAACAATTCTAGTAACATGTTTCTGTTGTATTTTTATTTTCTACTAGTTCATCCTTGCTAAATCAATTATTCACATGAAATATAGTTATTATTAATTAAAACTTTAAATATTGTTTAATACAAATATAGTAAAAATACTCAGTTTATTTTTACAACACATTGAACTTCTGTAAATCGCATAAAAATTCGTTAAAAGTCAATACCCTAGAAGGGTCTAATATAATTTTTACACTATTTAGCATTTTTTTATCTTCAGTAACTAATGTATATTGTTTATAATTTTCGCAAATACAAATAAGCTTATAATCATTTGTAGAAAGTTTATTACCATTTATATAATAAATCTGTTTATTTGAATCATATTTTATAGAAACATTAGGTTTGTAAATTTCCGAAAACTTAATTTCATCTTCATTTATTATATGGTCTAATAACTTTATAAATTTATCTGTAAGTACTGGTACTGCATGAAATTGTCTAACTTCCTTTATATATAGTTCTTTAGCTATAGAGTGATAAATTTTAAAATCAATACTCTCCTGACTTTCTATATCTTGAAATAAGGAAGGATATTGTTGCCATACTTTTATAACTATATTAGTATCTAATAAGTACTCTTTATTAACCATTAATTCACCTCTTTATAATATACAAGCTCCTTTTTAACATAATTATATTGTTAGCACTTTTCTTAATTTATACTTTTCTTAAGATTTTAAAATATATTACAAATAAATTTTTATATCCAACTTCAAATTTTCACTGTTACTTTTTTATAAAAATTAAGGATAGACTGAAATAAGCCTATCCTTTTCTTAACTTTCTAAATCCATTTTGCATATTTGAAATATGTTCACCATTGAAAATTCACTCTACACTAATTCTTTTAATCTTTCTTTTGTCTCTAAATCAGTAAAACTTGCTTCAACACTATTATAATAAATTTGTTTATAATCTTCATAAGTAATATTAAATTCTTTAGATACTATGTCAAATTCCTTAGTCATATTTGTATCTGATACAATTCTGTTATCTGTATTCACCGTTACTTTTATTCCATCCTTATAAAAATTATATATTGGATGTTCATTAAAACTATTAACTGCTTTTGTTTGTACATTACTTGTTGGACACATCTCAAGAACAACATTTTTCTTTTTAACAATTTTATATGCTTCATGATAATCTTTTATAAATACTCCATGTCCAATTCTTTCTGCACCTAAAAGTTCAACTGCTTCTAATACATTTTTACCTATTCCAGTTTCACCTGCATGAATTGTTACTCTATATCCATATTTTCTAGCCAAAGCTATTGGCTCTACAAACTTCTCACAAAAGCCCTCCTCTTCCGCTGCACATAAATCTACTGCAACAACTCCTTTTCCTAGGAATGCCTTACCTTTTTCAATTACTTCTAAAGCTTTATCAGAAGACATATTTCTCATACATGATAGTATTACGTTTCCTTTTATATCATACCTCTGTTCTGAATCTTTAACTCCATCTATCACACTTTGTATTATTTCTTGTATTTCTAATCCCTTTACCGTATGAAGCACAGGAGCAAATCTTACCTCCATATATTTCACATTTTCCTTTGCAGCATCTTCAAAAAGTTCAAAGGTAATTCTTTTTAAGCTTTCTTTGGACTGCATTACTAAATTTGGAACTAAGAATGCTTTCAAATACTCATTAAGAGATGTGCATTCTAGTGGAGCAGTAATCTGTCTTTTAATCTCATTCTTATCAAAAGAAGGAATATCAACACCCTCTTTCTTTGCTATATCAATTATTGTTTCTGGTCTAACACTCCCATCCAAATGGCAGTGAAGTTCAATTTTAGGTAAATCTTTAAAACTCATATTTTCCTCCTAACTATTTTTTAATGACAAGTGATAAGTAATAACTTATTTAAAATTTTTAACTATACATATTTGATTTTTTAAAGTTATATACAAATTCAACTTGATTATAAATTCTTGTAGAGTAAAAAAAATTTCTAATTACAAAGAAAATATATCTTAAATATACATTTTCTTCGTAATTAGAAATTATAGGTTTCTAGTAGAGACCCCCAAACCATATTATTGGGGTTATACGAAAATTTTATTTTATTAAAAATATTGAATTTATAAAATAATACTAAATTTTATTTTTAATGTCAAGTATATAAGTTAATTTTAAGATTAATTTTTAATTTATTCCAATTTTATTGCATTCCTTTATAAAAAAACACATTAAATATATTAGTTATAGTTCTTAAATCTATTAATGTTTCTTTTTCAATACTATTTAAAAAAATTCATAAAGAAAACAATAGTTGGAATACCTATAAGATCAATTAGAAACGCTCCAACTAATGGAACTATTAAAAAGGACTTTGGAGATGGACCATATTTTTCAGTAACAGCTCCCATATTAGCTATAGCATTTGGAGCAGCACCAAGTCCATGTCCTGCCATACCTGCTGCCATAACCGCTGCATCGAAGTCTTTTCCAATAAACTTGAATACAACAAATATTGCATATAATATCATAAATACTACTTGTGCTATAACTATTATTAGTAATGGTCCTGCAAGTCCTGTAAGTTCCCACAATTTCAATGTCATTAATGCCATTGATAAGAAAATTCCAAGGGACGTGTTGCCCATTAAATCTATTGTGTAATAATCAAGTTTAGTAATATGTTTTTTATCATTTATATTTCTAAAAACTACTGCTACAAACATAGCACCTACATATCCTGGTAAAGAAAGTCCTGTAGCTTCCGAAAACCACTCGCTAGCAATAGCTCCAATTGTCATACATACAGTTATTACAGCCATATGAGTCATAACCACATTTGTTGTGATTCTTGTATTTTCTGTATCACTTACCACATTTTCAAAAGATTCTACGTCATATTTATCTGTTGTGGTAGGTTTCAATTTATACTTATCTATTAAATACTTTGCAATAGGCCCCCCTATAATCCCCCCAAATATAAGCCCAAAAGTGGCAGCAGCTATAGCTACTGTGGTAGATCCGCTAACCCCCATAGCTTCAGCAGTTTTTCCAAAAGCTGCAGCTCCAGCATGTCCACCTTCCATTGAAACTGAACCTGCCATAATACCAAACATAGGGTGAATTCCAGTAATCTTTGCAAATATAACACCTACAACATTCTGCGAAATAGCAAGTATTCCACAAAGAATCCAATATATAATTAAACATTTTCCTCCCTTTTTAAGTAATTTAAAACTTGCTCCAAGTCCAATAGTTGTAAAGAAAGCTATCATGAACGGCGATTGAAAAGTTGTATCCATACTAATTGTTATTATCCCACTCTGCTTTAGGACAAAAGCAAATATTGAAAATAACAATCCTCCAATTACAGGAGCAGGAATACAAAACTTCCTAAAAAAGTTTATCTTCTTTATAAGAAAGTATCCTAATAGCAATAATAAAATTGCAATTGCTAAGGTTGCTACCATATCAACCTTAAGAGTAAGTAAACCATCTACTAATTCTGTTTTCATAGTTTTTCTCCCTTCTTATGTTCTTTATGTAAATGGTTTTTATGTCTTTTACTAGTGTAATTAATTATGTATCATAAAATTTAGTTTATTATTTCAGCAAATATGTGTAAACCATTTCATTACATATATTTTACCATATGTTCCATTGTTTTTAAACAAAAAACTACAATAAGATCGATATTATTCATTTAATTATATTACTATATATATTCAGTAAAAAAATCAGTAAAAGAATGCCATTTAAATTCCTCCTCTACTTTGCTCTGCTCTAGATTTTCTTTTACTTTCTTCAAATAAAAAAATTTCTTCTATATTACTATTAAATACTTTAGCAATGTCATAAGCCAACCATATAGAAGGTTCAAACTTCTCTGTTTCAATAGCGTTAATTGCTTGTCTTGATACTCCTACAAGTTTACCTAATTGTTCTTGAGTTATTCCTAAATGTTCACGAAATTGTTTTATTTTATTTTTCATTAAATATCACCTCTGTAATGTTTACCTTACACTGTGAATATAGCATTACTTTTAATTTACATCAAGTCAACCTTACATAACATATAATAAAAAAACAGCAATAATTCCTTTCAATTTTATTGCTGTTTTTTATTATTAATTTATATCTTTTTTATTCACATCCTAAGGAATCTACTGGATCAAGCTTTGCAGCTCTTCTAGCTGGTAATAAACCTGCTAGAATTGTAATTACTACTGATAACGCTATTGTTACCAAAACCATATTTACTGGAAAAGATATAAAATTAGTCATACCTTCTCCGGTTTTTGAGTTTATCATATTTACCAATATTTTATCTAATCCTAAAGATATTAATAACGCTATTATTATTCCAAACGCTGCTCCCAAAAATCCAAAAACTCCAGATTGAACTAAGAATATATATTGTATAGTTGATCTTGAAGCTCCTTGAGCCTTCATTATACCTATGCTTTTTGTTTTTTCATATACTGCCATAGTCATTGTATTAACAACTCCAATACATGATACAAGCAATACAATAACTGCTCCTATTATAAGAAGGAATTCAAATATTTTTGATTGTTGTTCCATTGATTCTGCTAAAGCAACGGAATCTGTTGTTACATATCCTAGATCTCTTACCTTTTCAGCTGTATCTTTTACTAAATTAAAATCTTTAACTTCTACAGATACTTCTGAATATCCTTCATTCTCTATAAAGTTCTTTTCCCCTGTATAAAATTCATTAATTTTTGAAATTGTATCATTAGATACTACAATAGAATTATTGTAATTATAATCTGAATTAATAACACCTGCTATTTCAAATTTTAGAATTAAAGGTTCTTTGCTACTAATATCCTTTGGCATTTCTGAGATTACCTCAAATTCTTTTCCTATTACAGAGTTAAAGTCTGTAATTCCCATTTTCTTTAGGTATTTTTGTCCTACAAGAACCATATTATTTTCACCGTTTTCTATAGTTCTACCTGCAATAATAGGATCAGTAATATCTTTATTTTTTCTATTTGTGTCTGTTTTTACTGCATTTATTTCTGCATTTAAAAATATTGTTTCACCAGGATTAATGCCTATTACTTCAACAGATTTTCCTTCTTTATCATCTAATTTTGTCTTTGTAGCTTGAGATTTTGTTATTGATTTCAAAGAATTTACAGATTCAAAATTCTTTAATTTATCAATTACATTAGAATCTATTTTCTTCTCAATTTGTTCAGAATCTGATGATTTTGAAGCCTCCTTATTGTCTATCTTAATTATCTTATATTCATCTTTATTTTGAAATCTTTCTTCTGTATATTTTCTAAAACCATTTCCTAGTCCAAATACTAGTACTAAAAGCATAACTCCTATAGCAATACCACTAGAAGTTAAAAAAGTACGAAACTTTCTTTTTTTAATATCATTAATAGCCATATCTATACAATCATTAAACTTCATTTTTATACCGCCTTTCTTTAGCTATTCAAAGCTTCAACTGGATCCAATTTAGAAGCTTTTTTAGCTGGATAAATTCCTGCTATTATTGATATAAACATTGCAAAAGCTAAAGCTCCTAAAATAAGCCATGTTGGTAGTGTGAAATTTAGTCCTATATCTCCTACTCCACCTTCTGAATTTAAATATGCACTTAATCCAACATTAAATATAAGAGTATTTATAAAGCTAAAAATAATCCCCATAACTCCTCCAACAAATCCAAGTGCTGCTGCTTGAGCACTAAACACAGTAGTTATATTATTTTTGCTTGCACCAGTGGCTTTCATTATTCCTATGCTTTTAGTTCTTTCATGTATAACCATTGTCATAGTGTTAACTACTCCTATAGAAGCTACAAATAAGACAATTAATCCCAGTGTTGAAAGAATAAGTTCCATTATTGTCAAGAATGATTTTATTTCTTTTGATAAACTCTCCATTGAGAAACTCATATATTCCATATTAGTTATCTCTTTGCTTATATTTTCAACATCATTAATATCTTTTGCATATATGTTAACAGCGTTATATCCTTTATTCTCAAGATAATTTTTTTGTAATGTTGTATATTCTCCAATACTTTCAACTAGCTTTTCTGAACCAATAATTTGACCAGCTTGTTCAAAATTACTATCAATTATTCCAACAACTACAGCTTTTTTCTCTAAAGGAGACAATTTAATACCAGAACTAGTTTCAGATTTAGTTAATGTTATTTCTTTTCCAACAACTGTATTAAAATCTGTAATACCCATTTCCTCTAATATTTTTTCTCCCACAATAACTTCATTTACATCTGATTTTCCCAAGTTTCTCCCTGAAGATATAAACTCAATATTATCGCCTTTTCTTTTTTTTATTGATGTAATCTCATCAATACCAATTACATTGTAATCAAGATTTACTCCTTGGATAACTACATTTGAATGTGATTTATCGTCTATAGTTAGTTTAGATACAGTACTACTTATTGAGGCAATTATTTCATCTACACCATCTATACCTTTTATTTTTTCAACTGTTTTTAAATCAATCTTTTTACCTAAATCTTCCATATCTAGTTCATCTTTATCTTTATTCTCATCTATATTCTTCATCGGTAAAACTTGGACACTTTTTACATTCCCAATCTGTTTAATTTGATCCATTATGTAGCTTTCAGCACTACTTCCAAGTCCAACTAATGTAACTACCAACATAGTTCCTATGGCTATAGCAAGGGAAGTTAAAAATGTTCTCATTTTTCTTCTCCCTAATTCTTTAAACCCCATTTTAATGGCATCACTAAATTTCATCTTTTGATACCTCCTGAACCTTACCATCTTTTATTCTTACGATTCTTTTTGCTTTTACAGCTTCATCTAGATTATGAGTAACCATTATTATTGTGTAACCTTCCTCATTAAGAGAATTTAAAAGTTTCATTATGTTTTCTCCATTTTTACTATCTAAAGCCCCTGTAGGCTCGTCTGCAAATATTATTTTAGGAGTATTAACTAAAGCCCTTGCAATACTTACTCTTTGTCTTTGTCCACCTGACATTTCTGAAGGTTTATGCTTTACTTTATCTTCAAGTCCTACCATTTTAAGAGCCTTAGATGCTTTATCTTTTCTTTCCTTTTTACTAATTCCTGCAAAAATCAAAGGCATCATTACATTTTCAAGAGCTGTTTGGGTATTTTCTAAATTAAACGCCTGAAATACAAAACCAATTGTCTGATTTCTATACTTAGACATTTGTTTATCTTTTAATTTACTTATATCTTTTCCATCTACTAATATACTTCCTGATGTAGGTGTATCTAATCCCCCTACAAGATGCATTAATGTCGATTTTCCTGAACCAGATGGCCCTACTATAGATACAAACTCACTTTCATTTATCTTAATACTTACATCATCTAATGCTACAACCTTTTCCTTTCCCATTTTATAAATTTTAGAAACGTTTTTAACTTCAATCATTTTTACAAATCCTCCTCGATATATTTTAATTAATCCATTATTAAATTTTTTAATGGATCATAGAGTTAAAACTATCTTTATAAGTGATGCTACTAATATGTTTAATGTCGAAACTTTAAAGTTATCAACGCCTGTGAAAAACTTAACATTTATATGTAAATTAACCTCTTTATGAAAATTTCAACTTATAATTTTGATAAGATTCTCACATTTTAATACATAATTTTATCTATTTTTACAATTGTCTCAAGAAAAACGACAATACTATTCTATCATAAAAGTAAAATCCAGTGCAAGTTGTTAATAAAATACATATAATTTATTGTATAAATCGTTTTTTTATTTATATAATTATATAAATTTCCACACATGTATAAATAAAAATACTATATCATATAAAAGAAATTTAGATTTGTTTTTCAAAAATAATATATATTAAAGAAATGATTTATTGAAAAGTTGCTTTATCACATTGTTAATTGTGTTTATCTTTTATTTTACACTATATAGTATATTAGGATTTTAAAATATAATCGTGCTTTTAGTCACTATAGTATATGCTTATTAAACCTTTTAAAAAAGCACATAAATAATTTTCATTACTTTAAGAAATTTGATTTGTCCATATTAAAATCATTATATAATAATACCTTTATAACTTATATATTTTACTTAAGCTACCAAATATAATAAAAATACTTTTATAATGTTTTGGAGATTAGATAAATGATAATAGCAAAAAATAGTACTGGAAATTCACTTTATTCCAGTACTATTTTTTATTTATTTGATTTTAACTTTGTTTTATCAATAGTTTTAAATATTCTAAATATGCTAATTACCCTGATGACTTTTTATACTCTATCATAACCCTCATTTTCGACGGTTGTATTCTTACACCTATATAGCACAGAAAAAAGGGTAAACCTTTTAAATTTTTAACAACTAAATCTTTATTCATAATTTTAGGTTCAATAGTAAAGATAATATCTAACTCTCCACTATATAATTTGCTTCTTAAATCGCTACAAATTTAACACTAATTATTATTCTTTTTTACTTCTTTTATAAACTCCCATGTTATTCCTTGATCTTTTGATTGATATAAGGCTTTGCAACCACCATTATAATCGCCATCTGCTCCTTGTCCAACTAGCATATTAAGAGTTCTATCTTGCTCATAAGGCATACCTGGAAAATCAAAAGGACTTATAGTTGCACCATTGTCTAATTTTACTTCATGCACTGGGAAAACTACTTTTTTATAAGATACACCTCCGTTTTCTGTACGATATAACTCTCCATTAGAGCCACCACTATGAGATAAACATAAAAATCCAAGTTTATCATTTATAAAAGTTATTCCTGATGCCCAACCACTACTTCCTAGGAATGGATCATCATTTATTACTTTCCATTCTTTCCCACCATCAACAGTACCACTTATAGAATAAAATCTGCTGCCTGCTGCCGCTCCTGTAATGTCTAAGCGATAACCAACTTCCTTTGATAGATAAAATTCTTCATTATCTTTATTTGATTTTTGTGAATTCTTTTCAATATTACTTTCTTTTGGAGGAGTTGTCGATTTACTCCAATCTGAATTACATTTTAAATTATATCTAACAGGAGTATATTCATTCTCTTTTCCTGGTACAAATACAGATACAGTATATCCAATTATTTCAGACGTAGTATTTATTACTGGTTGTTTATTTCCTTTTTCATCAACATTAACAATTCCATCTGTATTAAATCCCCAATTCCTTTTCCCATAATAAACCAACCCATACTCACTTTCTTTCCACTCACTTACTGTGTCCTCAATAGAAATAGCCTTAACTGTACTAATTAGTGGTTCTAAGAGTTTATCATCATTATAATCAGCATTTACTTTTCTATTTAACTCTAATGTAATATCCTTTGATTTCTTCTTATCATAATAGATTAAATAAGTCTCTTCTTTACCCTTATCATTTTTTCCATAAACAAATGTTTCAAATGATATGATTGTTCCATCTGAATTAAAATTAATATTAAAACCATTTGACATATATACTTTATCTGGTAAATTGTATTTTTTGCTAATATCATTAAAAATACCTTCAACCCCATCTTTATATACATTATTATGCTCAAAATTCACAGACTTTTTGTTTTTAACATCATCTATAAACCATGAAAGTTTACCACTATAATTTCTTGCGCTGTTATAAATCCTTACTCCATAAACTGATGTTATTCCAACAATAATTATAATAGAAATACATCTCCATGCAATTTTGTAACCGGATCTTCTAGCCTCCTCTTCTTCATTTTCCATCTTTTTCATAACTCTAATTGAGGTAAATATAATTATAGCTATAAAAAACACTATGCACGCTAATAAAATAGAAGTATTCTTATTCATTCTTCCAAACCTACACAACAAAGTTAATTCATAACAAAAAAGCCAGTATACAATTATTAATATTGGATTTGTTACTAATGATATAAACAATCTTTTTATAAATTTTTTAAACATTCCATCTCACCACCATCACCTTTTCTTACTTCTATTAGCGTATATATCGGTGTATCTCATTTTTATGAATATGTATATTATTTACATATTGAAAACTAGTTCATACTGAGTTTTTATTTTTTGGATTTCCCTATACCTGTAATATATGCAAATAGAATTCTCCAATCTTTATAATGAAAACCAGTATAATTATCACTTTAAGATATAATTAATATATTTTCAATTTCAAGTTTCTATTATATTTTTTATATAAATATAGCTAGTAAAACTTAATACATTTTACTAGCTACTATCTCATCAGTATTTATTCCTTTTTCCTCTTTATTTTTATTATAATATATATATTGATTTTTTTCCAGCACCATTTACGCCTGCAAAAATTGTATAAGTTGGCATATTATTTACCTATTACCTTTGATTGTTCTTTTTGTAGAACAAGGTTTGATAAAGTCATATAAAAATCTTGTTCTTCTTTTGTTTTTGTATTTTTAAATAAATCTTTTAACTGACTATATGAGTAATTAATAAAAATATCATATAGGTTATTGTCTTTATTTTCCGAATCAATTCCTCCTGCAGAAAAACTACTTATACATTATTATATAACAACGCCTAAAAATAATAAACCCACTACTTTTGAGTTTTGTTTCTCCACATATACGCCTCCCCGTACCATAATGAAGAAACCTATACTTTTCCACCATAGATTATAATCAGCTTCTTTTCTTCAAATGCTTTTTATAGCTATCAACTTTACTTATATTAAGATTATCAAAAATATTCTTTGAATATACAGATTTAGAATAATAAGCTCCTATCATGTTACAGTAAAAATATGATAAAAAATATCAAGTATTTCTAACTAGCATATTGTATTATTTAGATAGAAAGTAAAAAGGAGGATGCATTCTTGAGCTATTATATTAATCTTCAAAAATCAATCAACTATATTGAGAGTAATTTAAAAAATAATATTGAGTTAGAACAAATATCTAAAGTAGCCGGCTACTCACTTCCACACTTTTATAGAGTGTTCAGTGCAATTGTTGGATGCCCAGTTAAGGAATATGTGCGTAAAAGAAGGCTTAGTAATGCAATGTTTGATATAGTAACGTCAAAAAAGAGTATAACTGAAATAGCTTTTGAATATGGTTTTGAATCTCATGAAGCCTTTACGAGATCTTTTAAATTGGCTTATGGCGCGCCGCCAAGTAGATTTCGAAAAGCTCAGGTAGAGCCAGCCCTCTACGAAAAGATTAATTTGCTTTCAAAAAATAATGAAGATGGAGTGATAATATTGAAACCAGAAATTATTTGTAAAGATGAGATACTACTTTTAGGTATAGCAAGAAAAATCAATCAAAGCGAAAACATAAAATTTTCTCTTTTATCAAAAGTGTAAAAAGAATTCATGGAAATGGTAAATACTATTGAGAACAGGGTGAATAAGGAATTGTATTATGCTGCATATGATTATAATCCGGAAGATATAAGTAAGGAAGATGATGATATAAATTACACTTATTTTTATTGTGTTGAAGTATCAGAATATAAAAACATTGCTTTTGGTATGGTGAAAAAGATTTTACCTCAAGCAAAATATGCTGTTTTTAATTATGATACTAAGAATAATACTTTAAATGGTGAAAGCTTAAGTCAATCAGTCTATGATTATATTGATGGTGTTTGGCTTCCTAATTCTGGATTTGAACTTGCTGAAACTTCTGACTATGAGGTAATTAATCAAAATGAAAACTGCATCCATTATTACATTTCTATAAAGTAATTTTAAATCTAACTTTAAGCAACAGCAATATCTCTATGATTTTGCGGTCTCACTATACCTTTTATACTCATTGAAGAACTGTATTAGATATCGACTTGTAAAATCATAAACGAAAATGTGCCACCCAATACAAATTAGGTAGCACATTTTCTATTATGATATCTTCTTTTTTATGAAATAATTCTTTGTATAGTTTTTGGTGACAAATAATATCTTTCTAAAAGGCTTTGTAGAGATATTCCCGATAAATAATCTTCATATATCCTATCATTTCTAATCAAAAGTTCCTCTTTGCTTTGGGTTAGCTCTCCCCATACCATTTTATTCTTTTCTTTCTTGTGTATATAAATGTATTCGCCATCCACGTATTGTTGAATTATTTTTAATATATCTTCAGGGAAAATGTCCCTGGCATTTGCATATCTCATTATATGCTCCTCCTAAATTTAATTCTATTTTAGGATTGAGCAAAGGCTATTTTATATTTTAATCATTTAATAATAATTCGGATTTAAATATTATCACAGCATTTCCAGAAACTTTAATTTCAACAGGTTCTTTATTTTCTATCTTTACCTCAACTTCAATAATACCTGGTCGCTTTATAGCTTCACCCTGCATAGCCTTAAATTTAAGTAAAGAATTATTGTGCTTAAGAAGATTGTGATGAACAAGATATGCACCCAAAGGACCATTTGCATTGCCAGTAACAGGATCCTCATTAATACCTATTGCAGGTGCAAACATTCTGCCCTGTATTAAAATGTCACTATCCTGTGAGTTTGCCGTGAAAACATAATATCCATTACATTTAATAATCTTACTTAACTTAGAAAGTGCATAATAATCCGGCTGCAATGTATTTAAAATTTCAATACTTTTTATACCAACCATAACCTTAGAATGACCTGTTGAGACAATCTGAATTTCATAGTTTTCCAGCAAATCACTATTTTTTATATTAAGTGCTGCTAAAAGTTCTTCTTTATTTATGCCATCAATAATGGTGCCAAATTCAATTTTACCCTGTGTCATAACAATTTTATAATCCTGATTTTCCTTTATTATGTCAACAGGTAAAATTCCAGCACCTGTTTTATGATAAACCTTTGAAGTATCCAGTCTATTTTCAATAGCACGAGCATAATGAGCAGCAATAGTTGCATGCCCACAGATTGGCACTTCATTTGTTGGAGTAAAAAAACGTATATGAGCATCATACTCACTGCTATTTGAAGAAAAGATAAAGGCTGTCTCAGAATTATTAAGTTCCCTAGCTATTTTCTGCATTTCATAATCAGTTAACCCATCTGCATTTGTTATTACTCCTGCTGGATTTCCTGTGAATTTTTCCTTTGTAAACGAATCAATTTGATATAAATTATATTTTCTTGTCATGATTTGCCCCCATAAATATATTATAAATTCAATGGATTAATTTTAAATCTCATCCATACGATGATTATACTTACAATTATATTTTTTATATAAATATAGCTAGTAAAACTTAATACATTTTACTAGCTACTTTTGTAATATATCATTTGCCCATGTTGGTATTTTTTTATCTACCCATATAATACTACCATTTTGAAAGTCAATAATTTCTCTAAACATCTCCGTATTATCATATATATTTATTTCATCACATATTTCAATAACATTCTTTAAGTTATTTAAAGAATCATAATATCTTCTTTCTATATCTTCATCAGGTATTCCATGTCCTCCCTTACTAACTCTAAAACTAACTCTTTCCTTTGCGACTTTAGGACTCTCTACACCTATATAATTTATGACCACATAAAATCCATTTTCTTTTGCTAATTTTATATTTCTAATTATACTTTTACCTGATAGTGTTGTTTCTTGGTTAAATGATACTCCTTCTAAAATATATCTTTTAATTAATTTTACTGCTTCTCTTGCACATTTTATTTGAAGATTATTATCTTTCCAAGAACCAATTCTAGCTACCATTTCATCGGTATTTATTCTTTTCTCATCTTTATTTTCATTATAATATATAGATTTATATATTGAAGTTTTCCCTGCTCCATTAACACCTGCAAAAATTGTATAAGTTGACATATTATTTACCTATTACCTTTGATTGTTCTTTTTGTAGAACAAGATTTGATAAAGTCATATAAAAATCTTGTTCTTCTTTTGTTTTTGCATTTTTAAATAGATTCTTTAATTGACTATAAGAATAATTAACAAAAATATCATATAAATTATTATCTTTATTTTCCATATCAAATTCCTCCTAACGAAATTCTATTTATACATTATTATATACCAGAAGATAAAAATAATAAACTAATCTCTTTTAATTTTGCTTCCCTACAGATACGATTCACCGTACCATAAGTAAAAAAATTAGATTTCCCCATATACAACTATAATTAATATTTTTATGAACTCATTGATTGATTTATAAATTAATGAAAACAGGACCTACCTTCTCTTATAGCAAGTCCTGTTTTCATTATACAATTAAATTATTATACCTTCAAAATGATCCATTTCATGTTGAATTATTTGTGCCGTAAATCCAGTAAATACTTGCTTTTGCTTCTTAAAATTTCTATCAAGATACTCCACCTCTATCATTTCATATCTCTTTGTTTTTCTAAAGCCAATCAAAGATAAACAACTCTCTTCTGTTTCATAAAGCTTTTCTTTCTTTAATATAACTGGATTTACCATAGGTACAATAAGGTTGCCTACAGTAAATACCAATATACGCTTTTTTACTCCAATCATGTTCCCTGCCAATCCAACACAATGCTCTAAGTTTGCTCTTAATGTATCTATTAAATCATCAATTACTGCTGTATCATTTTTAGTTGCCTCTTCTGATTTTTGTCCTAAAAACAATATATCTTTTACAATTGGTTTTATCATCTTTTATCTTTAGTGAGAGTGTGTATTACAAGTACCAAACCCTCACTAAAACTCACTTCCTTTCGTTTTATACTTTTTTCTGTGTACAACACATTGATAACTTTGTTGATAATTCGTCATATTTGAATATTGTGAATTAATATAACTTCTGATTATGCTTATTTTGTAGGAGTTAGAGGAACTTATTCATTGATGTATAATTTGATACTTGAAATCCAAGATTTTCATATAATGGTTTCCCTTTTTCAGTGGACATTAAATCAACTGCGGCAACGCCTAATAGCTTTGCTTCCGATAAAAGTTCAGTCATAACTTTCGTTGCAATGCCTTTTCCCCTATATTGAGGGTATGTAAAAACATTGTATACCGTACCGACAAGATATGATGAAAACGCTATCAGCGGAGGTCTTTCCACAATTGACATAAATGCAGTTGCTAATACTTCATTTTCATCCTCGGCAATGATAGCAATAAATCCCTTGTTAAGGTGTTGAGTAAAATATTCTTCTAACTTCGTTCTAATATCTTGCACTTCTTCCGAAGAAGATACCCCTTTTTCTGCAAACAGGTATTCCATACGAATCTTTATTAGGAGGTCAATATCCTCTTTAAACGTTTTTCTTATTTTCATGTTTTTCACCACCTTATATTTATAATCTTCAGTTCGCACTTTTCTGCCATTGCGACTTACTTTATACTTTTTAATTTTTCAATTTCACTAAGCAATGAAAATATCAATACTATTATTCTGTAGCTGGATTTTTTATATTTATATCACTTTTCTCATGACTTTCATTTTTAGAAAACTCTCTAAGAATTTTACACATATTAAACTATTTTTTTTAATAATTTTGTTTCTCCATATATATACTTCACCGTACCATATGGTATACTCTTCCTAGTATACAGTATATTTAATCTTATATTCAACTTCAAATTAATAATATAATTTTTTCAAAGTAAAAAGCTATAAAAGTCATATTAAGCTTTTATAGCCTTCTAATTTATTCTAGAGTATTTTTTATTTCTTCTATTGTTGGTAATGTCCCCTACTTTATACTAACATCATTATTCATTTTAAATTGCTTATTAAAATCTACTCTTTCATTCATAATACATTCCTCAAATGTAATTTCCATAAGTTGTCATAACCATTTTTATGAGAATAAGTTATTATAAAATTTTTTTCAATAATAATTTTATTATTTTTTCTAATAATTTTTTCTTCAGATATTAGCCAAAAATAGCTAGCTAAAATTTAATAAATACTTATTCTTTAATATCAAAACGATCTGCATTCATTACCTTATTCCATGCTGTTACAAAATCTTGTATGAACTTTTCTTCATTGCCATTAGATGCATAAACCTCTGCAACTGCACGAAGTTGTGAGTTTGAACCGAATATAAGGTCAACTCTTGTTGCTGTCCACTTCACACCTCCTGTTTGCCTATCATAACCTACAAACATTTCCTTAATATCAGGTAAAGCCTTCCACACAGTATTAATATCAAGAAGATTTACAAAGAAATCATTTGTAAGAGATTCTTCTCTATTGGTAAACACCCCCTCCTGTGACTGCTTATAATTAGTGTTTAACACACGCATACCACCAACTAATACTGTCATTTCTGGAATAGTTAATGATAATAGTTGCGCTCTATCTATTAACATTTCATCTGATGTTACTTCATAATTATCTTTCATATAGTTTCTAAATCCATCTGCCTTAGGTTCAAGTACATTAAATGACTTTATATCCGTTTCCTCTTGGGTTGCATCTGTACATCCTGGAATAAAAGGAACCGTTATGTTGTACCCTGCATTTTTTGCTGCTTGCTCTATCCCAACACATCCACCTAATACAATAATATCAGCTAAAGAAACCTTCTTATCCTTTGAGTGTGAACTATTAAAACTAATTTGAATCTTTTCTAATGCTTTTAATATCTTGTTAAGTCTTTCTGGCTCATTAACTTCCCATTCTATTTGTGGCTTTAGGCGTATTCTTGCCCCATTTGCTCCTCCACGCTTATCTGACCCACGAAATGTTGATGCAGATTCCCATGCTGTTGTTACAAGGTCTGATATTGATAAGCCTGAATCTAAAATCTTTTTCTTAAGCTCTGAAATATTCTTTTTATTAATCAATCTATAGTTAGCTTTTGGCACTGGGTCTTGCCAAATAAAGCTTTCTTTTGGAACTTCTGGTCCAAGATATCTTGATATTGGTCCCATGTCTCTATGGGTTAATTTGAACCAAGCACGAGCAAAATCCTCCTCAAACTTTTTTGGATTTTCTAGATAATCCTTTGCTATTTCCCTATAAATAGGATCATAAAGTAGAGATAAATCTGCTGTGGTCATCATAGGTCTATGCTTTATTAATGGATTATAGGCATCAACTACCATATCCTCTTCATCCACATCCTTAGCAAGCCATTGGTATGCTCCTGCTGGACTTTTAACTAATTCCCACTGATATTTAAATAATGTTTTTAAGTAACCCATTGTCCACTTTGTTGGCTCTGCCTTCCATGCGCCCTCAAGCCCACTACTTATGGTATCTGGTCCTTTACCAGTTTTATAACTATTTTTCCATCCCAAACCTTGCTGTTCTATAGGTGCAGCTTCTGGCTCTGGTCCAACATAGGTAGGTGATGCAGCACCATGACATTTACCAAAGGTATGTCCACCTGCTATAAGCACAACTGTTTCTTGATCATTCATTGCCATACGAGTGAATGTTTCCCTTACTTCTTTTATTGATGCTCTAGGGTCTGGGTTTCCATTTGGCCCTTCTGGGTTTACATAAATTAATCCCATTTGTACAGCTGCTAGAGGGTTTTTAAGCTCTTTTTCATCTCTATTACGATCCTTCCCCAGCCATTTCTTTTCACTCCCCCAGTAAATATCCTCCTGTGGTTCCCAAACATCCTCTCTTCCACCACCAAAACCAATTGTCCTTAGTCCCATAGATTCAAATGCACAGTTACCTGTTAATATCATAAGATCAGCCCAGGATATTTTATTTCCATATTTCATTTTAATTGGCCAAAGTAAACGACGTGCTTTATCTAGGTTTATATTATCTGGCCAACTATTAAGTGGTGGAAAACGTTGAAGTCCTTGTCCTCCACCTCCTCTACCATCACCAATTCTATAGGTTCCTGCACTGTGCCAAGCCATACGAATAAAGAATGGCCCATAGTGACCATAGTCAGCTGTCCACCATTCTTGTGAGTCTGTCATCAACTTATATAAATCATTCTTTAGTTCATAATAATCTAATTTCTCAAATTCTTCGGCATAGTTAAAATCATTAGACATAGGATTGCTTTTTTTACAGTTTTGACGAAGAACATTAAGCTTAAGCTGGTTTGGCCACCAATACTCATTAGTAGTTCCTTCTCCTGCTACTGCTTTACTTGTTCTTCCTGTCATAGGACATTTTGCTTCTGACATAACATTATCCTTTCTTATATAAATACTATTACAGTAATTATATAAATATTTAACTATTACTATGCATTAATTGGTAGATAATGTGTATTAAAGTTTTTTTATCTTTCCATATAATTTTTCCATTTTGAAAGTCAATAATTTCTCTGAACATTTCTGTATTATCATATATATTTATCTCATCACAAATTTCAATAATCTCTTTTAAGTTATTAAGTAAATCATAGTATCTTCTTTCTATATCTTCATCAGTAATTCCATTTCCTCCAATACTTACTCTAAATCTAACTCTTTCCTTTACATTTTCTCATAAGCTAAAGCTAAATAGTAAAGATAAGTTGAAGAGTCCTTATAAGTTTCTAATAAACTTTTATAATACTTAACAACTTCTTTAAAATAAATTTTATCATATTTATTACTCTTCTTTAATGCTTGCTCTTTAATTAAATAGATATCACTAGTGTAAGCTTCTCCAGTATCATGGAGCCATAAAATCAACTCCTCTTTACCATCATTATCTAAATCTTTGATGTTATATCCATCACCCTTGAATATATCTGTAAAAACATAAGCATCATTTTCTGCTATACACCTTTAAATCCACTATTTGTAGACCTATCTAAAATTTCTTTTTGTCCTTTCATATAAGCTCCCATATCTACTACTTTTATATCATTGTTTAATAAATTTACAAAACTTTCTATATAACCTATTGTATCTGCGTTATTAACTCCAATCACTCTCTGCCTTAAAAATAAATAATAGTTTTCTTCAAATACAAGCTTAATTGGAAATGCCCCATTAATTGCTGAAACGGTAGGTGCTTCATTTTGTTTAACTTTCTTATTTTCATCATATACCATATTTAAATATATGGCTGGACTTTGTGAAATATCAAAAGTATATTTTTCCTTTAAAGTAATTGACTCTACTAAAACTTCATATCCATTTAAATAACTTGCTGTTATTACATACTTTTCTGAAAACATATCTGGATTAAATATTTCTACAAGTCTTCCATCTCTGTAATCATAAATTGCTGCTATAGCATACCCTCCTGATCCTCCATATTCACCTCTTACCATTATTTCATCTTTTCCATAACCATTAAAATCCCCTAAAAAAAGTTCTAACCCATAGCCACTATAAGGGATTTTTGTAGTTGTAACCGATCCATCTTCTTCATTTATTACTATATCCACATTTTCTACATAGCTACTATCTTTATATAAATAAGTTCCTACTAAAATTACTTTATCATGATTATATTTTTTAATTATACTTCCAACTTTAATGTCTATTATTGTTTGATTAGTTAAATTAGACATATATAAATATTCCTTTTAATTTATTATTACAATCTATAGTATTAACCTTTCTCAATAATGTTTACTCATATTCTATTCATTTTGTTTCTCCACATATATTATTCACTGTGACGGGTATATCATAGATTTTTTAAAGTTGAATTATTTTTATTTTCTTGCCTTACATCTTCTTAATATAATATTATAACAAACTTTTTTTAATCTCTAATAAATAGTTTTTTCTTATAATAAAAAAATAAATAATTTGAGCAATCAACATAGTTCCTATCACCTGTAAAGCTGGTACAGTTATCTTAATGTCAAAAGCATATTTCAAGGAACTAATAGCAAAAGCAAAATGTATCACAGCAACTATATAAGGAAGTAAAAATAATACCCCTATCTCAATATTTAATACCTTCTTTATCTCTGTATAGGTTAATCCAATTTTATTTAACTGCTTATATTTCTTTTTATCCTCAATAACATCCATGTAGCACTTGTTATATAGGAAGCTTCCTGTTGTTACAAAGAAGATAAGTCCAATAAAAATTGCAATAAATAAAAGTACACCATAACCTATTTTAGTACTTTCTAATATATGAGCTTTTAAAAAATTTTTATAAATCTCATCTCCATCATCATCTCCAAAATTACTATAAAAATCATTACAAATATTCAACGTATCCTTATAATTATTTACATTTAGCACCCCAAAGTAACATTTAACCCCGTTTATCTTTTCATATAAATCATCTTTAACTACATACACATCACCATAAAAAGTAGGGATCATTCTTTTATTACTGTTTCCAACAACTTGTAGTTCCATATTATCTAAAATAATACTTTTTCTTTCGCTTCCAATTGAAGGAACAGCTAGTATTGTTTCATTTTCATTAAAAGAAATGGAATTTAAAAATAGTGCTGATGCTAATTTTTTATAGACCTCATCTTTCATTACAACTACCTTTTCTTTATCACCATTAGGAATAATAAACTTTATTTCTTCATTCACCTTAGTATATTCTATTCCATCATTTCTCAATGAATTTTCTATAAAACCAACTTTCAAATCAACTTTAGCTTTATTCATATAAGTATCTGAATAAAAAAAAGCTTGTGGAAAATTTATGTTTATCTGATCCTCTTTATCTCTCCAATAGGCATATACCGATCCTATTGCTGAAAGAGCAACGGTTGATGTTATGGTAATTAAAAAAAACATTCTAGTATTATCTTTTATTCTATATAGTAAGTTGGATACCCATAACACTGTAGTTTTCTTCATATATAAGCGTCTATTTTTCTTTAACAACTTAATTATAAATACACTTAATTGAGAAAATAATAAATAAGTTGCTACGACAACCATAATTGTTACAGGTATTATTCTATAGGGTATTGTATCTTCACTGCATGTAATTGATAGATAATATCCTGCAGCCAATAATCCTACACATATAATTGCAAGAACAACTGAAGCTTTTGGTTCAGGTCTTGGCCTTTTAGTTCCTTTAAGTAAGCTCAAAACCTTATCTTCTTTTATAATAAAAGAGCAGAATGCCGAGATAACTATTCCTATAATTATAAAAGCACTTAAAGTAATTATCATAGCTTTTCCCGGAATATAAAATCCCAATGCATCATATCCTAAAAGCTTTCCACTAGCAGCTAAAAGTATTTTAGAAAAAATCACCCCCAGCAATATACCTACCACCGCAGCTGATGAGCTTATGATCATATTTTCAATACGTATCATTTTCTGCACCTGTTTTTTTGAAGAACCTATGATATAAAGTATCCCAAATTCTTTATACCTGCTTTTTAGAAAAACACTTATTGAATAAAAAACAAAGAAACATAAGAATAAATATGCAATTATTGTTGTCATATTAAGTGCGTTTTTTAAGTAGTTTGGTAGTATACTTACATTAAAATCTGGATGAAATATAATCATAGTGAAAGAAAACAATAACGCTGCTGATATAGTATTGCTTATAAAATAAGCAAAGTAAGCCTTTGCATTTCTCTGCACATTTTTAGTGGCAAACTCCCTTATGTTCATTAGTTTCCACCTCCAAGCAATGCTAGAACATCAATAATTTCTTGATAGAATTGCTGCCTACTATCTCCCCTGTAAATTTCATTATATATAGTCCCATCCTTTATAAATAAAATTCTACTGCAATAGCTGGCGGACAAAGGATCATGAGTTACCATAATTGTGGTTACCTTTTCCTCCTTATTTATTTCCCCAAATAACTCCATTACAGTTTTAGCTGATTTAGAATCTAAGTTACCAGTGGGTTCATCTGCTAGAAGTAAAGTAGGATTATGTACTAATGCCCTAGCAATAGCTGTCCTTTGAGCTTGCCCACCTGATATTTCAAAGGTTCTCTTGTTTATCAAATCTTCTATTCCAAGGATTTTTGATATTCTATTTAGTTCATCATCCTGAGTCTTAACTGCCACTCCATCTAAGGTAAGTGGAAGCACTATATTTTCACCAACTGTTAATGTATCTAACAAATTGAAATCTTGAAACACAAAACCAAGTTCTCTTCTTCTAAATAAAGCAAGCTCCTCGCCCTTAAGCTTCAAAGGATTTTTATCCCTAATTCTTATTTCTCCTGAAGTTGGTTTATCTACTGTTGATATCATATTCAACAGGGTTGTCTTACCACTTCCTGATGGTCCCATAATACCTACAAATTCACCTTCTTCTATAGTAAAACTTACATTATCCAAGGCACTGAATAATACTTTATTACCATATACCTTACTTAAATTACTTACCTCTAAAATTTCCATGCTATTCACCCCCATTATGTTAAACTAATAACCTTAGATAATACTAATACTCCAAGTAAAATACCCGCTGCTACTCTATATATTGCAAATACCTTCAAAGGCTTCTTTTTTAGATAGCCAACAAACTTTTTCATGACAATTAAAGCAACTAAGAAAGCTACAATAACACTTATCCCAAATCTAAAGCCTGTCTTGCCTTCTTTTCCTCTAGTAAATATATACCTAAAGAATTCTATTATACTTTCTTCAATCTTCTTCCAATACAAAACTACTACTGCCATTATCGCTCCTAGTTGAATTACAACTTCAAACATCTTAGCAAATTCTCCCTTAAAACCAATTGCCCATCCAACTAATATCATGTGCCCTGTAGATGATACTGGAATAAATTCAGTTAACCCTTCTACTATAGCAATTAGAATAGCTTTTAATATAAATATTATATCCATACACTGTCACTCCTTTAAAATTATTATCTTGCTGTAAACAGTTTATAATAACACTACACATCTTACTATCTACAAATCTTACAACAATGTGACATGCATGTAAGCTTTTATGTTCTAAATAAAAATAGCAAATAAATAGTTTTGCTATCCATTCGCTATTAATCACATCTGATTTTTAAATTTTATTATCACCTTTGTTCCTTCATTAACAATTGATTCTATGGTTACTTCATGTCCTAAGTTTTTACATACCTCTTTGGTTATATATAATCCCATACCAGTAGACTCACCATATTTACGTCCATTTTCACCGGTAAAGAAAGGATCAAATACCCTTTTTATATCCTTAGTAGAAATTCCTATTCCTTCATCAAGGATATTTAATTTAATTTCTTTTTCACCTTCGTGAGCTTTTATAATTAATTCTTTACCCTTGCCCCGTGAATATTTTACTCCATTAATAATGAGTTGTCCTAATACAAACTTTAACCACTTAGCATCACTATAAACTTCAATGCTTTTATCTATATCAATTCTAGGAATTATTCTGCCTTTTATAAAAATCTTTTTTTCTTCATTTACTGCTTCTCTAGTAAGTTTTTTCAAATTAATTCTTTCTACTAAAAAATCACTTTGGAAGGAATCTAATCTTGCAAAATACATTGCCATATTTAGACCTTCCTTTAGCTTATCAACCTCTTCCTGAATATTATCATACTTTTCTTCGCCCTCGTACTCTTGGAGCTGAAGTTGCATTACTGAAAGTGGTGTCTTCATTTGATGTACCCACTGATTAATAAACCTTAAATGCTCCTTATGAATCTTATCAGATTTTAAATTTTCAGCTTCATATAAGCCATGTAATTCCTTTAATATCTGGGAAACATTTTGACTTAATTCCCCACTGCCAAGTTCTAAAAAAACTTCCTTTAAATCAGTGAATCCACCCTTGAAAAGTCGATATAATTGTCTATTTTGATAGTACCTAAAAATTAGAAAGCCCAGCAGGATGAATGTATTAAACATGAATATATAAATAATCTCACTTAGTTCTATAAACCCATTAAGATTAGAATATACGAAGGTAAGTGCTAAACTTAAAAAATATGTGATGATATACCCTTTATTATCCTTTAAAAACAACTTCATATTATATCCTTTTACCAGGTTTTATTTAATCTATAACCTGTCCCCCTTATAGTTTCTATCCCGTTATCTATTCCAAGTACCTGAAGTCTCTTTCGTACTCTGCTAATATTTACGCTTAAAGTGTTTTCCTCCACGAACTCTAGATCATCCCATATTTTCTCCAAAAGCAAATCTCTGCTAATAACTTTGGGATATTTTTCTATAAGGCATTCTAGCAGTATGCCTTCCCTTTTAGTTATAATTAATAGTTCACCTTTAAATTTTATCTCTGACCTTTCCGGATAGAACTTAAGACCTTCAATCTCAACTGTTCTTTCCTCTCCCTTAGCTGCATAGTCTCCAAAGGCCCTTCTTATTTGACTTTTTATCTTCGCAATAGCAACATCATAATAAAATGGTTTTGTTATATAGTCATCAGCTCCGCTTTCTAAGGCCATCACTTGATCCATTCCGCTATCCCTTGCTGATATAAATATTATAGGAATTTTTGATTGTTGTCTTATTTTTCTGCACCAATAAAATCCATCAAATTTAGGTAAATTAACATCTAACAATACTAAATTTGGATTATACTCATTAAATTCTATCATTATATCCTCAAAGCTATCAGCTATCCTTCCATCAAAACCATATTTGTTTATATATTCTTTCAATAGATTGCTTATTGAGGAATCATCTTCTACGATGTATATTTTATATTTCATATTGATTTCTCCCTTATTTTCTACATTACAGAAACATTGGATATTACATACACTATTTACTTAACCTAATTATACTATTTTTCTTTCACCAATTGAACCTATCAAATATAGCTTCTTAAAGTCTTCATCTTTTTAGTATTAAATTAATCACTATTATTTTTTCCATATCTATTTTGCTTCATCATAGAGTATTTATAACTCTATTCTTTCTTTAGCCTCTCTTATTGCTATCTGCTCTTCTTCCCTTAAGCTTAAAATATACTCATTAAATTCATAATACCATTGTTTTTCATATTCATTTTCAAAACTTAACTCAGATATATACTTTGATAAAAGAATAATTTCCATTTTGGATAAGCTTTTAAAGCAATTAATATATTCATCTTCAAATAAACATTCAGCATCCAACATATCCACTAAATCTTCTAAGCTCTTAATGTTATTTTTTATTAATACAATTTTGTCTTTAACTAAAGAGCATTCTCTAATTTCTTCACTTAATTTTTTAAATTCTGAGTTTGTCATTTTTTCACCATCAGTATATTCAAACATTTCATTGCTATCATCCTCATCAAATGATATAAATACTGTTTCTAATCTATTTAATTTTATGCTTTCATTTATTAATGAAGTTATTTTCAATGTAGACTTTTTAATATAAGTTACCACTGCTTCATTTTTAATATCTAAAATTTCAGAGCATATTTTTGCATATTTTAATAACTCTTGTTGTAATTCCTCTAAAGATAAATTTCCTAACTTATTTTTTATCTGCTCTCTATCTAGACTATTAATATTAAGGCTATTCAAATCTTTACCACAAATGATTACTCCTAATGAATTAATTAATACTAGTTCAAATATGTTTATAAGTAATAACTCACACTTCTTATCATAGCCTCTTAATACCTTATTAATTTCACTAATATGAAAGTTGTTACAAAACTCATTTTCTAAACTTAAAGTCTCTAGGTAATTAAAGATATATTCAATACCTATATAGTCCATATTATCAATGTAAAGCTGATAATCTATCGATGCTGGGGTTTCATGAGCTGAAAATAAATCATTATATTCTTTAAAAAACAATGGAATACCATAATCTATAGTATCGCTATATGAATAATTATCAACTTCAAGCTTATTTTCATTAATTTCATGTAACAGCTTCTTACTGTATAATATTTTTTCCTTAATTAAATCATGACCCATTTTTAGCATATCAAACAAGTTTGTATTCTTTATTTCTTCTATTATAGATTCCAGATTATCAAAGGTTTTTAAATAAATTCCTATGGTATAATCAATACACTGTAAAATACTTTCAGCCACCTCTACCATAACTGAACTACTCTCATCTTTTGTGTAATATTTTAAATTCACCTTTAAAAGTTCCATTCTTTCATAATATATCCTGCCTAAAATATTATCATCTAGAAGTTTTTTCTCATAACAATTTGCTAAAACATCCTTGAAAAAACCTTCTTCACTGAAGTTATTCTCTATAGAATAGCTGTATTTTTGTATCTTATTATCCTTCCCCATATTTCATCAATCCTTTTCGTTATCAAGATTTGTATAATCCTTAAAACCATTTCTTATATTATCCGAGATTTTATATAATACTTTTCCTTCTAAAAGCTCCAATGATCCTTGGCAATAGTTATCAAACTTATCCTTCATAATTTCTATTAGTTCATCATCACCTATATAATCTAAAGTTTCATTCTTATAATTATAGAAAATTTCTACAAGTTCATTTATTGTATCACTGTAATTATATTGGGATATATATGGTGAATCACAAAAAGCTGTAACAATCTTGTTTATAATTTGACCATTAAACTCTATTCTTCCACTTTTTTGAAGTGCTGTATTTCTTGTATTTATAATTTCTTTTACATCTTCCTCACAAAACTTTAATCCATATTCACTTGTAATTTCATTACACTGAAATATGTCATTAAAAACTTGTTTCTCTAGTAAGTTGTTTTCAAATAGGTTAATAGAATTTTTCATTTTTAAAACTTCCCTTCAAAAAGTATTGACTTTTACATTCAACTATGATATGATTAGGTTGATATAGTCTATACTTGATTATTATAACATTGGCATTTTTTACTGTCAATGTGTTTTATAGCGTTAAAAGAGTATCTTCGTTCTAGAAGATACTCTTTTTTATGTTTATATCCTATTCTCTTATTTCTATCGCTGACACTAAATTCTTATCTGACTATACACTAACAGTGAAATTGTTGAGTTCCATTATATATAGATAATTTAATCCCTAAAAAATAATTGCACTGTATTCACAATTTAAAGTAATTAAGGCAATTTCTATATGAAGTGTTAAATTGATTTTAATTTCACTTATTTTGTATCTATAATTATAGTAAAATAAATCGTCTTTGCTCTGTACCATTCAATAAATTAGAGGAAAAGTCTTATGAAAAAATATAAAATAGATAAGAGATTTGAATTAATATATTGGATTTTAAGTTACAGAAAAAAGTTTATCAGAACTTTATGGATGACGCCTTTATTTGTTATTATATTAGCATTCACTTGGTTTAATCTGTATAAAACAAACCAAATGATATTAAAAGTGTCCTTGACTTCTTTCATATCAATATTTAATTATTACTTATATAAATCATTTATTTCTCTTTATTTATCTTATACATTAATTTCAAAATTACTTACATCTTCATATTGTTTTTTATTAAGTACAATTGCCAATACAATATATAACAATAATCCTGTTCCGAAAAATAATATTGATACAACCCAAGCAATACGTATTTTTGAAAGCTCTAAATTAAAATATTCTGCTATACCACTACATACTCCAAAAAACATCGAATTTTCTTTTACTCTTACAAGTGATTTTCCCATTTCAAACCTCCTCCTCTCAAATTTTTAAAATTTCTTAACTTCATGATTTAATTATACCTTTTGAAAAAATTTGATTCCATTTATTCACCTTACACATTGAAGAAAAGCCTTGCATTTTTGTCACTTATAATTTCCAACAAATCTCCTAACTAATATCCTAATTCTATTTCTATTTCTATTTCTCCGATATTTTTTGCCGAGTCCATTTATAAGTACTCATTCCACCTAAATTTCTATTCTTCTTAGTAGGTAGCTTCTCTATGCAGCACTAAAGATTTTTAAATTATAACAGCTCCCTTTATAGATATTCTTTACTTTTCTCCCTCCAATATTTAAAACATATTTTAACTAAACAATTTGGAATAATTTATAAAATTTTAAGTTAATACAATATTTTTTACATACTCAAGTCTTTTAAAATCAATTAAGTATTCTATCCGGATTGATAAAATCTGAACTATATGCAAGGATTAAAAACAACACAGGCTAATTATTAAATTCATAATGATAAAAAAAGTTTTTTGACAGAAAAAATGAATTTGAGTGCAAGACTGCAAGAAATATATCGTAATTATTCATAATATTTATTTGTATAAAATACAAAAATGAATAATTATAAAGTAAATATACATTTTTGTAATATAGTTGTCTATTATTCTCTCAAATATTTGTTGTTATAATTGATTGAAAATGAATTAATATCTATAAACGCAATAATAATTGCAAGAAGTTTTTGCTACGAAGGATAAATGTTAATTAAACTTTATATATGTATAAAATTACATAATAAGAAATATAAAAAATAATTTATATGTTCATAAAACTGCAATTTTAGACTTGCAAAATATCAATTTAATTGTTAAAATATACAATATAATTAAAAAAGAATGAAAGAAGAGGTTAACTATGGAACTTAAACAGACAAATAATGAGATGACAAATGAAGTTTCACAAATCAAAACAGGCAAGATGAAACACCCACCAGGATTATATCTGTTATTTTTTACTGAAATGTGGGAAAGATTTAGTTACTACGGTATGAGAGCCTTACTTGTAATGTATTTAACTACAGAGCTTATAAGAGGCGGTCTTGGGGTTGATAAAGCATCAGCATTGAGGATGTATGGTAACTTTGCTGCACTTGTATATCTTACTCCAATAATTGGAGGATATATTTCTGATAGATATATAGGACAAAGAAAAGCTATTACCATTGGTGGAATAATAATAGCTTTAGGTCAATTTACACTATTTTCAAATCAAAGTATGATGGCATTATATATAGGATTATTTTTACTTATAGTTGGTAATGGTTTCTTTAAACCAAATATTTCAACGCTAGTTGGACAATTATACCCACAGGGAGATAAAAGAAAAGATTCAGCCTTCACTATCTTCTATATGGGAATAAACTTAGGGTCATTTATAGCTCCTCTTGTGTGTGGTGCTTTAGCTGAAAACATAATGGCAACAAAGGAAGCAGGAGAAATTATCCATTACGGATTTAGATATGGTTTCTTAGCTGCTGGTATTGGTATGGTTATAGGACAAATATTATTTAACTTGCTATCTGACAAATACCTTGGGAATCTTGGTAAAACAACAGTAGGTAAAGCTAAAAATACTGTAGATAAAGAAGCATTAAATAAACCTTTAACTAAACAAGAAAAACATAGAACTATTGTTATATGTATATTAGCAGCTTTTGTTGTAGTTTTCTGGACAGGCTTTGAACAAGCTGGAAGTTCACTTACTATTTATACTCAAGATTATGTAAATAGAAAAGTTGGTGGATGGGAAATGCCAGTTTCATGGTTCCAATCTCTAAATCCATTCTTTATAGTATTATGTGGAATACCTGTATCAAAATTATGGATTAAATTAGCTAGTAGAGAAAAAGGTGACTTAGGAATTCCTGCAAAAATGGCACTAGGTATGATAATGTTAGGTCTTGGTTTCTTATTAATGGTAGGAGCCGTTATGCAAAGGGGTGGAAATGTAACAGATACTGCTGTAAAAGCTAATATGTTATGGTTAGTAGGAGCTTATTTTCTTCATACTATGGGAGAACTTTGCTTATCACCAGTAGGACTTTCAATGGTTAGTTCATTAGCACCAGCTAAGTTTGCATCATTGTTAATGGGTGTATGGTTATGCAGTAGCTTTATTGCTAATGAAATAGCAGGAATTGTTGCTTCATACACTGAAACTTTAGGACACTTAGAAATATTCGGTGGAATAGCTGTAGTTTCAATCGTTATAGGATTAGTACTATTATCTTTAAACAAGAAATTAGCAGCAATGATGAAATAATATTATATATAGAGAGTACTAGTAAAAGTATCTTACTAGTACTCTTTTTTATTTTGTTCTCCAAATATATGCTTCACCGTACCATAATATTTCATTCTAACTCAGCTCCTTAATTTAATATAATTAAGGATGCAAAGTCTGTTTCAAATCAAAATGAATATCGACGATTATAAATAATTCTATTATATTCTTGTAGTAAAAAGAGATAAAAAAGTAGAACCCTCCTCATCAGAGGATTCTACTTTTTTTGAATTCTTTTCTGCACAAAGTATTATTACCATTGGTTCTTATTAGCCTTTAGCCATTTTATTCTTTTTTAGCCATATTAAATATAACTCTACTTGTTTTATGTCCTGGTAAAAGTTCACCTACTTTAAATTCAATTGCTACAAGACTCTTTAATTTTCTATAAGTCTATCAAATTATAGATTACTCCGTATAGCAAACAACAGGAGTTCCTGATTCAATATTTTCAAATATTGCACTTGCTAAACTAGGAGGTGAATTTACACATCCATGGGAACCATTATTTATATAAATATCTTTTCCGAACTCTGTTCTCCATGTTGCATCATGAATACCTATATTGTCGTTAAAAGGCATCCAAAAATCAACTTCTGTCTTATAATTTTCACCTTTCAATGTAGCTTTTCTTTCTTTATAATTTAATTTATATGTGCCTGCAGGTGTTCCAAAATTTTGGTTCATATTTCCAGTAACAACATCTCCTTCTGTAATAAGAGAACCATTTTTATAAAACCACATATGTTGTTTTGTTAAATTAATTTCTACATACGTATTTCCAATGTCATTATTATCATGAGATACTGCCGTCTGTGAATATATTGGTTCTTTCGTTACATCTTCACCTTTTTTTATGGCTTCAATTAAACTCTTCACTTCTTCAGACTTATTAATAATCCATCCATAGTTCCCACCATATACTTGCACTGTTTTTCCTGTTGATGTAGCAAAAGTTCTTGTTTTTCCAAGTGTATTATACTTAGCAGCTAATGAATCTACATACTTTCTAATCTGTTTCTCATCAAACGTAACATTCATATTTTCATCTGCATAAAGCCATTTATTTATAGTTGAACCATCTATAACTTCTTTATTATCACCAAAGGTATGTGTAATCTTCAGACTTGTATACTTATTAAGAAGATCTTTAGCTTCTTTAGTTTCTTTAGATTTTGAAGTATATTTTGGTGCTTCATAACAATTAGCTTCATCTAGATTTAATGTGTTTCTTTGTTTTAAAATTGCATTTTCCACATTTTCATATACAGAATTTTCTTTTATTTTGTTTCCATTAACTTCATCTATCATATTATACCCTTTATCTGAATATTCAAAGGTAACGTCTTTAGGTTCAATTATCTCTTTACTATTAAAGAAAGATACCTTGTTTAATTTTTCTTTCAACAACTCCTTATCAAAAGTTACTATTTCATCTATTTGAAACTGACTTTTATTAAAAAGTGATGTGATCCATTTAAATGAATTTTGTTTATTTTTAAACTCTTTAATTTTATCATTCCCATTATATGTTAATCCAATCTCTTTTCCATCAATTTTTTCTTTAATCCCATCTCGTCCCTCTACTTCCAATGAATATGTAGAAATAACTGATGATACTTTTTCCTTAGCTTGATTTATAGTTTTAAATGAAACATCAATGCCATTAATTTGAGAACCAAAACAAAAGTGGTTCACGAAAAATACCGATACTCCTAGATACACACAAATCAAAGTACCTAGTCCTATTATAATACCTTTTTTATTTTTATTATTGATAAGTTTATTTCTTTGTTTTTTCATAATAGATATCATTTCTTTAGCCGTCCTTAACATGTAAATTTTTACAAAAACCTTAGTTTTGTTTTTGCATTTCTGAATAACTTTTCCTAACTTATTTTATAAATAATATAGTATACATTAAAATAACCAAGGTTCGATAACAATCTACTTAAAAAGATTATTTTCTTTTATCCATTCTAATGAACTAATTATCTCATGGTATTTATTAAGTTCCAAAACCCATGTTGCATCTTTACTAACTTCATTAATCTTACTTAAAACATCAAACATAGGTATATTTCCATTTAAAATACCATTATGGCTATCTTTTATTCCATCATTATTATGTATATGAACATGTCCAATTCTTTTACCAAGTCCATTTACCCAATCTTCCACTGGAACTTTAGAAAAACAATTAGCATGTCCTATATCAAGACAAGCTGAGAATGCTGGGTGATTTACTCTATCTATAAGGTTTGCAATATTTTCATAACTAGTGTCATATACATTCTCTATATATATTTTTATTGAATCATCCTTATCAGCTAAAAATTCATTCCAAAATTTCTTAGAGTTATCTTCCCAATAACTTCCAAAATATACCATTGGATTAAAGCATGTATGAAAAACTATATGCTTTGCTCCTACTTCTTTTGCCATACAATAAGAACTCTCAAATCTTTCCATGGTTACCTTTCTAATTAAACTATCAAAACTTGCTGGGCATAAATCTAAAAATGGACCATGTACTGAAAGAGAAGGCTTTTCTATTATTCCACCTAATTTTTTTTTATAATTTTTCAAACTTTTTTCCTTACAATCTAGCGAATCCCCTATCCCAAACTCTATTGTTTCTATGCCAACAGTGTACTGTTCCAATACACTTTTCATATCCTTATCATCTAAAAGATGTGATAAATATATATTCATGCATACTCCCCCTCATTTGTTAAGCTTTATACTATTATATAATAACATATAATAGTCACATTTTACTAAAAAAATTACTTATAGCCATTAGAGTACCTGTTCCACTATTCCAAAAAAGAATTTTTTGCTACGCTAAAAAAGCACGAACCTATATGATTCGTACTTTAAGTTACTAAAAAATTACTAAATTAGTAGCAACCAACTTCCTACACTGGCATTACCAAGTTAAGGTTAATATGGTCAAGGAATACAAGTTCTTAATCTCAGCTGGCTAAATCCAGCCCACTGTGTCTTAAATATTTATTTTTACAACTTAATAATACCATATTTGAGTATTGTAAGCAATAATTACCTCAACAAAAAATTAGACACAAAACTAACTACATGCTTTTATCATATCACATATAGATTACGCTCATAACTTTATAATTTTCTTTCAACTATATGCTGAATACTATTAGGTAATTTTAAGATATTCTCCTTTAAAAATAGCGGATATAAATATAAGTCTTTAATTTGTTCTAAAGGTTTCCAACTTAAAACAAATTCATGCTTTCCACATTCAGTCATAAATTGATTGGCTTATTAAAAATAACCAATCTACAGAATGAATATCTTCATTGGTAAAGAGATTTAAACAATATATTCTTAAAAGTCAGGTTCTACAACCACTTTGTCATTTTTGATTATTTCCCTATTTACGTTACCTGATGGAACCATTCTGAAAACGATAAATTCAGCCCAGTTGTTTGAATTATTTTCAATAACATGTATGGATTTTTTAACCCTTGCTAATGAGCCCTTAACTAATGTTTCATGCATAAATTTCTCATTTTCTTTCCACATAATGTCCACTTGTCCTTCAGTAACCACCAATACTTCTTCTATTATTTTATGTAAATGCCATTCTTGTTTAGAGTTAGGTGGTATTCGATTTAAATGAACTTCAAATTCATCAAAAATATAATAATCAACATTAGTTTTATTTCCCTTAGTCACAGAAATCGAATCTAATTTTGTAAGAATATCTACTTCCACTATAAACACCTCTTCCTTTCTTTAATTTAATAGAATTCCACTAATTTCATTCATATGTGTCTATATAAGAAGATAGGGAATTATATATTGGTTGCACCTCTATTAGAAGTATGCTTTACAACTTTTTCTTTAAAAAATACTCTACTATATCATTTGGATAATCATCCAGTTTTGCGAAAACTGTATATCCGCATGCTTTATAAAACTCTGGGGATTGAAAGCTAAACGTGCAAGTATGAGAAAATACACAACCATTGTCTTTTGCTATTTTCTCTGCTTGTAAAATAAGTGATTTGCCGAATCCCTTTCCTCTGTACGACTCATCTATCCACATTACATCAATATACATACATAAATTAAATGTGTCACATAATATTGCTCCAACGGTTCTGCCACTTTCCTTTAAATATATATTTATACTGAAGCCCGGCTTCTTTAACAATCCATGTGTATTTCTCACATTATGCTGAAAAAGTCCCTTGCAGACTATCTTAGTATCTTCTTGGTTGTAGGTAGTGGTCATTAAAATACCTTCAGATAGAGATTGATTAAAAGCAAATCCGCCACTCTCCACATTACGAGCATATAGCTTATCATTTAGCAGTTTTATAAGCTTATTAATATCCCAACTAAATACATCTACTAATGCTTCTTTCCTACTTGAAGTTTGTATAACCTGTTTAATCACTTCCCCACCAAGATATATATAAAACCTATTTGATTCACTATCATGCCAATTATAAATAATTAGTTTGTCTATTCCGTATTCAACAAATTCAATCAAAATGGTTCTTATAAGCTTTAATCCTAATGCTTTTCCACGGTATTCTTTTTTTATAAATAAATAATTTAATTCTACTCCATGTTCAGCATCTTCCTTTTCAGCTAGACTTCCACCTACATACCCTAAAAAATTATTTCCCTCAAAAGCACCATACATACGTCTAATATCATCACAATTCTTATCCTTTATCCAATTGGAGACAACCTTAGTCTCCTTATCTACATTCATTGAGTCATATGGAATAATGCCAGCAAAGTCATCATTCCAGCATTGATAATTTAGTTCTACAGCCACTCTTAATTCTTCATCTGTCAGCTCACGTATTATCATTCTCTCACCTTCCCGTAATATAAATGATTTTTACTATATAATATTAATTTTATATATCCATTAGTTTTCAAATAAAAAGAAATCCACAAATGTTCCTTCTTCATAGGATATCATGACTCTTTTTTAGTAACAGAATCATAGGCTTTATCTAGTGTACTTAATATTTGAACCTTATTTACACTCTATTTATTTTCATGTTCCCAACAATTTTTAAGGGCCTTATTTACAAATTCCATTATTTCACCTTTAGTTTTTTCATTATTTGTAGCAGCTACAACGTCTTCAAGAACCATATCCACTATACAAGCTAACTCTGATAATATAGCACCTGCATTACCAGATATCTTCTTTTCTGAAATTTCTTCGCCTTCTATTTTTATTTCTATCATTTTTTTGCACCCCATTTATATTAAATATTTGAAAACTCCATTACTGAAGTATAACAAGCTCTTTTAATTATATAAATCTTTATTGAACATCTACCATATTATTTTACAATGAATACTCCCCTTCTTTTCAGATTATAGTATATTTATTCAACTTTCGGATTTAATAAAATCATGTGAAGATGGTCTTCCCATTTTCCATTAATCTTTTGATACTTTTCAGATAAGCCTTCATTTTTAAAGTTAAGTTTTTCTAACACTTTTAATGAAAATATGTTTTTAGGCATTACTGTAGCCTCAATTCTATGAAGTTTATATTCGTCAAACATAATTTCTATTCCTTTTTTTAATGTTTCTGTCATATATCCTTTCTTGGTTTCACTATAATCAATGCTATAACCTACATAACATGATAAAAAAAAGCCCTTAATTATATGACTAAAGCAAATTGTTCCAATTATCTTTTCAAAACCTATATCTGACTTTTTAAAAATCCATACTCTTAATTGATTACCATTATTCATATCAATTAATTCCTGCCCTATTGCCTTTTTACGATTTTCTATTTTATAAAAGTTTTCACTTCTTAAAGGATCAAATTCGCTTAAATGTTCTCTGTTTCTATTAAAATAATCTAATACTAATTCAGCAAATGAGCCATCTATCACTTTTAAAACGAGCCTTTCTGTTTCATATACTTTATACATAGTACCCCCCAATAATTTTTTAGTAATTAGTTTTATTCATATTATATTAATAAAGTATTGTGTATTAAAATGTGTTCCATAAGAATACTGATATGAATTTATAGAATTTAATTATTTAGACCCATTATAAAACTCTTTTAAATCATGTTTTATTTCATCTGAAAGATTATGCCATCTAATCCCTTGAATAGCTCCTTCTAAAGCACATAAACGATTAAAACAAGCAGAACTATCTATTGCTTTAATACTTATCCATGCCTTTTTACTTCCAATCTGTTTTAGCTGATCAAATGTTTCTATACCAACTTTATTAAGCTGCCCTTCTAATTTTTTACCTATATTAATCAACTTAGACAATTCTCCCATAAGTATATCCTCCTATTAATACAAATCCATAAGCGTTTAATTTTAAAATATATATCTGCAAATTTTTATGAATTAACACACTTAATTATTTCCTCTATATTTTATTTTTTTGTAAAACCCACTGGATTATCATAACTATCTAGCATACCTTTTTCGTCAGGTGTCAAGTCCTTTATGTCTTTTTAAGCTATCTACAACTTCAGCTTAATCATAAATTCCTATATAGTAAAATAATAACATATACTACGTATGAGATGTTATAAAAAATGTACTTATAATCCTATCTATAGAGCTAGCCTTTCTCCTTTAGCCTAGGATTCGTTCACGCTATATTCTTAAAACCAAATAAGAGATTTAAAACATAAAATAAAAACTTGTTAGAATCTGTAGTAAAAAAGGTACAATAAACATAAGTATAGTTCCTGTAATTAAAACAACAAGACATAATTCTACACCCACAAATATGTCTACTGGTACTAACATAGTATCCATATTTCCAGCTACCGCACTAGCAATTGGATCCCCCTAACTTAAAGTTAATATATTTTCTCATTGCATTAATGTGCATAGGATAAAAGAGATTTTCATTGCTATCTAGCAATTCTTTTAATTCCGTCAATTTAATCCATCTAATATTTATAGATTCATTAGATTCTTTTAGTAAATTCCCCTTTGCTTTACAAATAAATGTTTGCAACATAATTGAATATACTCCACTAAGATTCTGAGAAGAATAAAATGGATTAAAACTAATTACAGTGTATCCATTACACTTACATTCAACAACATCTTTTTCTCCTTCTATTTCTGTAATTGTTAATCCTGTTTCTTCTAATACTTCTCTTCTTAATCCCTGAAAAATATTTTCATATTCTCTAATTTTTCCTGCCGGTATTTCCAAAAGACCATTTTCCAAAATGTTATCTTCTTTCATACGTTCTTGTATTAATATATAATCTTCACCATTTTCATTTTCCTCAATAATTGCGCCTACTGCAGGCTTTGTAAATACTTTTTCTCATTAACTCCTCTACTTGAAATCCCAAACTAGTTAATAAAGCTAAAGAACCTGTATTATATTCTTGTCTTTGAATAGTGGCTTGTTTCATTAACGTTTTTAATATAAGAAATGTAAAAAAGCCTTTGCTTATAAGTAAGTTCAGTATTTTCTAATACCTCAGTTACTTCTTCTGCAATAGGCTCTTGTACATTTTTTCTTCATTCTCTTTTTGTATGGAAACCTTTTCTGTTTCGTTTATATTTAAAAACACTAGTTTAAGCGTACTTTTTGCTTATGGTTTCTATTTCTTTTGTAAAGTTGTCTATTATTTTTTCCTTTATTTCTTCAACAGATAAACTTATGCAATCAGCTTTTTCAAACATTATATTATCATTGTATATATAATTTTGAACAAACTTTCCAGTATCCAATTTATAATAATCAATCTTAATAACTTTACCTAATACAACAACTGTTATATCATCATTGCCTAAGTTTATAGAAATATTTTCCCCAATACCTTGATATTCTCTAACTAACTCCTCTAATGCAGTTTCTACATTTTTAACTGTTTGTCCTCTGTATTTTAGAGTATTTATTTTCATATACATCACCCCATTTATATATTTCTATATTTCACCCAATATTCCTTCTTTTTTACATTATTTCCTTTTTTGCAGAGTATATTTTTCTTTCTACTAATCTTTGTCGTGCTTCTCTGTATTGAAGAATTGCAACCATTTAAACCAATACATATAATTTGCAAGATATTTCGTTGCAACGCCATGAGAATCATTATTCTAAATTTAAAGAAAAACCCACTTCAGAGGATGAGAAAAAATTATCTTATGTCTATGATAAATATGTATATACGTTTGAATTTGATGAACAAAAAAATATAACTAAAGTAAACTTTGACATAATGGAAACTAAAATTAAATATAGCAAGAAAAGAAGTAAGGCTCAGGTGCCTTACTTCTTCTCATCTTTTAAAAATTAATTTTTAAGAAAAAAGAGTTCTATCACTTAAAATATCATTATCCTTATTTTCATTAAATAATTTTAATATTTTATCTATAGTAAGATTTTTCTTCTCATCCTTTGATACATCTAATACTATTCTTCCTTCGTGAAGCATAATTAGTCTATTTCCAACACTTATGGCATGTTTTAAATTGTGAGTTACCATTAATGTTGTTATATTTTTTTCTTTTACTACTTTTTCTGTAATATTTATTATATTTTCAGATGTTTTAGGATCTAATGCAGCTGTATGTTCATCTAAAAGAAGAAGCTTAGGATTAGATAAAGTTGCTATAATTAATGACAACGCTTGTCTTTGTCCCCCTGATAATAAACTCACTTTAATATCCAATTTATTTTCAAGTCCTAAATTTAAATCTTTCAAAAGTTCTTTAAACATTTCTATGTTTTTCTTTTCTACACCTTTTGTTAAATTAAATCTCTTGTTTTTATTATATGCCATTGATAAATTTTCTAATATGGTCATAGATGGAGATACCCCTAAGGAAGGATCTTGAAATACTCTTCCTATAACCTTAGTTCTTTTAAATTCCTTTAAACTTGTTATACTTTTATTATCTAAAATTATATCTCCAGAATCTAAGGGTAAAACCCCTGATATTATATTTAAAAGTGTTGACTTTCCTGCTCCATTACTACCTATTATAGTTATGAAATCTCCCTTATTTACATCTATATTAAAAGCTTTAAACACATCTTTTTCATTTATAGTTTTTTTATTAAAAGCCTTATTTAATTCTGTTATTTTAAGCAACTTTCTCTCCTCCCTTGAATAAATTCAAACTTCTAAACTTAAAAGAAATTGAATTTTTATTTAATGTTAAAGCTAAAACTACAATTACACATGTAATTAACTTTAAATCTGTTGGAGGAAATCCAAGTTTCAGTGCTACTGCTATGCTTAATTTATATAGTATAGACCCTAATATAGCAACTGTCGTAACATTGAACTTAACCTTTTTGAAAATAGATTTTCCAATAATTAAAGATGCAAGTCCTATAACTATGGTTCCAGTACCCATAGATACATCAGAGAACTTCTGATATTGTGCCATTATACCACCTGATAATGCAACTATAGAATTTGATAACATAAGTCCTAAAATTTTAATTTTACCCACATCAACTCCAAGTGATGTTACCATTTGTGAATTATCTCCAGATCCTTTTAATATAAATCCCATCTTGGTTTTAAAAAATAAATCCAAAGCCACTTTTGTTATAACACAAAGTGCTCCTAGTATTATTACTGGATTTATAGAAGATTTAAATATAGTATTTTGATTAAATAAAGGTAAGTTAGCTTTTCCCATAATTCTTAAATTTATAGAATATAATCCTATCATAACAAGTATTCCTGATAAGATATTTGTTATCTTTAGCTTAACATTTAGTATACCTGTTATCCCCCCAGCTACAGCACCACCAACCATAGCTAAAAGTAATGATATAAATGGATTAAACCCATTTATTAAAGAAACTGCACTTAAAGCAGCTCCAAGTGCAAATGTTCCATCAACAGATAAATCTGGAAAATCTAACATTTCATAGGTTATATATATCCCTAAAGTCATTATTCCAAATATAAGTCCTTGCTCTAATATGTTTAAAAGAATGTCTGTCATTAATTGACACCTCCTTTAATCATAATAGCCTTGTCCTTTAAATCTTCTGGTATTTGTATATTCATTTTTTTTGCAACATCTTCATTTATAGTTAATTTAGTTTCTTTTAGACGCTCTATAGGCATATCCTGTGGCTTTTCACCATTGATTATTTCCACGGCCATTAATGCTGTTTGAAACCCTAATTCATAGTAATCAATTCCATCTGTTGCCAAAGCTCCAGATTCTACATGAGCCTTTTCTCCACCTATTATTGGTATATTTTTTTCCAAACACATACTACTTATAAGAGGCATTGATGAAGCTATAATATTATCAGTTAATGTATATACAACATCTACTTTTGAAATTATAGAGCTTAATGCCTGTGAAACATCATTTGAACTACTTATTCCACGTTCTACAATTTCAAGATTATGTTTTGAAGCCTCATTTTTAGCATTTTCTAATTGTACCTCTGAATTAGCTTCACTTGTATTGTACAATATTCCTACTTTTTTACTATTTGGGATTAACTTTTTCATAAGATCGAATTGCTTATCAATAGGAAGCATATCACTAGTTCCGGTTACATTTGTTTCTGGTTTTTCCATTGAATTTACAAGACCTGCCTTTGCATGATCTGTAACTGCTGTTGCCAAGATAGGAATATCCTTTGTTGCATTAAAGCTAGCTTGTGCCGCTGGCGTTGCTATTGCTAATATTAAATCTTTTTTGCTTGAAGCAAAGTCATTAGCTATAGTTTGTGCTGTAGGTATATCTCCTGCTGCATTTTTAAAATCCAAATGTATATTTTCACCATCTTTGAAGCCCTTAGACTCCAGTCCTTCTTTAAATCCTTTAAATGCTGAATCTAAAGCCGGATGCTCAACTAATTGAACTACTCCTATGTTTAAGTTGTTTTTAGAAGAATCAGCTGTATTTTTTGAATCACCACAGCCTACTAGAATAGAGGTACTTAAAACCACCGTACCTAAAATTAGAGATAAGAATTTCTTTGCTACCATACTACCATCCTCCATGTATTTAATTATAATATTTAAAATAGCTATAAAAACTACTATTTTACTAAACTTCTCTACAAATACTACTGTACTACCAATCTACAATTCTACTATGCTACACATTAAGGAACCGAATTCCTTTTAGTTTTTTATTATCATATACTATTTAAAAAGCAATGTCAATAATTAATATTAAATAATTAAATATATTTAATAAATATCAGGTATGGACCTATGTGCTAAACCTACTATAACTTCATTTAAATGTAGTAAACCTGCACTTAAAAATATACAAACACTTATATGTTCTCCAGCACGAGCTATACCTATTTTCCCTCCAACATTTAATCCATATGCCTTTTGAGAAATTTGCATTAATGCTTCCTTAGTGGCTCCTGCAACTGCTCCCTCATGTATATGACATTCTTTTATTACTCCACTTCTTTTTGAAGCTACCAAAGCTCTCTCTATAATTTTTACTGTTGATTTTGAAAAGTCTCCTCCTATGTCTACAGCTGTAGCTAAAACACCTTTATCCTTAAAATTTTCTATAAGTTTTTCTTCGTCTGCTCTTGATGATATAGCCATCTCCATAGAAGCTTTTGCTATTTCTATACTTTTATGTTCCACAAGAATCAACTCCTTAAGACTTAATTTACTATTTAGTATATCATAATTTCAATTTTCTATCTAATTTTTACTTTTAATATTTATTATTTTTAAGCAAAGAAAACATTTAAATAATGTAATTTAGTATATTAAAAATATTGTTCTAATTCTTCAACTGAAGTTAAATCAAATATATCAGTTGCAATTGCATCTACTGTATCTTCAGGAAGAGTTTTTATTTTTTCTTTATATTCATTAGGGATTTTTTTTAATTTTTTCATTAATAACTTAATTAAAAGCTCTGCTTTTCCTTCTTCTCTACCCTTTTCTAATCCCTCTTGTATTAAACTTTTACCAAGTTCAGTCACCCTTAATTCCTCCTTTATTTTTTCCAAATCTTCTTAAGTTTAAATACATTCATTTTAATCTATGGGTCTGGTACTATCTTATTATCGCAATTTATTTATACTAAATAACATTCTGCTACATAGTATGTTCATCATTCACAGTTCAAACTTTCAATAAAACTTTCAATAAACCTTTCAGATTCTTTTGATATTCTTTCATACTCAATATCATGGATATAATGGGCACAGTCTAAATAGATTATTTCTCCATTTTCAATGTTCTTTATAGTATTTTCTTGAAAACTTATCCATTCATATTCATTCCAACCAGTTCCTTGACCATTAGATGAAAACATTAATATTGGAATATTTGGCAGTTCATTTTCTGCGACTTTACTGGCATTTATTTTTATTTTTTCAACCCCATTTATCATTGTTTTCGTAGCAGTTCTTCTATAAAAAATCACTCTATATAATTCCTTTTCTTCTTCTGTTAATGTACCATATTTTATGGCATCACTTTCTGCTAAACCTGAAATCAATCTTGTAATTCCAACATTAGATGCAAAAGCAACTAACTTTATCATTGGCATATTAATATTGTATTCTCGATAAGCCCCAGGAACAGCCATATCTAGTCCTACGATTGCTTTTACTTCGTCAGGATATTTTTGTGCCCAATATAATGCTTCAATCCCAGACATTGAATGTGGAAATAAAATAAATGGTCCACTGATTTCACAGCCTTTGTAAGTGCCTCTCTTGTTTCAGCTAGGACAGTATCAATATCTCTATAAATATCTACAACATCACTAAAACCATCCCCTGCCTTTTCTATTACTACAATTTAAAGAAAAGAAAATTATAAAATTTATTATAAATCAAATGAGAATTCAATTATAGAATTTTCATTAATATCAATATTTTCTACATATATTTTATCAATTACTGTTTCAAAACTTTCGCTATAATAACTTAATTCATCAACTGCTTTATCAAACTCAATCTGTTCATTCAACCTACCAACAGTTAAATGAGGACAATATGTTGCTTTCCTATATAAAAAGCCATCTAATATTCCACTGTATAATTTATCATGCAGTTCAATTATATGGTCATTTCCCTTCTTTATATTAAGAAACAAATACCCATCTCTAAAATCACCTGTAAAATCCTTCAATTGAATACTAAACTTTTTTATGCCTTTCAACACCTCATTAAAATGCCATTTTAACTCATCAGTTGATATATCACTATCAAATGGGAAAACAATAGTGATATGTGGTGCAATACAATTTGCAAGTGGATCATACTTTTCTCTTATACTTTTAATAGTATTAATATTGTAGAAACTTGGAAATAAAATTATTGACCTTTTCAAAAAATCACTCCTAACAAAATCTCAACACCTTTAAATAGCTTGTGAAAATATACATTTTCCTAAGAATGTCTCATCCTTCACTTTCACCTCTCACCTTTCAAGTTTTAACTACTAACATTGCTTAATCCTGTAACAATTACTACCAGCCCAGGTATATTCAATTTAATCCCTCTTCCCTTATATAAATATATGTGATGCATTATAGCTTAACTTATGTGTATTTTAACAATATAATTATAAAATGCAAATTAAATCCTATCATTATTTTTCTCCCAAATTCAAATTTTCCTTTATATTTTAAAAGTCTATCTAAAAATTCTTTTGATTTGAAAACTTTTTTTTGTTATTGTAAATTGTGTTATAATAGGTATAATATACAACTATGATATTACAAATATTTAATAAGTAGTACGTATATTATTAATAAAATAAGGTGGAGTGTTATGGATCTTGAAGAGCTTATCAAAGGAACTGCAAAATCCCTTGGAAAACTTATTTTTAATAAAAAAGAAGAAAGTAGTGAAAGAGTTAATATTGATCAAATGACTTCAGCTGATATATTCAAAATAATCTATAATAAAGCATTTCATGAGGGCAATTATAATAAGGCAGAGAATTTAATTTTTGATGAATTAGAAAAGAATAATTCACCTGAGGTATATGAAGTTGCAATTGAATTTTATAATTCGTTACTAAAAAAAACTGATGAAGAATTGAATAAAAGCAATTTTTCAAGAAAAGAAATTTATCAGGGGTTACATGATATACAAGAGTTTAAGACTGATTTATAGAGTAACTAAATAATGATTTACAAAGTCTTTTATCTTCAACTTTTTCTATGAAGTACAGAGCCAAATTTAATTAGTAAATTGCCATGGCATCCTTTGGTAAGTCTTTGATATATTTTATAAACTCAAAGCTTCTTTTAGCTTCATCATAATTATATTCATATCCAAGTATTTTACCTACTTTTGGTGCAGACTCTTGGAACAACTCACATGTTGTAATCAATGCATTCCAAGAGGAATCATAATCACCCATATTAAAAGTCTTCATGAATCTTGTCCATACATTTGAATCTAAATATTCTTTTAAATATTTATTTGCTTTTCCCATACTTACTTTAAATTCTGTTTGAGTACCTACGTACCAAGATAACATACTTAATAATTCTTGTCTTACATAACTATTCATCACTTCTATTGTAAAAAGAATTTCTTCCCTCCAAAGTCCTTTTGCACAATATGGTGCTACCCACCAAAAATTATTACAGCGACTAAAATATTGTCCATATGTAGGTTTTTCGACCCAATAATCTTGGTCAGATGGTGGTGAAATTTGTGATAAGCAATTATCTTTATCAAGTAATGGAAAAGTCAATTTATCATTTCCGTATTCCTTCATTAGCTCCTCCATAGTCTGAATATGCAAATCAATTCTATTTCCATCTGTAAACTGCATTAAATATGTATAACCATTTTTAAAATCAACATGTCTTCCTTGTATCTTATCAAGCTTATCAGGTTCCTGAAAAATAATTGGTTCACCAAAAACACTTATCCAACCTTCATCATTTATAAAAGATTCTGTTTCAGTAACCACATAAACAATGTCATAGTCCTGAAAAATATCCTTTTTTACATTAGGATTTGTCCTAGAACCATTCATATAGACTGCTCTAATTCGATTATCTCTATTTGCAACACCTAATATTAAATCAAACATTTCCTTTTCTGTTCTCATGATAATACTCCCTTTTGTAACTTTCCTATATTAATAATCTTACCACTCAGGGACACCTATAATTCTTATATTTATATTAGTATTTCTTCTTCGTGTAATTCGATAAATTCTCGTTTTAAAATTCTCATCATAACAAAATCAGAATATTGATAATTGCAATAATAGCCTTCTTCCTGTATTCCTTCTTTCTTAAATCCAACTTTTTCATAAAAATCCAATGCCCTATGATTAAAACCAACAACCCCAATAGCAATTCTATTAAAGTTCAAATGTCCAAAAGTATAATTCATCAAAAGATTGATGGCTTCTGTTCCATAGCCCTTATGTTGGCATGTAGGATCAGGAATAGTAATGGTTAAATCAGTAGTTCCCCATGCTGGAAACATTCTTAAAAGTCCTGTTTCCCCAATTATCTTATCATCTGATTTTCTTACAATTGCAAACCAAATACGATCTTCCTCTTTTCTATCAATCATCTTTTCTACATCCAAATAATTAATAGGAGCAATATCTCCCCTTTTTAATCTGGTTTCAAAATCATTGTACCAATAAAGAAGAAATGGAATGTCCTCTTTAATAAAAGGTCTAAGATATATATTTTTTGATTCTAAAAATTTAACACTTTCCTTTAATTCTTTCATATTATTTCCTCCTAATCAAATTATAAATAAACTTAGTTTCACAAAATATGTTTAATGGAAGCCATTTTAAGCTTCCATCAATTAGTATTATGTATATGTAAATTTTAAGTATTCTTAATTCTAATTAAAATTGCATACTTCATTTGTATTACTACTCTTAAGTATATTCTTTGAATTTTTATTTATATTTTTAGGTTTATGTATTAAATATATTACCTTTCCAACTTCCACCAAGTAAATATTACCTTTTATTTTCTCCATATTTCTAATCCCCTCTTTATTTAAACTTGTATTAAAAACAATACCTAGAACGACTCTAGGTATTGTTTTTCTTTTTATTATATTAATCAGTTATTAAAGAGCCCTCTTCAAGTTTCCATTTTCCATCTTCTTTTATTAAAATTACAGGAACAATTATTTGTTCTCCTGATGGGTATGTTCCAGCTATTGTAGCTCTTATAACATTATTATCATATTCTTTTTCCACTACTGAACTAAACTCTCTAACAAAAAAATCACCTTGTAGTATCCTTACATAAACTTTATTATTTTCAATTTTAAAATGTGGTCGTATCTTTGTGTCAACATATTGTCATCCTGTTACATTGTTCCATCATCTTTTAAATAGTACCACTTACCACTTATAAAGTCCCATCCAATTGTGTTGCTTCCATCTGCCTTTTGGTAATACCAATTTCTGTCTTTCTCACCCCAACCTTGTACACTTTCTGCCGATACTACAGCATTTACTCCATTACAATTTTTAGCTAAATCTATTGTCTTTGAACTTATTACCCCACTTGTAACAACAGTTGTAACTATTAAAACCATTATTAATTTTTTTTCTCATATTCTTCTCCCTCTTTTTGACGAAATAGATATTTTGGTTTGTATTACTTATATTACCATAAAATCTATAATACAGACAAGCCTCTTAAACTACAAAAAGATTTCTTCTTATAGAATTTCCTGCATAAACCTCTTGTTCTTCTCTTTTCCCTGTATTTTTCTTATGTCTTCACCCTCGTTTTCTATAAAACTACACATTTTAACTAATCTACTAAAGGTTCTTTCATCATATCTTTCCTTAAGCTCACTAAGATTAATATTTGTTATTATAATTACTGGAAGTTTACTAGCATTTCTTTTTTCTATAATTTGATATGTTATAGCTCTTGTCCATCTATTGTCTTCCTCTGTCTCTAAATCATCTAAAATTAGTAAATCTGCATTTTCTAAAGTGTTAAGTACTGTAAAAATCCCTTCTTCCCCAAAATTTCTTCTACTTTGACTTATTCTCTCTGTAAGGTATATTGATCCAACACATATAACTGACACAAACCTTTTTAGTAAATAATTAGCTATACAAGCTGAAAAATAACTTTTCCATTACCTGGTCTACCATAAATAAGAATTCCACCTCAATATAAAAATATTTAAGCACTAATATTTTCCTTTGTATCAACAAATCACCTATGCCTTTCTTCACAATATAACATTGTAATATAATCATTTACAAATCTGATATAATTGTAAAATTATTGTTTTATATCATTTATTATGGTAAAGTTGTATTTAACGTATAGTTTTTTCTATTTATTGACATATTAACGTCTTCGACGTTATACTGTTTATGTAACTAATTCTTAAGTTTCAGATAAAATTTAAAGTTATAAAGATATATTTTTATCTAATATTTAAGAAAATTTATTTATTATTTTTAATGCTGTTATATACTATTAATTTATAATTTTCATAAAAATACTATAAAAGATTTTGGTGGGTGATTTAAATGATTTTAAGTAGAAAAGAATTAGGAAAAATAATTAAAAAGGCAAGAAAATTAAAATCTGAGGAAATAGGTAGACTTTATACTCAAAAGATGCTAGCGGCTGATTTAGGTAAATCTCAAAGTTATATTGGAGATATTGAATCTGGAAGGATATATCCAAACTTTGTGCTTTTGAATCAAATATCTGAAGCATGTGGAGTTTCTATAAGCTTTTTTGACACTAATGAAGCGTTAGATGACCACATAAATACATTTCTTAATAGCCAATTAGTTGATGTTGGAGAAACAGAACTCTATACACTGAAAAATATTATGAAAAAGGACTCTAGTTTAACTCTAGAATCTAATTCAGAAATTGCTTCCAATTCAGAGATAACTTCTGATTCAAAATTATATAATGAATACAATTATATATTTAAACATTGTGTTCAGGATTATGTAGATAATTTATTAATTAATTTATCTAAAACTCCTGAAGGCGCTATAGGTTTTATGATTAGACAATCATCTATAGTTAATTCTCTTGGATTTGATATAGATAAACTAAACGATATTGAAAAAGATAATTTAAATAATGATATAATAACTTATTTAAAATTACTTAGCTATAAGTATAAAAAATAAATTGTCACTTGAAAATTGGGGGTTGATTTATTTGAAACAAATAAGGATATTTAAAAATACTAACGAGTTGAGCTTAACTTTAGCTGTAAATGATTTTATAAAAAGTACTGAAGCTAAAATTAATAGCATTAACTTTAGTTCAACTGGTTGGGGTTTTTTATTTGGGCCTATATATTCTGTTATGATAGTTCTGGAAGAGAATGTAGAATAAATTTATGGGTGGTGGTATAACTTAATGGGTAATATTCATATAGAAAACACTGCAATTGCTTGCATTCATAACAAACTAAACAATATATACTCTTTGTCAGAAAGTGTTTTTGAGGCTTTTAAAAGTGACTATAATTTAAAAGTGTCATACTGTTTTGAGAATTGAAAGTTTATGAACAACGTGAGAAAATATCCTTCACTCTCAGTTTTCAATTTGTTACTTATAAAGCTTAATTTATAACTAATTAGAAGCTCGTAAGTAAAAATAAAAGGGGGAGATTATCAATGAGTAAATTTACAAACTTAAATTTAAGACATTGGAACGAAGTAGCTAAAATACACGAAAATGCACCTAAAGGCTATTACGATATAGAAAATTTTAAAAAGGGTACACTTTCTCTAAAGTCAATAGAATTAACTGAACTTGGAGATATCTCTAAAAAAAATATACTTCATCTACTTTGTCATATTGGATTAGATACCCTATCCTTAGCTAAACTAGGTGCTCAAGTAACTGGAGTTGATTTTTCTTCAGAGTCAATTAGTATAGCAAACAATTTTAATAAAGAATTAAATTTAAATGCTAAATTTATATGTTCAGACATATATGACTTAAATTCAAAGTTACATGAAAAATTTGATATAGTTTTTGCTAGTTATGGTGTATTTGTATGGTTAAAAGATTTAGATAAATTTATGAAAATAGTTGCTAGCTACTTAAATGAGGGAGGTATTTGTTATTTTGTTGATGGTCATCCATTAAGTATGATTATGCAGAAGGAAAACGGAGAGATGGTAATAACCAGATCTTATTTTGATAAAACTTTCTCATTCAATAACAAAGACCTTTCACATGATTATGCAGATAAAGATGCTATTATCGAAAATCATTCACATGAATTTTTTTATAATATAGGTGATATAACAAATTCTATTTGCAATGCTGGATTAAATATAGAATATTTACATGAGTTTCCTTATTGTAATCTTAATTATCATGAAGATATGATTAAATGTGATGATGGATGGTGGAGATTAACTAGTGGTGATACTATTCCATTAACTTTCTCACTTATGGCAAGGAAATTCATCTAACCCCAAAAGTAAAGTCTAAGCAACTAATTTCTTCATCAGATAGTTTGCTAATGCTTAGGCTTCACTTTTCTTTTAAATAATTCAATTGTATTATGATATACACATTTTCAATATGGAGTTGAAAGTTATAGAAATTTATAATTTTTTTATCCTACAAACTCTCAAAATTTCTAAAGAAGATTATACATAAGAATTAATTTCAGTATTTTTTCCTACAAAATAATTATCATACATGATAAATTTTTTATTTAAAGAATTGTATCCATTATTCCTCAATGCTAAAATTCTCTCAATTGCTTCATGAAAAGCCTTGGTTAATATCCTGTTTCATTGATCCAATTAAAATATGAAACCATTGATTATGATTGGATCATTAAAAATACTCTATAAAATCGCATATAAAAAAATTATAGTAAATAAAAAATATCATTGCTTTAACTATACAAATGATATTTTTATTCACAATTAAACTTTATTTAAAAATCCTTCCATTCTAATTATCTCTCTATTTCCCTTTTACAAAACATTATGACTCTCTTAACTTTCAATTTGTTACATGGGAAGCTTAACATTTGATAATATAATCTAATATGGTATTTGCTATTTCAGCTGGATTTTTATCTGTGGTGTCAACATATAAAATAGATTCCACGTCATCAAAAGATGCCACTTGTCTTTCTATCATTTTTTCTACAGCACTAGGAAGATTACCTCTCATTCTTTTAGCAAATCTTTCTTTAATAAAATCTAAATCTGATGCAAATTTCACAGTAATTGAATTATTAATACCTTCAATTTTAGATAAACTCTCTTTTTCTGAAACAATGTAAATAATTGATTTATTAGAAATATCTTTATCCTCTGACGCTTTACTCAGATTTTCATTAAAAACTTTCCATGCTTCATTCTCATTTTTAGCTAATCTTAAATAATCTTTGCCTGAAAAAATTTCACTTGGTGTTAATTTACTCAGTTCCTCTGCTACCGTTGATTTTCCAGTACAGCTTGGACCCATAAAAATAAATAACATAAATATCCCCCTTAGTTATGTTGATCTATTTAACATTTTTACAATATTATACCTTAAATCCATTGATATTACAATAATTCTTGTATTTTATAACATTATTTTCTAATAAATTGATTTTAAATATTTTTTTATAAGAAATTTACTATTTCTATTGTTTTAATATACAAAAACTTATACTTAAAATTTAATTAAAACAAAAATATCCCTGGTATAAAATTCTTTTAATCCCAATAATAGATTGTGCGAACTTATCCAATGATATCTTATTAGACACAAAATAGACTAGCATACTGACTTGTTATTTTTTTAAATGTGCCTTAAGTTAACCCTTTATATTGTTATTTTGATATAAACTTACTAACTTCCATAAGCAAACTTGCACCTATAGCTAGTCCAAAACATGTTATAAATGTAGTTAAACTATATGCTGTAGGAATAGCAAATACTTCTCTCATTAATGGTACTAATGTTATACTAAACATTACTAAACAAATACCAACTGCACCTAAAACATACTTATTGGTTGTAAAACCTAATTTAAATATTGTATCTGTATTAGATCTTGAAGCAAATGTTTGTATTATTCTAGATAAAGTAAGTGTTGAGAATGCCATTGCTGTACCAAACTCTGGTGAAATCTTCATTCCTAAGTATTGAGCTATTATAGTAACCATACCTATTATAGATCCTCTTATAGCTACAAATTTTAGTGTTCCCCCTGATAATATGCCCTCATTTTGCTCTCTTGGAGGTTTATTCATTACACCTTTTTCTGATTTTTCAAGTCCAAGAGCTATTGCTGGTAATGAGTCTGTTACTAAGTTTATAAATAATAACTGTATTGTTGTAAATGGATTAGACCAATTTGCAAATACTGCAAATAATATAGCTATTATTCCACCTAAATTTCCTGCGAAAAGATATGTTATTGATTTTTTAATATTTTCATAAACTGTTCTTCCAACTTCCACAGCCTTAATTATTGTAGCAAAGTTATCATCTAGTAAGACCATTGATGCCGCATCCTTTGCAACCTCTGTTCCACTTCCCATACCTATTCCTATATCTGCCTGTTTTAAAGCTGGAGCATCATTTACACCATCTCCTGTCATAGCAGTTACCTTACCTTTTCTTTGCCACGCCTTTACTATTCTTATTTTATTCTCCGGTGAAACCCTTGCATATACTGATATTTTTTCCAAATCTCTATCTAATTGTTCATCACTTATGTTATCTAATTCTTGACCTGTAAGCGCTAAATCATCTTCAACCATAATCCCTATATCTTTTGCTATTGCTGCTGCAGTTGTCTTATGGTCCCCTGTTATCATTACAGTTTTTATTCCTGAATTCTTAGCTTCCCTTACTGCGTCTTTAACCTCTTCTCTTGGAGGGTCTATCATAGCCATAATTCCTACTAAAGTTAAATCAACTTCATCCTCTATAGCTGGCACAAAATTTTCATCATCTATATTCTTAGTTGCAAATGCAAGAACTCTTAACGCCTTATTAGAGAAAGTTTCATTAACCATTCTATACTCATTTATTATATCTTCAGTTATTGGCACTAACTCTCCATTGTTTAAAGCATATTTACATCTACTAAATATCACATCTGGAGCACCTTTAGTAAACATTATAACCTTGTCCTCTATTTTATTTACAGTGGACATAAGTTTTCTATCTGAATCAAATGGTAATTCATTAAGTCTATCATACTTTTCTCTAAGCTCTTTATAATTCAATTTGTTCTTTTTAGCATAGTTTATAAGTGCTACTTCTGTTGGATCTCCTATTTCTTCTCCATCATTTGTTATATCTGAGTCATTACAAAGTGTAGACGCTAATGATAAAGCTAATTCTTGTTCTGCTAAGCTCTTGCTTAAATCACTCTTTTTAACGCCATACATATAAAGATCAACAACAGTCATTTTATTTTGAGTTAATGTTCCTGTTTTATCTGTACATATTACACTTGTGGAACCTAATGTCTCGACTGCTGGTAACTTTCTCATTATAGCTTGTTTCTTTGCCATTGTGTTTGTTCCAACTGCTAAAACTATAGTAACTATTGAAGATAATGCCTCTGGTATGGCTGCAACTGCTATTGCTATTGCAAACATAAAGGATTCTACAAGATCTCCACCTCTAAAAACTTCAACACCAAATATTATAAGTGATAAAATGACTATACCTATACCTAACTTCTTACCAAACTCATCTAACTTTTTCTGAAGCGGCATTTCTTTATTTTCAGCATTTTCAAGTAAATTTGCTATTTTACCAACCTCAGTATTCATACCTGTATTAGTTACAATATATGTTGCTCTTCCATACACTACCATAGAACCACTAAATACCATATTTTTTTGATCCCCTAGTGCACAGTCTTCTTCTATCTTGTCACAATGCTTAAGTACTGGTTCTGATTCACCTGTTAACATACCCTCTACAACTTTAAAGGTTTGTCCCTCAATTATTCTACCATCTGCTGGCACATAATCTCCAGCTTCAAGTATTACAATATCTCCAACAACTAATTCTCTTGATGGTATTGTAATTTTTATATTATCTCGTATTACCTTTGCATTAGGTACTGATAATTTTTTTAAGCTTGCAAGAGAACCCTCTGCCTTCTTTGTTTGGACAACTCCAAGTATTGAATTTAATATTAAAACTGCAAAGATAATTGCTGATTCAACCATTTCTCCTAAGAATACTTGTACCATTGCTGCAATTAAAAGAATTATAACTAGTGGGTCCTTAAAGCTTTCTATAAAAAGCTTCCATGTTGGAGTTTTTTCTTTCTCCTCCAACTCATTATATCCTTTCTCAATTAATTTTTTCTTTGCTTCTTCAGTATTCATACCCTTAACATTACTTCCTAAGGTATTAATTACTTCTTCTGAACTTTTTTTGTAAAACATACTTTTTCCCCCTTAAATATTTAAATAAAAAAGACCCTCAAAGTAAATAATACTAATATTATCTACTTTGAAGGTCTTGCTAATAAGTCTTATACTTACTAATTAACCGGAACTTTACAGTCCGAAATGACGGCTAATTATCACTTTTCAATGAAAGCTACTCCCCTTCAAGGGAATTTTTTATTAAGTTATGTTTATAATATATATCTTTTTTCTATTTTATGCAACATATTTTTTAATAACTTTACATGTTTTTAACAAAGTCATAACCCCTACCCTTATAAAAACATCTCTTATATAATTTATTAAATTCTTTTTATATTTAGTTACTATCTTAATAATCATTGACACACTCTAAAATTATTTCTGGAATTTTTTTACACAAACCCTCGAAAGTGAATAATTGCAATTATTTTTACTTAGACTATATATAGTAAAACAATAACAGAGTAAGCAAGCAGATTTGGAATAAAAGAGTTTTGCTTACAATATATATACTAACATCTAATACTATTAAAAAGGGAACGGAGGAAAGTGATATGAAAAAAAAAATCAATCAAAAATAATATGAACATATTACTCACTTTAAGCGCAATAGCTGGTGCTACTACTGTAGCAATAGTTGGCACAAATAAGCTTAAAAAGAAATCTAAAACACCAGTACATTCAAATAAAAACAATGAAAATAAACAAGTTTACTTTATTGGAGGATGGCTGGCTTCCTTGTCTGGTGCAGCTTACCTCATAAGAGACTGTAGTTTCAAAGGAGAAAATATTCATATTATTGAAGGAAGAAAAGTTCTTGGAGGAAGTAATGATGGTGCAGGAGATTCAATAAATGGTTTCGTATGCCGTGGTGGTAGAATGTTAAACGAAGAAACTTATGAAAATTTCTGGGAATTATTTTCAAGTATACCTTCTCTTGATATGCCTGGTAAAAGTGTTTCTGAAGAAATTCTTAATTTTGACCACTTGCATCCAACCCATGCACAAGCACGTTTAATTGACAAACATGGAGTGATTCAAGATGTGACTAGTATGGGCTTCAACAATACTGATCGTATGGCTCTTGGTAAATTAATGATTACCCCTGAGGAAAAACTAGATAATATGACTATTGAGGAATGGTTTAGTCATACCCCACATTTCTTTGAAACTAATTTCTGGCATATGTGGCAAACAACCTTTGCTTTTCAAAAATGGTCTAGCCTTTTTGAGTTTTCTCGTATTGAAACTTTAGAGGGTGTTACACGTACTTCTTTTAATCAATACGAATCTGTTATTCTTCCATTAAAAGCTTACTTAGATGACTTTGGAGTTGATTTCAGTATAAATGCAACTGTAACTGACTTAGATTTCAAACCCGTAGATGAAATTACAGTAACTGCTATACATATAGAAGAAAATGGCGGTAAAAGGGTTATTGAGCTAAATCCTAATGATGTTTGCATTATGATAAATGGTTGCATGACTGACTGTGCAAGTCTAGGAAACATGTACACTCCTCCAAAATATATCCCTGATAACCCAATGTCTGGTGAACTTTGGACAAAAATAGCTAAGAAAAAACAAGGACTTGGAAATCCAGAACCATTCTTTGGTCACCCAGATAAAACTAACTGGGAAAGCTTTACTGTAACTTGTAAAGGCAATAAATTTTTAAGACTTATTGAAAGGTTATCTACAAATATTCCGGGTAGTGGTGCCTTAATGACGTTTAAAGATTCTAATTGGTTAATGAGTATCGTTGTTGCAGCTCAGCCACACTTTAAAAGTCAGCCTCTTAATACAACTATTTTCTGGGGTTATGGGTTATTTACAGACAAAATTGGTGATTATGTAAAGAAACCAATGCGCGATTGTACTGGTGAGGAAATACTAATAGAACTTTTACATCACTTACACCTGGAAGATCTACTAGATGAAATTATGGAGACAGTAACCAATGTGATTCCATGTATGATGCCCTATATAGATGCACAGTTCCAACCTCGCAAGATGTCTGATCGTCCACATGTTGTACCAAAAGGATCAACAAACTTTGCTATGATTAGTCAGTTCGTTGAAATTCCAGAAGATATGGTATTTACTGAAGAATATTCTGTACGTGCAGCAAGAATTGCTATATATACTCTATTTGATGTGAAAGATAAAAAGATTTGTCCAGTAACCCCTTACAAAAGAAACCCTAAGATATTAAAAGAAGCATTAAAAACTTCTTATAGATAAGATTTTTAATAGAATGATCCTCTCTTTTAGGTAAAATAAAAAAAGCATTGCTTACATTAAGAATTCCAATTTATTAGACTATAATCCGGTTATTGGAATTTAGTAATCAATGCTTTTTTATATATAGAATGTTCAGCTAAATTTATCTATCTATGGTACTCATGGAATATTTTTGAGAATCACTTGATAATCCTATACTCTGGTACATATGATTATATAAAATTATGCTTTTAACCTAAATTGATTGTTATAAAGCTCAGAATAAATCCCATTTATAGCTAAAAGCTCCTTATGAGTTCCCTCTTCTCTTACCTCTCCATCCTTAAGAACTATTATCTTATCAGCATTTAAAATAGTCTTTAACCTATGAGCTATTACAAAGCTTGTTCTTCCCTCCATAATCTTATTCATAGCTTCTTGAATTTTAGCTTCTGTTCTTGTATCTATGTTACTTGTAGCCTCATCTAAAATTAATATATCTGGGTCCATTATTACAGTTCTAGCTATGGCAATAAGTTGCTTTTGTCCAATACTTAAATGTCCTGTATCCGTGTTTATTATAGTGTTATACTTATCTGGAAGTTTTTCAATAGCATCATGCACATTAGCTACTTTACAAGCATTTATAATTTCATCCATAGTAGCATCTGACTTTCCATAACTTACATTTTCAGCTACTGTGCCTGTAAAAAATAATGTATCTTGAAGAACTATTCCTATACATTTTCTTAAGGATTCCATTGTTATATCTTGTATTTCTATATCATCTAAGTTTATAGATCCACTATTAATATCATAAAACCTTGTAAGAAGATTCATTATTGTTGATTTACCTGATCCTGTTGGCCCTATTAATGCAACCATATTTCCTGTTTTTGCATGAATATTTATGTCTTTAAGTACCATTCTTCCCTTGTCATATCCAAAGAAAACCCTAGAGAATTTAACATCTCCATCTAAAGTTTTTATATCCTTAGCACCCTGTTTATTTACAATTTCAGCCTCTTCGTCCATAATCTCAAATACCCTATCTGCTCCTGAAACTGCAAGCTGAAGTTGATTGTATAGGTTTGCAATTTGATTAAGAGGTTGGAAGAACTGTCTTGCAAAATTTATAAAGCTTACAATTATACCTACAGATGCCTTTCCATTAAGAGTAAGATAGGCACCAACTCCAACAATTAGTGCAAGATTAATATTGCTTATTCCATTCATTATAGGCCCCATAATTCCAGAATAAATTTGAGCTTTTACTGAGACCTCTTTTAAAGAATTATTTGCCTTTTTGAATTCTTCTAATGTTTCATCTTCAACCCCATAAGCTTTTATAACCTTTTGACCTGAGATATTTTCATCTATATATCCATTTAAAGCCCCTAATCTTTCTTGTTGAAGTGCAAAATTCTTTTTTGTTGTTCTTGCTATATATAAGGTTATTATAATAATTAAAGGTGTAGAAACTATAGTAACCAATGCTAATTTAAAATTCAATATTATCATAAAAATAAGAACACCTATAAGGGACAAAATATTAGCTATAAATTCTAATATACTTTGGTTAAGTGTTGTATTTATATTATCAATATCATTAGTAAATCTACTCATAAGCTCTCCATGAGAATGAGTGTCAAAGAATCTTAAAGATAAAGATTGCATCTTAGAGAACAAATCTATTCTTAAATTTTTTATAGAATAGCTACCAATTCTTATCATTAAAAAGTTTTGAAACCAATTAAAAAATGAAGTTAAAAAGAAAATAGTTCCAAGAATAATTAATATCTTTTTTAGACCAATCAAGTCATTATTTGTTATATACTTATCTATTGTATATCCCATTAAGAAAGGTCCTACAAGTTTTGATACAACATATAAAAACACCAAAATACAAATAAAAAATAATGTTCCCTTAAATCTTTCTATATACTCCAATAATTTTCTTAAGGATGATTTCTTCTTTTGTTGCATAGTTTAACCCTCCTTTCCTATTTGGGATTTATAAATTTCGTTATATATTTTATTATTCTTAAGCAATTCATCGTGATTACCTAGTCCAGTTAAAACCCCATTATCTAAAACAAGTATCTTATCTGCATCTATAACTGAGGAAATTTTTTGGGCAACTATAAAACATGTTGTATCATCAAATTCTTTATTTAATGCTTGTTTAACCAGTTCCTCTGATTTTGCATCTAACGCACTAGTACTATCATCTAATATTAAAACTGATGGAGTTTTCACAAGTCCTCTAGCAATGGATACTCTTTGTTTTTGTCCTCCAGATAGATTGCTTCCCTTTTGATATACAACAGAATCATATCTTTCTTCAAACCTTTCTATAAATTCGTGGGCTTGAGATGCTTTTGCTGCATTTCTTATATCTTCTAGTGAAGCATCCTCCTTTCCCTGCTCTATATTAGTTCTTATTGTTCCCGAAAACAATAAAGCTCTTTGAAGAACTATAGACATGTTATTTCGTAAGGTTTTCTCTTTATATTTTTTAACATTTATATTGTCTATTAAAACCTCACCCTTTGTTGCATCATAAAACCTTGGTATAAGTTCAACTAAAGTGGTCTTTCCTGCTCCCGTTGCTCCAACTATCCCAACAGTATCTCCATTTTTTGCTGTAAAGCTAATGTCTTTTAAAACCCACTCTTTATCACTATCTTCATATTTAAAAAACACATGTTTAAATTCTATGTTTCCACTTAAATTTTCTTTGTGAACTGGATTTTTATCTTCTTTAATATCTGGTTCTTCATTTAAAAGTTCTCTAACTCTTTTTCCTGATACTAATGCTCTTGATACTGTCATTAAAAGCATACCTGCAATTATAAGTGAAAACATTAATTGTAAAAGATAATTTATAAATGCAACTATAGCTCCTACTGCTATTCCACCGTTATAAGCTAAATTACCCCCAAACCATAGTATAAAAATAATTCCCATATTAATACTTAACATAAGCATAGGTATTATTAATGCAACAATTCTTGATGACTTTATATTCTTCTTCATCAAATCCATACTTTTTTCATTGAATTTATCTTCCTCTTTACCTTCTGCTACAAAGGCTTTTACTGTTCTTATGGCTGAGAAATTTTCTTTTATAATAACATTTAATTTATCCAATGACACTTGTGTATCTAAGAATACTGGATATGATTTTTTTATAATTAAATATAATAGAATTATTATAAAAGCTGTAAGAATAAATATAATAGGTGATAATTCTTTAGATGTTATAATTGCCATTACAAGACTACCAATAAACATAAGTGGAGATCTTATTAAAATTCGAAGACTCATAAGAACAAAATTTTGAAGCTGATTTATATCATTTGTAAGTCTTACTACTATGTTGCTTGGATTAAGTTTATCTAAGTTTTTAAATGATAAATGTTGAACCTTATTAAATCCATCTTCTCTTAAAATTGTGCCAAAATTTTGAGAAACTATAGTTGCTAAAATTGTATTTATTATTCCACAGCATAACCCAAAAACTGCAACAATGGCCATTATTGTTCCAAATTTTAGCACTAACCCCTTATTGCCATATGCTATCCCTTCATCTATAATTTTTTGAGTTAAATAAGGCTGAAGTAAATCACCAACTACTTCTAAAATCATAAATATGGGAGCAATTATTAATATCTTTTTTGAAGATTTTAAATAATTCCATATAAAATTTATAAAAGACATAAAAATCCTCCTCTTTTGTTTTGTGAATTTGTATATCATTTTCTTGTACATAAAACATATACTAAATTAAGATTAATCATAATATACCTAGGTATATTATGTGATAAATTTAAAATATTATTACTGAATCTACAAAAATGACAAGTTTTAAATAAGTTGAATGATAGCCTTATGCTAGTTTAATTTTTAACTTATAGTAGGTTGTTTATTTACTTATCTTATTTACATAGTTTACTTAAAAGTGGTTTAAGTATTAAGCGTTGCGACATAAAAAAGTTCACTTTCAAAAATAGTAAAATTATCAATTTAATATGTTACAATTAAAGTAATAATCTTAAATATTAAGTTGATTAGGAAGGAGAGTTTCTTTATGAAAAATCTTAAAAAGATATCTTTCTTATCTATAATTTGTTTCTTATTTGTTTTTGCAGCCTGTAGTGGCAGAAAACTATTAAAAATTCCTGATAAAATTATTGTTTACAAATCAGGTGAAGCAAAAATCCTTAGCCCCAGCGATAAAATTTTCAAAGAAATAGTTAACTTAACAAACAAAAGAATAGATGAAAATAAAGTTTCAACAGTTAAAGATGGAGGAAGTATAAACAATAAGTATATTAATGATTTAAAAAGATCTACTTTAGCTGTTGAATTTATATACACCTCCAGTCAAAAAATGGAAGCTAAAGAGGATGGCTTTACCCCTATGAATTATTCTAGGCTATTTTTTCAACTTAAAGATTTAAAGCCTGATAGTAGTGACGGATATAATAGCTATAATAAAACATTTCAATATGGAACTGAAGAAAATTACACTGGCTCTTCAAGAGGACCAATAACAGAATCTAAAGAATTAATAGAATTAGTTGAAACTTTAGAAATGGATACAACGGTAGATGATTTATTAAATTACCTTCATTAAGGAAAGTCACATAAACATGAAACTAGAATGATAAGCACCATAAACAAGCAGATTTCACTATCGCTTATCATTCTAGTTTCATTAAGATAATTTTATTATTATGAGAAGGTAATAGAACTTCATAAAAGTGGGTGGGTATAATCAACACAAACTAGCTGGCTACACATATCATTGTTAATTCTCAATTACTTAACCTTCACCGTTATACTTATTTATTAAATCTTCTAATTCTACTTTCATACTACACTTACCTCTTTCCTGTTGTATAAGACTAAGCAGGATATCAATATTAAAGAAATAAATATCCTTACTTCTTTTAAATCTAGTTACTGGAGAAAATGTTGAAATATCCTGAAGTGTTCCGTTATTTCTTAATACCCATATGTTTTCTTTTTGGGTATTATAAATTACAGTTCTAACATTCTCTTCTATCCAAAAGTACTGATTTTTTAAGTCATCTATCTTTAAATTATACTTTTTCAAAATAATTTTAAAATCCTCTTTAAAATTATCTACATATGTTTGGGAATTGTCCATTATTTGAAGTCTTTTAAATTTCTCTCTATTTAAAATTACATTACATAAAGTCTTCAATATAAAATCTTCTCCATTTCTAAGAACCTTAAAAACATAAAATAATGTGCTATCATCCAAATCTATATATTCATCAAGTGAGAGTTTATCTTTATTGAATATGCTTAAAATTTCTCTTGGAAGAGGATAATTAAAAACGCCTTTATCCATAAGCTCTTCTATTCTCCTAAAAATTTTCTCTATTACATTTTCCATTTCACATTTATTATCATGGTAATAAACACTTTGATACATTTGGTATCTAGCTATTAAATATTCTTCAATGTCTGGAACGTTTTTTTCTGCTATACAAATATATATATCATCCTTATACTCAGTTAGTGACATTGAGGTTATTATTCTAGATAAATCTATATTTCCAAATTTAACTCCTGTACTAAATGAATCCCTTACTAAATAATCCAATCTATCTGCATCTAACTGACTACTTATCAAAGATGATATTATAAAGAATAAGTTTATATCCTTTTTATTACTTTTCCAAATATTTTTACTTCTAACTAAATATCTCTTAGATATTAGCTCAACTAAATCCATTGGAAAATTCTCATCAAAATTTTCCTTTAAAACTCTATTAATATTTCCTTCAGTATTTAAAATTATTTCCTTAGTCCATTGTTCATGAGATCTATTTAATATTCTCTCAAAACTATGAGAAAATGGGCCATGTCCTATATCATGTAGCAATGCCACTGCTAAAGCCAAATCTTCCTCTCTTTCATTTATAGATATATTAATAAAATTAAACTCTTCCTTAAAATGCTCTATTATTTTTTTCATAATATGAAATGTTCCAATGGAGTGTGAAAATCTTGTATGCTCTGCTGATGGAAATATAAGATTTGCAACTGAAAGTTGGTTTATTCTCCTAAGCCTTTGAAACTCTTTAGTTTCTATTAAATCAAAAAACTTCTTTTCAATAAATATATCTCCATGGACTGCATCTTTTATTATTTTTCCTTTACCTTTTCTAATCATATGTTTTCCCCTCTCCCCAAATTATTAGTTTCTGAACACTATATATTAAGTTAGTATATTCTTCTAAAATTACCAATACTTATCTTCTTAAATATGCCATACTCACCACTCAATAACTACTTACCCTGAAATTGTTTAACCCTATAACTTTTTACCTGTCACATTAAATTTACCATTTTAAAATAAGATGTTATACCATAATTCCATTGCCTTATAGCCTTAAGATATAATGAATTACTTTGTGAAAATCATTATTATTTAACATACATTCTAGCATATTAATATATATAATCCAAATATATAACTCTAAATTAGTAAAAACATAGCTTATTCAAAGATTTCTATAACTAACATATCCTATATAAATTAAAAAAACTTTTATATTTTTCATTGTATTAAGATCATTGTAATATTCTCATGTCTTAATCAATAATCTATCACTTCATAATATAAATCCATAGCTGAAATTCCATTGGTATATATTATTATTTTTCATATATTTCACCATATTAATATATATATCCCCATATGTATGTGTAAAACTTTCACTTATTATGTTAAATTTCCTGCTCACTTTATAATATTTAAATGTTATAATATACATTATTAACATTAAGGAGGTTTATATGAAAAAATTTTTTAAAGGTATTTTAGTGTTTCTTCTTATTATTGTATTAGTTCTTGGAGGCTTTTTGTTTGTGTTTAGACATAGAGTAAGCCTTTATGTTAATATAGGAAAACAATATTTAAAAATAAAGGACAATCCCCCTTCTTCTACTGATGTATCTTCTCTTTTAACTCCAATGGAGTCAATGGACTTTAAAGATATTGTCTATAAGGATACTAATGGTGTTCCATTAACATTAGACATATATGGTCCTAGAAAAAAACTTTCTAACGGCTCTCCTGTAATTTTATATGTCCATGGAGGAAGTTGGGTTTATGGTGATAAAAGTATACCTCAAGCAATTTCTCCATTATTTGATTCTTTTCGTGATGAAGGGTTTACTATTATAAGCACATCTTATGAACTTATAAGAAAAACAGTTAACTTTGATAAGCAGGCAAGTGATGTTAAAGATACATTACGTTGGATATATAAGAATAAAGATGTTTATGGATTTAATACAGATGAGATAGGTGTTATAGGAACATCCTCTGGAGCACATTTATCCATGCTAGCTGCTTATAGTTCAGATGAAGACTTTAAAGGTGATACTGCCTTAAGTAATTATCCTTCAGATGTTAAATATGTTATAGACTTCTTTGGTCCTACAGATTTAACTTCTTTAGATATGAGTACAGCTGGTTGGGATCTTGATAATGCCATAAAGACAACAAAGAATACACAGGAAATGATGAGAAAATATAGTCCTATAAATTATTTAAAAGAAGGATTACCTGAAACCTTAATTGTTCATAGTAAAAAAGATGAGGTTGTTCCTTTTTCTAACTCTACTTTACTTTATGAGAAGTCTAAAGAATATAACAATAAAGTTGAGCTTTTAACATTAGAAAATAGTGGACATGATCTCTCAGATGTTAACAGAGATGACGTTATTTCTCTTGCAACAAAAGTCCTTCAATTTATCGTAAAGAACTCACCACTTTAAATTTAATTTTTAAATTTGTACTTTCAAACAAACTTATTTATATACAAAAATACAAATTATGAAAGGTGGTAGAATGTATACTAGTTATATTTTCCTACCTTTTTCTCCCTACCAATATTACAAATGTAAAATAATCTTCACTATTAGCATCAATACCTTCTTAATACAAGCTTTAAATATGTATACATTTTTTATTTAAAGTCTTATAATTAACTTAATAATAATTACTAAAGAAGGTGAAATTTATGCTATTTTTAAACAAACTATTAGATGCAGTAAAAAACTTAGTACTATATAATAAATCAATTGAAAAACCTATATTTATAAAAGATTTTACAGAGGAAAATTCCCTTTTACACGACTTAATAGATCTTTCTCAAAAGGTTTCGTCTTATAAAAAGGAATTAATACTTAGAGATATCAAACTATTAAGATATGGGATTTTTGGAGAAAAAAAGGTTTATTTTCAGCTCAAAAACTCATTTGTCCCAATGTTATGTTTACATGATATAAGAATTGAACATAAAGAATTCTGTGCTCAACTAGATTTTATTGTGATAACAAATAAATTTATATATATTTTAGAAAACAAAAATTTATATGGCGATATTGAAATAACAAGAGATGGTAATTTCATAAGAATTATAAAAGATGATACTGGACATATCCTAAGAAAAGAAGGTATGGATAGTCCAATTATTCAGAATCAACGTCACATAAATATACTTAAAGATTTCCTTAAAGGAAATAATATTAGTATAAATGTGCCTATAAAATCTTTTATTGTATTTACAAACCAAAAATCTCTAATACATAAGGACAAGGCCCCAATCAATATTAAACATTCCTTAATAAAGCATGACCAAATATCAAGTCTTATAGAACACGATTTGAAAAACAATAGGAATACTTCATTAATAAATAACAAAGAGATGTATGATGTAGCTAACATTTTAAAAAGTAATCATATTGAGAAAAAGTATAATCTTCAAGGTAAATATAATCTAACCTCAAAGGATTATATTAATAGCACTAAAAATTCTTCTAATGATTTAAAGATTTATAAGGAACTTAAAAAATATAGATATAATACTTCTAAACAGAGAAACATACCTCCATATTATGTTTTTAAAGATTCTGAGCTTGATTTATTAGTATCTTTAAAACCTAAAACCCAAAAGGATCTTATAACAATCTATGGTGCTTATGATAAAAGGATTTATCTATATGGAGAAGACTTACTAGAGATAATAAATTCTCATTCAGCTTAATCTAAAGTTCTTATAATTAACTTTCTAGAATGAGAAATAAAAAATATTTTCTGGGAAATTAAACCATTTATTTGCAATAAAAAAGATTCCCTCTAGCTTTAACAGTGAAAGGGAATCTTTTTTAAAGTGATTAATGCCTTGATTCTATAGGCTCTCCATTAAAATTTGTGTATTCTGTAGGATTTTTAGGATTTCCTACATTATTTTGATTTTCATGAAGTCTTTGTCTTCTGTCTCCCTTTTGTGGCCCATTATTAGTTTTATTATCTTTCACCTTCATTATCAGCACCTCTTTTCTTTTTATTAGGTAATTCTAAGATTTAGATTATATAAACAGTGCAAATTAGAATTTATACACTAAGTTCATGTTTAATCTTTCACTTAGAAAACCTTCTAAAATCTTTTAGTTACTATTGTTTATTCCATGACTACAATTGCTAATACTTTAGAGCTTATCAATTGTGAGACATGTGCCTTTTAATAGTTCCTTACACAAGTTCTTCTAAGCTTCAACTTGAATAATCTATTGCTTTTAAGCAAATTTCATATGAAGCTAAGAATCTTTTAATAAACAATAGAAATATTTATAACTTATAGATCTTAGATAAAAATAGCTTATGCCTTTATTGAAGTTTTAATTCTTTAGTATATGTCCCTCATATTGGATTAATTAAATATTTTGGTAAATTTATCTCTAATAGTTTGGTTATTATTGATTATGGTTATATTTATCTCTATCCATCTATTACTTTGTTTTTTAGGGCGTACTAAAAAAGCTCCTAGTTTAGTAGTTAACTTTTTACCTTTACACTTACATTTTTTACTTTTCACAAAATCTCCCCCAGTATATGTATATTATTCCCTTGTAAATACTTTACATTGAAATGCACCCCTTTTGCAACACTTACTTTCATCATACAAATTATTAATCAAGTTTTCTAATGATGTTTTTCTTCATGTTATTCTGAAAAACTTGAAATCTAATTTTTATTAATAGATATACTTTTATGTAATTTCACATTTCATGAATTTATTTGTGTTTTTATGAATTTTATTTTTAAATTTGGTAATACTTACAAATGAGGTGATTTTATGTTTACTCTTAAAGGTATAATTTTAATAATAGTTTTTATGTACTTCCTAAAAATATCAACCGTCATCTTTAATAAAATTTTTAACTACAAAGATGAAAAAATTCAATTCTACATAGATATGAGAAAAGAAAGAATTGAATCAATGTCAGGCTATGAATTTGAAGGATTTTGTAAATGGCTATTTCAAGGTACTGGTGAATATTCCAATGTGGAATTAACCTCAGACTTTAATGATGAAGGCAATGATTTAATACTTACTTCAAACTCTGGTGAAAAGGTTTATGTCCAATGTAAGAGATACTCCTCTTTAAGTGAAGAAGAGCTTGAAAACATGAAAAATGAAAATCTATTAATAGGAAGAGCTCTTTGTCAAAAATTTGTTGGTTCTATGATATCTGAAAATATTACTACCGGAATCATAGTAACAACTGGAAGTGTAAATAAAAATGCTTTAGATTATATAGAAAAAATAAATTCAAATACAAATATGAATATTGATATTTTAACTATGAATGATATTGTAACTCTTATAGAAAATAATAAAGAAAATGAACTATATAGTGTAAGCGTTTAGAAAAATACAAGAAAATTTTAATATTGACTCCTCTTAAATTCAATAAAGGTTGTGAATTAAATTTTTATTTTTTAATCCACAGCCTTTTTATTTTCACGTCTTTAATATAAAAAACTATATTGTTAATAATCATTTAATCTTAACTTTCGTAATATACTATCTATTATAAATATATGTGAAATATCTAGGAGGTTATCGTGAATAAATTTACTATGTCTCTAATTTTCAATGCTATTGCTCTTGGTGTAGGGGTTGCAACTCTTGTTTTGTCTTTATTAAACCAGATTGATAATGTAAAACAAGTTATATCCCTTTTATCTATTGCTGTAATTTGTTTATCTCTTTCTAAATTTGATAAAAATACCATAAATTAAAATAGCTACAGTACTTATTTTTAAGTATTGTAGCTATTTTTTCTAAAAATCTTTAGAATTTCTATTTGAATCTATAACCATCTTATATCTAAAATCATCTAAAACTTTGATAGATTTTGTTATGTGTATAAGTTTCGTATTATTTACAGAAGTAGTAAATTCTATGTTATTAATAGTATCTTGTATCTCTTCACTTCTAATGTTTATGTCTTTTATATCTTTTTCCAAATTATCAACTTTACTTTTAACATTGCTCATATCTTCTTTTAATCCTGATACATCTTGTTTTAAAATAGATACATCTTCTTTTAGTCCTGACACATCTTGTTTTAAAATAGATACGTCTTCTTTTAGTCCTGACACATCTTGTTTTAAAATAGATACATCTTCTTTTAGCCCTGACACATCTTGTTTTATTTCTTTTACATCAGTTCTCATTGATCTCATTTCTTCTAAAATCTGAATCATTATTTTATTATCTTCCAATGGCTATACCTCCAAATTTAATTTACTTCATTATATCATACGGTTATATAATCTTTAAGTGGATATATTTTCTAAACATTACCTTCAATCTTAGTATCTTTTTTAAATATAGTACTTATTCCTCCACCAATTAACCCTAATATTATTCCTGAATAGAAGTTTAATCCCATAATTCTATATATGCCCAGTAGTATGAGTATAAAAACTATTAACCCTAGACTTTTCATAAGTTTTTCTTTTTCACTGTTTAAAATAAGTTTTTGAAGTGCTACCATACCCTTAAGATTTAAACCATTAAATAATATAAGTGAAATTAAAAAAGCCATTACAAATGTTATCCCAAAAATTAAAATCATGTTTTTACCCCCTATTATATAATTACATTAAATAACTACTGCTATCCGAAGGAAGATTCATTGTATTATATTCTATGTATACCACAAGCTTATATATATAACAACCATAAAAAACCATTATTTTTACCTCAATATTGTATATACACCTAGTTTTTCATCATCTAATTAAATAATTCCATTAATTCCTCATTTGATAAAGTCGTTAACACCTTTCCATCTTTAAGCTCTCCATTCATAACACTATTAATAAGCTCTTTCTTATCACTTTGAAGGGTAATTATTTTTTCTTCTATTGTTCCCTTAGATACCAATTTTATTACCTCAACAATATTTTTTTGGCCAATTCTATGAGCTCTATCTGTTGCTTGATCTTCTATTGCTGGATTCCACCAAGGGTCAAAATGTATTACTAAGTTTGCTGATGTTAAATTCAATCCTGTTCCACCAGCCTTTAAAGATATTAAAAACACTTTAACATTTTCACCTTCATTAAAATCATCTACTAATCTTACTCTTTCACTAGCTTTAGTTGAGCCATCTAAATACATATATTTTATACCATTTTCATCTAATATTTTTGATATATTCTTTAATACTGATGTAAATTGAGAGAATAATAATATCTTCTTTTTCTCAGCTATTCCTTCATTGACCATATCCATAGCAACTTCAACTTTAGCACTCCCCCCAGAATAGTCTTCAATTAAAAGTTTTGGATCTAAGCATAGCTGTCTTAACTTTGTTAAATAAGAAAACACTGTTATTTTATCTTCTTTATTAGTTTTAATCTTTTCTTTTATTTCATTCATATAAGATTTATAAATTTCCATTTGAGATTTATTCATTTCTACTAAGAATTTTTTCTCTATTTTATCAGGTAAATCTTTTAAAACATCTTTCTTTTCCCTTCTTAAAATAAATGGACGTATTAAAGTTTTTAAATCTTCTATATTATGGTCATAATTTATAATAAATTTCTTTTGAAAAACATCTTTTTCATATAAGTATCCCGGCATGATAAAGTCAAAAATAGACCAAAGTTCTGTTAGATTATTTTCAATTGGAGTTCCGGTCAATACAAATTTAGTCTTTGCCTTTATATTTTTCACTTTTTCAGTAATTTGGGACTGGGGATTCTTTATGTTTTGCCCTTCATCTATTATACAAAAGTCAAAAATAATGTTTTCATATAAATTAAAGTCATTTCTAAGAGTACCATAAGTTGTTACTAAAACGTCATACTCCTGTCTACTTTCTATTACTTTCAATCTTTCTTCTAACGAGCCATGAATAATTCCTATATTTAAATTTGGAGCAAATTTTCCAAACTCATTTTTCCAATTATATATTAAGGAGGTTGGTGCTATTATTAAGGTTTTTGAGTTGTTTTTACATAATATAAATGTTATGGCTTGTATTGTTTTACCAAGTCCCATTTCATCCGCCAGAATTCCCCCAAAGCCCATGTGCGCCAATGTCCTCATCCATCTATATCCTATTAACTGATACTCTCTAAGAGTTCCATTTAAACCTTCTGGTTCCTTATACTCTACATTTTTAAGTTCAATGATTTTACTAGATATATTTTTCAATATATCTTTTCCTTTAATAAAGTTTAGTTGGGTTTTTCTTATAATTTCTTCTAAATAATATGCTCTGTTATTATCAACTCTTATATCATTACTTTCAATAAAGCACTCACTAATACCTTGAATTAAATTTAAAAATTCTCCCACCTTATGGTCATTAAAATCAATAAATATATTATCTTTGGTTTTAAAAAAGTTTTTATTTTTATTAAATGCTTTAAACATATTAGCATATTCACTTAAATCAATATTCCCAAACTTATAATGTAAAGTCATATTGCCATTATCATCATAAATTTCTGATTCTATAAATGATGAATCATAAATCTTTAAATCATTAAAATCATTTTCCATGTATACTTCTCCAAGAGATAATAACTTTTCCTCTCCATGTTTTAAAAGTTCGTACACATCTTCATCTGATCCTATAAACACAAATTCGTCATTTCGTTTTATAAATTTAAGTTTTGAAAGCTGATTTTCTATAATACTTTCTTTTTTCATATCTCTATCAACTAAAGTGGTTTTATTCTTATCCTTTATAATGTCTATAGTCTCATCACCATATTTTAACTTAACACCACAAGTAATCTTTTCTTTATGTTTGCTCAAATAAAATTTAGCTGTTACAAGCTCACTTGTGTAATTTTGTATGCTTTCATGAAAGTTTATATCATTAGATATTGTTTTAAGTACACTTACTAGCCTTTTAAAAGTCTTAACATCCTTCTTAAAATTCATTTCATTAAATTTTTTTAATTTATCATAAAAAGGACTATATATTTCTATTTGCTCTATACTTGGTAAATAAATATGTCCATCATAAAAATACACATTCTTATTTTTGTTAAGAGGCATTGGGAATTTTTTCTTTGTTGTTAATATGAATCCATCTTCCCCATTTTTAATTGTAAAACTTATTGGTAGGTCTTTTTCTAGAATTTTTGGAGTATATTCTATATAATCGTATTTAAATGTAATTGTTTTTCCACTAATGGTTTTCAAGAAACTTCTTAAGTTATTTGGTAAAACCTTTAAATTCCTTCCATTTATAAGTGGAAACTGTGCCGAACTACTATTCTTAAGAAATTCTCTATTTATATTAATATATTCCTCTATGAACTCTATTAGTCTTTCATCTTCTTTAGAAAAATAGTTTATTTCAGACTTATATATGAATTCATTAGCAAATACTATGTCTTCACCTTTATTTTTCTTGTCTATAAAATTCTCTAAACTCTTTATAAGTACAGTATTTTTCTTTCCTATTCTAAATTCTGCTTCATAATAATCTAAAGAAGGATTGGTTATATAACTAAGTTTAATGTTTATATTTATTTTATTATCCATATCTCTTCTACCTATGAGTTTTTCAAGTATTAAATCTCCACTTTTATAGTTTTCCTTAGGATCTTTAATTTTACTCTCTAATGTCTTACACGCTAAAGAATAAAACTTACATGTTGTTGCTATAAGATGAGGACACAAAAAAGTTTTATTATACTTAGAATTTTCAATAAAACTTTCACATGAACACTTACTTTCTTCTAAAACTACCTTTCCAAGATTTATCTTTAAGTGAGTGTAATATTCCATTGAATTATTTTCATTTTTTACTCTTCCATATATACTATAAAAATTATTTATGTTCTTGCTGGTTACGTTTGATACCAATCCCTTATTAAATATTTTCTCCCCTTCTCTTTTAGTCCAGTTTGAAGTCTTAACAAATATTGCATCTACTAATTTATTTAAGTTCAATACCCTCACCTCATTTATTATTATATAACAAAAATATATTCTTTTACCACAAAGTTATGTTAGTGACAAGTTACAAGTTGGAGTGAACGAATGACAAATTTAGTTTGACATGCAATTTGATTGAAGTTTTATTCAACCCTCATCTTTAATAAGTATATAAGAAAGAGAAGCCCGTTATGAGCTTCTCTTTTTTAGGCAAATTCAAAAAAATAACAAGCCAGTATGCTTGTCACTGTAAACTTATCATTTAAATAAGCTTCATTCAACTCTCTACTTTAAAAAGTAACCATCTCATAAGATAATGGCTGTATTATAAAATAACTACCTTTAATCTTTTAGTTCTTTTGAAGGAAGTATATCCACTAAATCATTATAAGACTTTTCTTCCAAATACATGTAACTAAAATCATCTTCGTCTTTTATTGCCATAACAACTTCATTATTATTGCATTCACACTTAGTATTAAGCTGCTTTACATCCTTTATTGTTATGGACACTAAATCATTCACAGAATTGCCATTAAAATTGCTACAGTCTTTCTTGTATATTTCTTGAGTTGAATATATCTTATCCATTGTTGTAAAATACCAAATGTCCTCTTTAAAAATATTTATTATTCCAAAGTCGTCTTTAAAATCACTAGATATTATAAATACTGTGTTATTCTCTAACCACCATAAAGTATCAACATTGTTGCAACTAATTTCCTTATAGTAAAATTCAGAAATTTTTATTTTCTTTGCGTCCTCTGGGACAGTACATCTCGCTCTTTTATATTGTACTAGATTGTCCTCTTCTTCTCTTGATTCTTTTATAGTTCTATTATAAGATATAATTTTCAAAACTAAAATCACAAGTATAATTCCCAATAAACTTCCTATTAATAAATTCTTCATTAATGCCATCATAACAAGTATTCCCAAAACAATTATGCCACCTTTACTAGTAAACTCCATAAACTTATTCAAGTATACATCCCCCTTTCATTTGTTTCAATAGGTATTTTTATTATTCAAAATATATTAGTCACATTTAATATATTTCGTTCATATTTAGAGCTTCTTAAATATTTCTTTAGATTAAATTAATATTTTTTTAAAAATCTTTCATAATTTATAATCATTTTACATATAATGTATTTACTGTATAATCTTATTATATTACAATTTACTATAATAGTTAATATATTTTTTTGAATTAATTATAAATTATATGAAATATATGATTTATAAAAAAACATACAAAATACTTATTTAGCAAAAATAGGAGTTTAGGAAATAAACGAAATGAGATTTCTAATGAATTTTAAGAAAGGATAAATAAAGTAAATAGATAATAAAAAAGATATTGGTGGGGGAACCAATATCTTAAAGGGGTTATATAAATAAGGGGTTAAATATTTATTTGGCTTTACAAACATTAGTATAACACAAGTTTCTACAAATTAATGTTAATTTTTTGTTAACTCACCTCTTTTTTAGTTACTTTTTATTCTTTTTTTAATATTTATATATCCCCATTAAAAATTTACAAGAAATTTTGATTTCTTATTATTTCTTTATTAAGAATTTAGTTAAACTTATTGTTTAATACCTCTTCTACTTTTTCTAAATAATTATGTTTAGTAACTATATTACTTTCAAAAGTTTTAACTGCGTTTTTAGTGTAGTTGCCAACTGCTTTAGTTTTTTTTGAATTACTCTTTGACTTACTCATATTATCATCTCCTTAATTATATTCTAATAAGTAGTTTGTGATTTTTATTTTTTTAAATTCAAAAAAACTACTGTAAATTTAATGTTATTTTGCTTTAATCTGTTCTACATGGTTGTTTAAAAGCATATGTTAACTTTGAAAAGTATTTTTTTAAGGAGGCTTTTAAATGAAAAAGATATTATTATCTTTATCAATAATTATGACTGTATTTATTCTTTCTTCATGTCAATTATCAGATTATAATAAACAGAAACCAACAAATTTTTATTATACCAAATCTTTACACACTGAATTTATTACAAGTTCTAATGCCAAAGTATCTCTTTTTGATACAAATCTACATAAGGAAGTTGATATAACTTCTGAAGGTCTTAAAACAGTTGAAGATTTTATTGAAAACTTAAAACAAGAAAATTTTATTGAAAAGCCAGACGAGCTTCCTGAAAGTCCGCCTTATAAGCTATTTATATCTTTTAATGATACAAAATATGTTATAGATATTTTCAGCGATGATTTAATATCTATACATCCTTGGGATGCGATTTATACTGAAGATTATATGAATTGCACTAATGTCTACAGAGCAAATAATCTTTTTAAACTTTGTAAATATATAATGGGAGAAAATTAAGATTTGTACAGTTGCTGCTACACTCACTTCTTAAATTAGACATAAATACTGCTTAATAACTTCTTACTATGTATTTATTTCAATTAAAAACTAAACTTATTATTATAACTTTGTGATTTTTAATTTATCAAATGCCATTAGAATATATGAAAGAGCTTATATATAAAGGTTTGCTTGTTTTTTTTAATTAAGCAAACCTTATTTATTATTTATTATTTTTTTGTTTTATATCCTACTTTATATTACCAACACCCCCTTATAAATACACATAGATTTTACATTTTTCTTTAATTTATGTTATACTTAGTTACATGACTTTCATTTTTGTGAAAAGTTTTTTTATTATAAGGAGGTTTTTTGTTGATAGAATTTAAAAATGTTACAAAAAAAATTGGTTCAAAAACTATCTTGAAAGATATTAATTTAAAAATAGAAAAGGGAAATCTTATCGTTTTAATAGGATCAAGTGGCTGTGGTAAAACTACTACCTTAAAAATGATTAATAAACTTATTTCTCCTACTTCTGGTGAAATATACATAAATTCCAAACCCATTTCTAAGGAAAATACCATAAATCTTCGTCGCAGCATAGGATATGTAATTCAAAGTACAGGCCTTTTCCCTCATATGACAATACGAGAAAACATTTCTCTTATTCCAAAATTAAAAAATGAGTCTTCGGAAGATATAAATAAAAAAACATACGACCTATTGAATATGGTGGGTTTATCACCTGAAGAATATTTAGATAAATATCCCAGCCAACTTAGCGGTGGACAACAACAAAGAGTCGGAGTAGCTAGAGCCTTTGCAACCGATGCCGAGATAATATTAATGGATGAGCCTTTTAGTGCTTTAGATCCAATAACCCGTGCTTCCCTTCAAGAAGAATTATTCAGTCTTCAACAAGAACTAGCGAAAACCATAATTTTTGTCACTCATGATATGAATGAAGCAATAAAACTTGCTGACAAAATATGCATAATGGACAATGGCGCCATTGCTCAATACGACACTCCTGAGAATATCTTAAGAAATCCCGTTAATGACTTTGTTGTTGACTTCATAGGAACTAATAGAATTTGGGCAAACCCAGAATTTATCAAGGCATCTGATATTATGATTAATACGCCTATATGTGTTTCTCCATCTAGAACTATTTTACAAGCCATTGAAATTATGAGATCACATAAAGTAGATAGTCTACTAGTTACAGATAAAAGCAATACTTTAATAGGTCTTGTTACACTAAAAGATATAAGAAGATCTCTTGATAAAGAAACTAAACTTTCAGCAATTATGGAAAACAAAGTTTTAACAGTCTTGGAAGATGATAATATTGTTAAAATATTAGAGTTAATAAATGAATTCTCCTTTGGTTATGTACCTGTTGTAACTAAAAACAATAAATTAGCTGGTCTTGTAACTAGAAGTAGTTTGATTTCGGTTTTAAGTGAGCAATTTTTAGATACGGAGGTACAGGATAATGATTAGTTTTTTTGAATTCATAATTTCCAGAAAAGAGCAAATTTTAGAACTTTTCTTCCAACATATATATCTTACTTTTGTTGCAATTTTCATTGCCATCTTAATTGGTATACCAATAGGAATATTAATAACCAAAACTAAATCTTTACGAAAACCAGTTTTAGGGTTTATAAATTTAATGCAAGCTGTACCTTCTATGGCACTTCTTGGTTTATTAATTCCTATATTAGGTATTGGTGGTGTTCCTGCAATCACTATGGTAGTTTTATATTCACTACTGCCTATAGTAAAAAACACATATACTGGTCTTTCAAACATAAATGAAAATGTATTAGAGTCTGCTCGTGGAATGGGACTTACTAGTAACCAAACTCTTAGATTAATTAAATTGCCACTAGCATTACCCCTAATTATGTCTGGTGTTAGAATCTCAGCTGTTACATCAGTTGGTCTTATGACATTAGCTGCTTTTATAGGAGCTGGTGGACTTGGATACCTAGTTTTCTCTGGTATTCAAACAGTTAATAATAACATGATTCTAGCAGGTGCTATTCCCTCTTGTATATTGGCACTGTTAATTGATTATCTTTTTGGAAAGATAGAAGTTATGGTTACTCCTAGAGGACTAAATCCCCAACAGAAAAAATCAAAATCTACTGGAGTTAAAGTAGTTCTAAGTATTATTCTATTAACCTTCCTTGTAACTTCTTTTTTAAGTTTTATAAAACCTAAAAAAGATACTATTGTTGTTGGTTCAAAAAACTTTTCAGAACAATTGGTACTTGGAAATATGGTTTCAGATTTAATTGAAGAATATACAGATTTTCGTGTAGATAGAAAGTTAAACTTAGGAGGCAGTTCTATAGGAATAGCTGCTATGAAATCTGGTGAAATAGATGTTTTTGTTGACTATGTTGGAACTCTTCTTATAAATGTATTAGAAGAACCGGTTATCAAAAATCCAGATAAAGCTTATCTTAAAGCAAAGGAATTAATGGAAGCTAAATATAAAATTACATTACTTGAGCCACTAGGATTTAATAATACCTATACTCTAGCAATGAAACCAGAAACTGCAGATAAATATAATATAAAAACAATATCTGATTTATCAAAAGTAAGTAAAGATTTTGTTTTTAGCCCAACTTTAGAATTTGAAAATAGAGAAGATGGATTTATTGGTCTGTCTAAAGATTATAATTTAAAATTTAAAAATGTTGCTGCCATGGATGGTAGTCTTAGATATTCAGCTTTAAAGAATGATAAATGCCAAGTAGTAGACGCCTTTTCTACGGATGGACTTTTAAAATCATTTAATTTAAAAGTTTTAGAAGATGATAGAAGCTTCTTTCCACCTTATCATGCTGTTCCCCTTGTAAGAGAGGAAATCTTAGAAAAACATCCTGAACTTAAAGATGTATTAAATAAATTAGAGGGTGTTATTACTAATGAAGTAATGACAAATCTTAACTATAAAGTAGATGAGTTAGGTGAAGCTCCTGAAGCTGTAGCTAAAGAGTTTTTACAATCACAAAATTTAGTTGAATAATATATAAAAAGGATTTAGTGTAATATGTTTACTACACTAAATCCTTTTATTTTGTCTTCTACTTTATATTTTTAGTTATCTATATTAAAATTCTCTTTATACTACAGATTTGTTATATATCTTTATTACACAACTTTATAACTTTCAACTTGCACTAATTTAATCTTATAAATTTATATTATAATTGCTTGGTGTACATCCTGTGTACTTTTTAAAATTCAATGTGAACTGTCTATAATCTCCATATCCTACTTCTTTAGCTATTGATACTATGGAATTCCCCTTTTTAAGAAGTTCAATAGATTTTTCTATTCTAAGTTTTCTTATATATTCAGTAAAACCCATTCCAAGATTCTGTTTAATGCCTCTACTTAAATAACTTTCATTTAAATAAACTTCTTTTGCAACACTTTTCAAAGAGATATTTTCATTATAATTATTTTTTATATAAATTATAGCTCTTTCCATACTACTATCTTCTAATTTCCCTTTATATTCTCTAATTTTATCTATTGACATATTTATTTGTTCCATAAAGTTACTTTCTAATTCATATATACTACTTAGGTTTGATACTATATCAACTTCACCAATGCCCTCTAAAGATATATCTAAGGACTTAAGTCCATTTTTTAAATTTACAATTGTTTTTACAATGAAACTTACAATTATGCCTTTCTCAACTCTGTTATTTACAAAGTATTTAAAAAGCTTATTACATTGTTTTCTTGCCTCTGAACTTTCTCCTTTTAATATTAAATCTATTATATTTATAGCAAAGTCTTCAATATATTTTATATCATAATTACATTTATATATGTCTATTTTTTCATTAATAACAATACCTTTTCCTTTATAAAATGATTCATTTAAAAGTTGTTTTGCCTCTTTATAAAGTTCTCTAACTTTATTTATATTATTTATTTCCGTAATACTTATAGTTATTGTACAATTGAACTTTTTCTTTACCGCATCTATAAGATTCTTAAAATCTTCCTCTTTATTATCCTTAATCATTACAAGAGTTCTATAGATATGAACTTGGGATATATTATAACATCCTCTCATATTTTCACTTATCCACTTATCTATAAATGAATTTATTTTTATATATTCACTTTCTTCCTTAGATTTCAAATCTGTTTCAAAATCATCATTATTTATTAAGGCTAAGGCTACCCTATCCTCTTCTTTAAAAAAATCTTTTATTTTTTCAATTTCCTCTTCTCCTCTTAAAATTCCAATAAGCTTTTTTTCTTTAGCAAATAAAGATGTTTCTTTATCCTTTATTATACTTTCAGTGCATTTTTCTATAGCAGACTTTAACTCATCTATATCTACTGGCTTTAAAAGAAAATCTAAAGCATTTATCTTTATTGCTCCTCTTGCATAATTAAAATCATCATAACCTGTTATAACAATGAATTTTGTATGTGGATTTTTCGCTCTAATGTTTTTTGCCATTTCTAAACCGTCCATCTCTGGCATATTTATATCTGTTATTATTATTTCTGGTTTTTCACTTATAGCAATATCTATAGCATCATATGCATTATCAGCTTCTCCACATACCTCACATCCAAAATCCTTCCATGGAATCACCTTACTAATACCTTTTCTTGAATAAAATTCATCATCAACTATTAATACCTTAATCATTATGGACACTCTCCTTCTTAGGAATAACAACTTGAAATACTGTAAAGCTATTTTCATTTTTGTATGTAATACCATAATCGTTTCCATAATAAAGCTTTAATCTTTTATCCACATTAGTTATTCCTATACCTTCTCCTTTGTTTTTGCTATTATTAATCCCTACACCATTATCCATTATTTTAAATATTACTTTATCATCTTTCTCATAGGCTCTTATTGTTAGAATCCCCTTGCCTATTTTATTTTCTAGTCCATGTACTATTGCATTTTCAACAAGAGGTTGAAGTGTCAATTTTAACATTTCAAGATTTAAAATTTCTTCATTAATTTCTTGGTTAATAATGAATTTATCTCTATATCTATATTTTTGTATTATTAAGTAATTGTTAATCTGTTCTATTTCTTGTTTAACACTTACTGTATCCACATTATTTTTAACACTATACCTAAAAAACTTAGCTAATGCCCCAGTAGCTTCTATTACTGCATGGTTCTCCTCAAGACTTGCCATCCATTTTATAGAGTTCAATGCATTATATAAAAAATGCGGATTAACTTGAGATTTCAAAGCCTTAAACTCTGCCTGTTGTACAAGAAGCTCCTTTTTAAAGTCTTCATCAATAAGCCTATTTATTTCCGTTATCATATCATTAAAACCATGTGCCAGTTCCCCTATTTCATCTTTACAATCACATTCCATATATACATTCCTATCTCCATTTTCAACTTTTCTCATTAGACTTGTCATATCTCCAATAGGTTTTGCTATTTTTTTAGAATACTTTAATGCTAAAATTATAGAAATAAGCGCCACTATTAAGCTAAGTGTTATAAAAAATTTCATGTTTTTAAAACCCTCAGTAAAGAAGTAGCTTTTAGGAGTTATCTGGATAACTTTTATTTTTGTGTTTTTAGCTGTGGTATAATAACATTTAAAATCTGTTTTATCAAAGGTTAAATCCAAGGAACCCTTATCATTCTTTACCCTATTTAAAAAACTATTTTCAAACATAAAGCCTGTACCATTTTTCTGCGTTTTATCTGTAATTATATATCCAAGTTCATCTACTAAGATTACGTTTGCATCTTTTATAAAGGATATACTATTAAATATATCATCAAAGTAATAATCATAAACATCAGCTATTACAAAACCTATAACTTCCTTTGTATTTTTATCTGTAATAGTTTTTCCAATGGCCATAACAGTGTCCTTTGATTGAGCCCCTTCTACCCTTCTATGTATTTTAGTGATTACCTCTCCCTCATTTCTCATTAATCTTTCATATAAATCTCCTCTTTCATCACTATAAATTGGAGAATAATAGTTTGTAGTTGAAAATCTACTTTTTTTATCTAAATTTACAATATGTAATGGGATCTCCACAGATTGAGTTGCCATAATGGCTCTTGTTATTTTATACAACTCTTGAGTATCATCAAATTTATATTCCTTTTCATCATTATATTTTTCATTAGCCATAATTTCCTGAACTTCTAAATTATCAGCTATAAAGCCTACCATTTTTTTATATGTATTTAAGTTATTATCAATAAGATCTGCAGCCATATCTATATTACTTTCCGTATAATTTTTTATATTTTCTTCAGTTGAAGATATTATGAACATGGTTTCATAAATCCATAAAGAAAGCAGTGGTATTATTCCTACGATAAAAAACCCTGCCAATAGTTTTTGTTTAAAATTCATATTTATTTTAATAATCTCATCTCCTACATTCAATATAACTTTTTTGAAGCAAGCCTTAACTTAATATGAAGTTTTTTTAAACTTTTAATGAAAACTTTTACCTTAATACATATTATATCAACTATTTTAGAAACTCACAAACAAGAAATTCATCAAAAAGAGAAACGAGAGGGCTAAGCAACACATACTTAGCCCTCTCTTTAGATAATTTTTTATATTTTGTCACCTATCACTCAAATAAGTTCTATTGTTATAGATATATGTAGTAAAAAAAGAAGCTACAATTATGTTTTAAGGTAACTTATACTTTGCATATTCAAAAAAATAACAAGTCAGTATGCTAGTCTATTTAGTTTCATACTACATCAGTAATATTAACCCATAGGCTTATGCTATGAACTAATACCACATCCTTGTCTGCCATGAAATATACATCACATCTTTGACTTGTTATTTTCCTTCATGTCCTTAAAACAATCATTGTAACTCTTTATATTCTTGTAGTAGGGACTACTCTAACACCTCATATATTTTTAATATATTTTTATCTGTAGCACAACTTAATATGACTTCATTTATCTCTAAAGACTTTGGTACTTTTAAAGTAAATAAACAGCTATTAGATCCATTAACCTCTTGATTATCCATATAAAATTCTATATTTTTTACTTTTATCCCTCGTCCATAAATATGCTTTTCAAAAACCTCTATGACCTTATCTCTTTCTATATACTCTATATAGATTTTTCTCATATCTGTTTTGGAAATAAATTTCATTTCAAAGCGTTTCAACGTTGCCAAAACTATAACTATAGATATACCACCCAATATACTTATTGTGTAATATCCTAAACCTATTGCTAGTCCAACACAAGCTACTACCCATAAAGAGGCAGCTGTTGTCAATCCTTTTATAGAACCTTTTGTATGGAGTATTGTCCCTGCACCAAGAAAACCTATACCACTAATGACCTGAGCCCCAAGTCTTCCCATATCAATCTTAATAGAATTTGATAAATTTGCATCCTCTGCTATTAAGAGCATTGACCTATTTACCATTTCAACTTGTATAAGTGAAATTATAGCTGCACCTAAGGCCACTAGTATATGAGTTCTAAACCCCGCTGGGCTATTAGTATATTCTCTTTCATATCCTATTACCCCACCTATTATTATTGCCAATGCTAACCTGAATGAGATTTCTTGTAAAGTCATAAAAACCTCCTAAATTACATGAATATTATCTGTGCTAAAGTTAATATAAACTTCCGCTCCTTCTTCATAAACTTTTTTGATTTTAGGATTAAAGTTTTCACATTTTATTTCATCTTCCCCGATTTTTATAGCATAATCTTGAAAAGCCCCCATAAATGTAGAACTTGTAACTGTTCCTTTAAATAATCCTGCATCTCCTATTTCCATAGCTTCAGGTCTTAATACTATTTTACATTCATCTCCAACTGATTTAGACCCACTATATTTAACTGTTAAAATAGTACCTGTAGCATCAATAACAGCTTTTCCATCATTAATTTCTTTTATAGTTCCGTTTATGAAATTTGCAGTTCCTATGAAATCTGCAACAAATTGTGTAGCTGGGGTATAATAAATTTCTTTTGGAGTTCCCACCTGTTCAACTATTCCTTTATTCATTATTATTATTCTATCTGATAAACTCATAGCCTCTGATTGGTCATGAGTTACATATATTGCTGTTATACCAACCTTCTTTTGAATCTTTCTTATCTCTGTTCTCATATAAACTCTAAGCTTTGCATCTAAATTTGATAAGGGTTCATCAAATAAAAGTACACCTGGTTCCATAACAAGAGCTCTTGCTAGAGCAACCCTTTGTTGTTGTCCACCTGATAGTTGGTTTGGATATCTAGTTTCCATACCTTTTAATCCAACTAAATCTATTATAGTTTTAGCTTTTTCCTCTATTTCACTTTTACTTAATTTCTTAAGCTTTAATCCGTATGCTATATTATCATATATATTTAAATGAGGGAATAAAGCATAGCTTTGGAAAACCATAGAGGTATCTCTTTTATCTGGAGTTAAATCATTTATTCTATCTCCACCTAAATAAATATCTCCTTCTGTTGGTATCTCAAAACCTGCAACCATTCTAAGAGTTGTAGTTTTTCCACAACCTGATGGTCCAAGTAGTGTTACAAATTCTCCTGCCTTTATATCTATAGATATGTTATCTACCGCCTTAAAATTACCATTTCCGCTGTGAGACACATATATTTTACTTAAATTTTTAATATTAACGCCTTTACTTCTTTGCATCTTTACCACTCCTACCATATTTATAATGTATTTTCCTGATCCTTACTTACGCCAAACTTATTTAGCATAAGGTACATGAATCCTATTGCTATATAAACTATTACTATTAAGACTGTTGAATAAGCTGATGCTACACCAAATCTTCCATTATCAACTTGTGAAAGTATTGAAGCTGTTAACAGCTGATATTTTGGTGTTACTAAGAATACTACCGCACTTACAGCAGTCATACTTCTAACAAATGTGTAAACAAGTCCACTAAAGAAAGCCGGTTTAATTAATGGAAGTGTAACTGACGTAAATACCTTAGTTGAATTTGCTCCTAAGTCTTGGGCAGCTTCTTCTATAGCTGGATCTATTTGTTGAAGTGACGCAACTCCTGACCTGACTCCAACTGGTAAACTTCTAACTATAAATGCAATTACAATTATAAAAGCAGTCCCTGTTAATACTAATGGTTTTGTATTATATGCATTTATATATCCAAGTCCAAGTACCGTACCTGGAACAGCCATTGCTAAAAGTGATGTAAATTCTATAAAACTTCTTCCAATAAATTTCTTTCTAACTATTAAGAATGCTATTATCATTCCTAAAAGTCCTGTTATTGGTGTTGCGTATATTGATAAAAGAGTTGTATCTTTTATAGGATTAAGTCCTATATTAAATACATACTTAAAATGATCTAAAGTTAAAGTATAGTCTATTCCCATAACCTTAAAGAATCCACCTAGTGGAACTAAGATATACAGAGATAAAACAAATATTGTTATAAGTAAACAGGCTATATCTATAGGCCAAACTATTTTTTTGTCTGTTACTAAATCTCTTTCTTTTGCTGCTTTTCCTGTTACTGTTACATAAGATTTCTTTTCAAGCCAGAACTTCTCTAAAATGAATAGTAAAATTGAAAGAGTTAATAGTATAACTGCTATTGCAGCTCCTCCGCTCATATCATAGTTACCTATTGCTTGCATATATATTTTAGTTGCAAGAGTTGAAAAGTTTCCTCCTATAACCATGGGGTTTGAGAAATCTGCAACAACTTCTATAAAAGTTAATAAAAATGCATTTGCTATCCCTGGTAAAAGCAATGGCAATGTTACTGTTGTGAAAGTTTTCCATCTTGAAGCTCCCATACTTCTAGCTGCTTCCTCTAATGATGGGTCAATTTTCTTTAATAATCCTATTAATAATAAATATGCCACTGGGAAGAAGGTCATAGTTTGAACCATTACTATACCTTTAAATCCATATATATTAGCATCTGTAATATTGAATACTTGTCTTGTTATAAGTCCAAATTGTCCGAATAACATAATAGCTGATAATGCTAATACGAATGGAGGTGATATGATAGGCAAAATAGAAACTACTTTAAATAGTTTTTTAAAGTGTGATCTAATGTATGCATCTGCATATGCAAATAAGAATCCTATTGCTGTAGAAAGTACTCCTACAGTAACACCTAAAACAAGAGTATTAACTAATGTTTCTCTAAAATCTATATCTCTTAAAATTTGTTTATATGCACTTAGTGAAAATCCACCATTTTCAACAAAACTTACTTTCAATACAGAATATAACGGAAACATTATAAATATCGCTAATGTAACTATTAGAAATATTATTGTTGTAAGCAATATAGGGTCTCGCCATATTTTTTTCATATCATCCTTTTGTCGTTGTCTTCGTGCTTGTCTTTTTGTTAAAGCCATTTCTTCATCACCTCTATATTAATACTTATAAATTTTCAAGTGACAAGTTTACAGTGATAAGTGGCAAGTTTCAAACCAAACTCACCATCCACTCCAACTTGTCACTTGTAACTTGAAATTTGTAACTAATAAAAGTTTGTCATTTATAAAAATGTGCCAAAAGTAAACCTTTTAAAAAGCACCCTTGACACACATTTATTGAGTATTGTGATTGTTTGAGCTTACTACTTAATTGCTTTGTTCCATTTCTCAACTAATTCACTTCTGTTTTTACCAGCCCAATCTAAATCGTAATTTATTAATTTAGTATCTTTTATTTCATTTGATATTTCTGGTGCTTTAGCATTTGTATTTGTTAAGAATTGGAATGATCCTACAGTTTGTCCTATTTCTTGTCCTTTTTTGCTTAAGCAGAAATCTATGAATTTCTTAGCAGCTTCTTGGTCTGGGCCACCTTTAACAATACCTGAAGCTCCTATTTCATAACCTGTACCTTCTTTTGGTGCAGTTAATACTAAGTCTTTCATTCCTTCTTCTCTATATTTAATTCCATCATGCAAATATGAAACTCCAACCATTACTTCTCCTTGACCTGCTAATCTTGCTGGAGCTGTTCCTGATTTTTCATAAGATTTAACGTTTGCATTTAAATCTTTCATATATTTAAGACCTGCTTCTTCTCCCTTTAATTGAATCATAGTAGCAAGAGCTGTGTAAGATGTTCCTGATGAACCTGGGTTTGCTATTGAAATTTGTCCCTTAAATTCTGGTTTCAATAAATCATCCCAGCTTTCTGGAGCTTCTACACCTTTTTCTTTAAGTAATTTTTGGTTTGAAACAAATCCAAGATATCCAACATATATTCCTGTCCATGCTCCATCTTTATCTTTATATTTTTCTGGAATATCATTTGCATTTTCCGATACATAATTTTCCAAAAGACCATCTTCTTTAGCTTGTACAAATGCATCTGCCGGACCTCCAAACCATACTGAAGCCTTTGGATTCTCCTTTTCTGCTCTTAATCTTCCAAGTATTTCTCCTGAAGACATTCTAACAGCCTCTGCTTGTATTCCTGTTTCTTTCTTAAACTCATCTACAGTCTTAACCATATGATCTTCCATAAGTCCACAATAAATTGTTAGTTTTAAATCTTTATTTTTGTCAGCGCTACCACTGCCTCCACAACCTACAAATAGGCTTGTACACATTACAACGCTTAATGCCATTGCTAAAAGTTTTTTTCTTTTCATATTCTTCCCCTCCGTAATATTATATTAACTTCATTATACGGTAAACATTTTCACAAAACTTAAATATGTCAAAAAACAATACTTTATGGTAAAAAATCATTACATTTTGTTGAGTCATCTAAACATGAAAATAGAATGATAAGTACCATAAACAAGCAGATTTCACCTAGTATTCTAAAGTTTTAAACAGCATATTTTCCTCCAACAAATTACTACGCTTTAAAATACAAATCAAAGTATTTTTTAAAATTGTTAAATTTCTATTTAATTTTTTTTGTAAATATCACACTATCCTTTAAAAGGCGTGTAAAATGTGAGAAGTGAAGTTTCTTTTTCAAGGAAACTTCACTTCTTATTTTTTCCATATAAACTTTGATTTAATCACCACACCAAGCCGTCGCTTTTAGCGATTTAGTTCTATAAGAACAATGTGACTTAACTACAACCGTTAATAATTCTTATTCTTTCAATCATGTAATTTATGTTTATAATTTTCGTAGAATATATTTAGTAAAATCCTTTACTATATTATCATCAATTTGGTTTAAAACTTTGTTTTTTAAGAGCACTGATAAGATTATCAACCCACTAAAAATATTAATATATACATCTTTTAAGTCAAACGTAAAAAAACCATTTACTAATATGTAATCTAAACTACCGTTCCAAAAAATTTTGTCAATTAGCGAACACATAGCGCCAGAAAATATAAAAGCATACATAATATTAACAATTTTGATAGTTCCGAATTGATAATTTAGATACTGATAAAACAAATATACTAATATGATCATAATTGCTCCAAAAACAATGTGAATCCATTTACTCACACCTAATTGAAACATAGAATTAAACCATGAATAGTCCCTATTGAACATAGGCTCAAAGTATAGGAATCCAGGCAATATAGGAAATTTTTTGTCAAGGAAATTGTTGTTAATTACTATTTTAATAACCTGCTCTATTGTTACTAAAATAAGCACTGCTATACATGTCTTTTTGTTTTGAATTTTCATATTTATTCTGCACCACCTAATATAAATAATCTTCACATAAAATTACGAATCCGGCCTATAATACAAGAAAATTATAACATATTTTATAAATTATTATATAATTTCTCTTGTTTTATAATACCTTAGTATTCAATTTTAATATAATATTAGTTACGTAAACTTATATTTGTATTGCACAACAAAAAAATCGTAAATTCGATTTTGAATAATAAGATTTTTAAATTAGTTATTTTTATTTTTTATTTTAATTACTGATGCTTTTATATAATATTAAGAAGTTTCCTACTAAACTTTAGCTAATTATCTAGTATTATAAATATTTTACTTGCATTAAACATATGCACCTTTTACTTCTGATTTTTTATTAACTTTATTATTTCATTGTTTATAACATCAGGCACAAATTGATGTATAGAGTGTCTTGAATCTTTAACAACCATTTGTGTACTATCTGTAGACCAATCTTTCAAAGCTATCTGACTATTTTCCCATTCAGGAATTGATAAAGTATTACTCTCAGAAGTCAGTATTCTAAGCGGTATATCACCCAATTTCCCGTTACCTAAAATTGTTTTTGCATTAGCGCTTGCCATGTTACCTTCATCTATAATATTTCTGTTATACATAGTTTTAAGAGTCATTGCAAAATATAACTGTTTCAAATCATTAGGTAATAGTTTAAGATTATTTTGTCCTGATGCAATTTTTGTGGAATAACTTGTATGGTAAAGTGCAAATCTGGCTATGCCCAAAGATTTTAGTATATTATAATTAAAGGCGGTGCTACTACTAGTTTCCAGACTATTTTTTAAATAAAACTCAGGACTGCCCCCGTCAATTTCTACAATACCCGAAACTTCATCTTTATATGTTTGCGCAAATCTTATTACTGATAATGATGCTAATGAATGACCCACTAATATATATGGAGGCTTTTGTCCTGATTTTACAAGAGCTGTGTGCATTTCTTCTACAATAGAATCTATATCTCTTGGTACATCTGTTACTTGACTCCATCCATGTCCAGGTCTATCGTAAATAGCTATTTTAGTATACTTTGAAATTTCATTATAAAGAGGATAAAAATCTACATAAGAGCTTGGTTCATTTAATCCACCAGTAAAAACTACAGTAATATTACCTTCACCTTTGCTAAATACATTGATTTTATGATTATTTACATCAACCATTTCTCCTATTTGAGAATAGTTTTTAGAATCATTGTATTCCCCAATTTTTTCATAAGAAAAACCAATTAATAAAATAAAAGCTACAAAAATCAAACTTAGCAATACATATTTTCTAAATCGCTTTTTACTTTTTATTTTGGATTTCCTTTTCTTTTCTCTTCTATTCATATACATTTATAAACTCTCCCTTAAAATGATATAACTCTTGTCTAGTTGGTATTGTAAGTATTACTCAATTAAATTCTCCCCTAGTATTTTATAGTAAATAATTCGTATATTTATCCAAATATACCTTAATATTAAATCGTCAAAATAAGCTAACATCTATTTTAAATTTAAACGTTTAAATTGAGCCAATAATCTATGAAGAGCATATCTATTTACCCCAAACAGACCTCTCCATTCTTACAACATATGTCTATAATGAATAGCTTGTCATTAACTTTATGTCTATACATATAAAAACACTGTAAAATTCATTTCCGAATAATACGATATTTATATAACTTAATTTATTGATTTCTCCAAGCTTTCAATTTCATTTCAATATCCTTAACTTTTTCATCCCCAAAATGATTCTTTAAAACCTGAAAAAAGTCTATAAAGCCTTTATTTTCAAATGTAACAATTATCTTAATGCCGACACCTTTTAAAACAATACTCCCCCCAAAAATTCTTGAATAATTCACAGAAGTTATAGAATTATAATATAAATGCCTTTTAAAACCTAATCTGTGTGATGTTATACCTTCAGTATTATATATAACTTTAGAAGTTGCAGCTACAAGACTTAATATTAGAAATATTATTGACATTGTTACTAAAAGGACTAAAAGTTCAAAATTATCATTAAAATCTTCTCTTACTAATATACTCCCTATTATAAACATACTAGAAAATATCATACCTGATATTGATATGACTTTAGATTTTTTAATTATTCCATTACCTTGTTTGTCTTTTTGTGCTTCTTCAAAAGCTGGTTGTAAAATAAACTTTTCTCTGAAGATTTTGTATAACTTTCTTTTTAAATAATTCATTTGCATATTTCCCTTCTTTTGTTAACATATGCTTATAATTATATCATATTTTTTAATTAATTTTATAATTATGTAATTGACATTTCTACAACAATATACTTTATATTAAGTATAATTTTAACGGGTATTGGTATAACAAATAAAAGATCAATAGGAAAAAGTAAATGAGGCCACTGAAAAAATTTTATTTTTTCTAAAATTACGCCTTGTAAACCCCATGGTTTCGTTGTGTTTTTTCAAGAAAATTAACTTTTTCAGTTGCCTCAACTATTTTTCTATTAAAAGAAGGACAAAACTTCCTCCTTTTAAGTTAATCTATATATCCTTTTGCTATTGAAATTAGTTTTGTAATATTAGATTTGTATTTTACTATATGCTCATGTAATTCTTCGTGGCTTGGTTCTTTATATCTATGAGAAATTCTATTTCTTATTAACCTTGATTTTTCTAGAAATATATACATATCGTTATCAATAACATTATTGTTCTTTAAAAGCTTTAAGCTATCGCTTAATGTTATACCTATTTTAAATTTTTTTAGTTCCTTTAAAATAATTGAGCAGAAGTCTTCTAATATAGTGTGAAAACTAACAAACAATTGCCTTAAACTTGATTTTGCTAATTTTATCATTAAATCATTTTCTTTATATTTATCTAACACTTCTAAACATTCATCTATATCTACTTTACATTCTTGTATATCTTCTATTATTTTTAATAATCGCTCATTGTTCATGATAATACATCTCTCCTTCTGAAATACATAAAGTCTGCATTTTCTATATAAATTCTATTAATATCATCACAAAATCTTTCAAATAATTTATTTTCATCTGTTGTATGTAATACTTTTCCTGTATTTAAAATATTAATCTTTACAAACATATCAAGACTATTACTTTTTAAATCTACCACATCTATATCCCTCTTTAAAAGTTCTTCCAAAAATAATTCTATATCCAAAATATTATCTAAAGGAAGTTTATTTTCACCTAATATAGCTATGTCTACATCCGATAATTCATTAAAATCCTCAGTACAGATACTCCCAAATAGCATAACGCTATTTATATTAAATTTATCAATAAATTCAAAGAAATACTCTGAATTCAACTTATTTATAATGTCATTTTTGATTTCAGCTATATTCATCCAACTCACCAACTTTCAAAATATTATAAATCTATAAGTTTCAATACCATTCTATCATAAAAAATATTTTCTTTATATAATATACAACCCTTATCACTTGCTAATCAGTTCCACCATATTTGTAATCAATTACTCAATATAGTAAACTCTATTATATATCTAAAATTTACATATGAAAGGACTAGTATTATGAACTGGATTGAAGAAATAAAATCATATATTCCATGTAATGAACAAGAAGAATGTGATAAAAACTTTATATTAGAAGCTATAAACAAATATGATAATATACTAACTAGAGAAAATATTTTTATGCATATAACAAGTTCAGGTTATATTGTAAACAAAGCAAAAGATAAAACTTTAATGATACATCATAACATTTATAAATCTTGGGCTTGGACTGGTGGTCATGCTGATGGTGATGTTGATTTACTTCATGTAGCAATTAAGGAAGCAAAAGAAGAAACTGGTGTTAAACATATAACCCCTATAGATTCTCGCATTTTTTCCTTAGATATACTTCCTGTAAATGGACATTTTAAAAGAGGCAAATATGTATCATCTCATTTACATTTATCCATTGCTTATCTTTTAGAAGCTGATGAAAATGACATACTTATGATAAAAGAAGATGAAAACAGTGGAGTTAAATGGATACCATTAAATGAACTTCATTTTCATTGTAATGAGCCTCATATGCTCACTGTTTATGACAAGTTTAATAGTAAAATCTTTTAAAGTATTATATACCTTACTTGACTATTATCTAAGTTAATCTAGAAGTATCCTACCTGTTATCCTCCATAGTGTAAAATTATGGAATATTGCAGACGATAAATTTAAAAGTAGAATTGGATTTATAATCTTACATGTATAAAAGGGAGGAAAATAACTCCTCCCTTTACCATCTCTATAGTCTTGACACTACATTAAAGCCTCTTCCAAAAACCATATAATCTATAATAATTATCTTCTTTCATTTTTTTCTTTAGCATATCTTATAGCTTGTTTCATTTGCCCCATACTTCCAAACATTTTACTTATTTTTTCTCTTTCTTTTTGTTTGGCTCTAAGGTCGTTATATTTAATTTCTTTTTGGAACTTTCTATAGCTTTCTAATCTTCCTGCATCTATTATTCCATCTTCTATTGCCTGTCTTACTGCACATTTAGGTTCATTTTTATGCTGACAATCTGAAAATTTGCATTGTCTTGCTAAATCATCTATATCACTAAAGGATTTTTCCAAATCACCACTTATAATTCCAATTTCCTTCATTCCTGGAGTATCAACTATAGCCCCACCATTAGGAATTAACAACAATTGTCTATGAGTTGTGGTATGCTTTCCTTTATCATCATTCCTTATTCCATTGGTTTTCAAAACTTCCTCACCCATAATTTTATTTATAAGTGTTGACTTACCAACCCCTGAAGATCCAATAAAAGCTACTGTTTTTCCCTTATCAATATACTTGATTATATCTAAATAACCTTCATTAGCCATACTACTTGTAACTAATATATCCATTGCAATGGCTACTTCTTGAATTTCTAAAATTTTATCATCTATATTATCACATAAATCCGCCTTAGTCAGCACTATAACAGGATTTGCCATACTATCATATACCATAGATATATATCTTTCTAATCTACGAATATTAAAATCACTATTTAAAGACATACAAATAAATACAGTATCAACATTTGCTGCAATTACTTGACCATCACTTCTATTTCCAGCAACTTTTCTTTCAATAAAGCTTTTTCTCCTAAGAACATGATGAATTATTGCATTACCATTATTGTCTATAATTCTATCTACTAAAACCCAATCTCCAACAGCTGGATAGTCTGTAAGACTTATTAAAGAATATCCCAGTTTACCAGAAACCTCAGCAAATATCTCTCCATTCTCCGTAATAACTTTGTACATATCCTTATATTGAACTGAAACCCTTCCAATGTACAAATTTTCTCCATACATAGTAGCCTCTTGTGTATATCTTTCACTTAGTCCTAAACTATATAAATCTATTTTATTCAAATTTATTTTCCTCCCGTATTGTAAACTTACATAATACCTATTGGGAGGTATAAGAGATACTAATTAATCTGCCTCTACCTCCCAAACAATTACACTCTCTATTTCAAATACTTCATATCTATTAAGCATAAAACAACACTTCCTTTCATAAATATTTTTGTAAACCTCTCCATATAGCTAAATATAAATCTAAAATGTTATATAAAATTATAAATATCTCCTTTATATAGTTTAATTTTATATCAAACTTAAGAGGAATATCTTTCTTTATCCATAACTACAAAATCTGTTTTAACACTAAAATGATACTTATAATATCAATAAGAATCTAATAGTCATGAAATAAATATATTTAAATTTTACAGTATTTACAACAAACATTCAATATATTAATTATTAATTATTCAGAAAACTCAGTTTCATTTCTCTATATTTAATACCATTACCGTTTCTCCACCATAATCTATCTCTCCATTAACATAAAATCCAAAATCTTTATATAATTTTAAAGCAAGCTTATTTTCCTCAAATATACTTAAGTATATTTCATTACATTTATATTTGTTAACTATATGATTAATTAAACAAATCAAAACACCTTTTCCATATCCTCTTCCTTGACAACTTTTATCTATCATAAATCTATCTAGCCAAACCCTATTTTCTTGTGGTACATGTCCATACATAGCAAAACCTATTAATTCTTCTCCATAATACAATGCCGAAGGATTCCAATAAGTATAAAACTTACTTTCAGCTATTGAAAAAGCATTGGTCTCTATAAAAGATTTTTGATTCTCATTAACTGATAAACTTATAACTTCTCTCCAATTTTCCACATTTACAGGTTTAATATAAAAATCCACTTTAACACACTCCTTAGGCAGATGAAAAAAAATAACAAGTCCAAGATGCCATGTATATTTTGTGTCAGACAAGGAAGTGATATTAGTTCATAGCATAGGCTATGGGCTAACATCGCTGACGCAGTATGGCACAAAATAGACTAGCATACTGACTTGTTATTTTTTTGAATGTGCCTTATAACTATAGTTTCTCCCCTATCTGTTTTTGTATCTATAAATAAGTTATACATTATTAGTTTTTAATGAAATTTACTATTATTTCAAAGTATCATATCATAAACTCAATTTAAATATTGTAATATATTCTTAATTTATGATTTCATTACTATGATAATGTATCCCTTTTAATCAAATTACCTCTAAATATGACGCTAAATTAATAATACAAAAATAAATAACAGGAGAAGAAAACCCTCCCCTGTTAAAGATACATAAATATGTTATTTTAGTTATTCATTTCTTTTAAAAGAGTTTTTATTCCCTCTGTAGCATCTCTTAAATTAGATATAGTAACATCGTGGTTAAGATTATTGATTACAGCTGAAATAAAGTTAGATATATCTACTAATTTAAACCACTCAGCATTCTTAACCTTATCTGGTACATAAGTTAAATTAGTACAATAAACTTTACTTATCATTCCATCATCATAAAGCTTTTGGAATTTTTTTGGTCCTTCAGTAAAGAATCCAAATGTTGCTGCAACATAAATATTTTTTGCTTTTCTCTTTTTAAGTTCAACAACAATATCAAAAACTGATTCCCCTGAAGCTATCATATCATCTACTATTAAAACATTTAAACCTTCTATGTTTTTACCAATGTACTCATGTTGAACTATTGGATTTTTACCATTAACAACAACTGAGTGATCTCTTCTCTTATAGAAAAGTCCTACATCACAACCTAAAATGCTAGAGTAATATATAGCTCTATCCATAGCTCCTGTATCAGGGCTTATGACAACCATACTTGATTTATCTAGAAATAAGTTTTTATCTTCAGTTATTAGATGTTTAACAATATCATATGTTGGGTAAAGATTTGTAAATGATACTAAAGGTACAGCATTTTGTATATTAGGATCATGGACATCAAATGTTATGATTTCCTCTACTCCTAATCTTTCAAGTTCTTGAAGTGCTAGCGCACAGTCTAAGGATTCTCTACCCTTACGTCTATGCTGTCTTGAAGCATATAATAATGGCATAACAACTGTTATTCTTCTTGCCTTACCACCAATTGCTGAAAGAACTCTCTTTATATCTTGAAAATGTTCATCCGGTCCTTTATGATTTTCATATCCGAATAATTCATATGTACAACTATAATTCCCAACATCGCAAACTATGTATATATCTTTTCCTCTTACTGTTTGCTCAATTTGAACTTTACCTTCTCCATTAGAAAAACGAATTTCCTTAATTGGAACAAGATAAGAATCCTCTGGATTAAGACCTCTTTTTTTCTTTAGGTGCTCATCAACTTTTTTACCTAATTCTTTAGATGATTCTAATGCAATGACTCCAAGCTGACCGTACTCTTGTGGATTGTCATTAATACTTTCCATGTCTTCACTCCTCTTACTTTCCTACACTAAGAAATCTTAAGTGTATTCTCCATTAAATTACAAACTAATTGTATCCTATATATATCTTCGGGATAATTATATCACATATTTTTACCGAAAATAACATTGTTTTATATTTTAAATCAATATTATTTTAGTCAAATATTTCATCATATTACAATTATATTCAATTTAATGTAAAATTCACAAGAAAATTCATCAAAACCGAAAAGAGAGGGCTAATAAAATTGAATCCATTGGTTGACTTAGTCTTGCATTCTTCTTGCCTCTTCTTCGTTAACATACTTTATACTTACAATCTAGAGACCCAATTATTACCTTTAATATAAAATCTCCAAGGAAAATCTATGGCTTCTTCTGCGTAATCAATACCTATACGTTTAGTTACTACTATGTCCTTTAAATCTAAGGTATCACTATAATTAGGTTCTTCTAAATATAATTCATCATTTTCTATTACATTTTGCCAATTGTTGTTCTTACCAATTTTCATAGCAGCACAAAGTTTTGCAGGTCCATTAGTAAGATTTTTCATTTGAGTTTTTGTCAATTCACAATAATTTTTATTAAATCTTGCTTGTGACATATAATCTACATTATATAAAGGTTCTAGTGCCCTGATTAGTACACCTTCTGCCATTCCTTCCTGTCTTGCTACTATATTAAAACAATAATGCATTCCATATACAAAATACACATAAACTGTTCCGGCAGGACCATAAAGTGGAGCAACTCTTTGTGTCATTCTACCTCCATAGGCATGTGATGCCTTATCTATGGTACCTATATAAGCTTCCGTTTCTATAATTTTTCCTTTAAGTAAAATATCATCTATCTTGTGAACCAGTACCTTTCCTAAAAGATCTTTTGCAAGTAATCTAGCATCTTTTTCATAAAAATCTCTAATTAACTTCAATTCTTTATATGCCCTTTAAGTTAATAGCTCTGAAATAGTTAATAGTACTTTGCTTGTTTCTTGTGTTGTAATATTATGCTTAATTCTTGCATTAAAAGTAAAAAAATAATCTTCTCTGAACCTAGAGTTCTTATTATTATACATATTTTATACCTTCTTTTATATAAGTATTGTTTAATGGTAAAATTTTTATTATATATTAGTTCTCTAAGTGTTTTTTATACTAATGATTCCTTTTATAATTTGTTCCTATGATTTATATTATTCTCAGAACTATAACTGTTTAATTTCATATGAATTTTTGTGTAAGTAAAAATAAGGTAACTTATTCGCTACCCTGTTTTAATTTTTCTTTCTTTTTTCTAGTTATCCTAAGTATTTTAATACCGACTTGTTTTTTATAAAGTTTATGGTATATTTATACATCTAAAACATCTTATTGCTTTTTTACCATTTTTTATTTAATTTAATATTATTATAACGGTTATGAAAATTAAGACTACAAATTAAGATCTATTTTATTTGTACCTTCCGTAAACCTTGAGCCATGGCAGGCACAATCCCATGATTTTTCTGCATCATTCCACTTTAGTTCACACCCAACATGAGTACAGGTAATATCAACTCTGTTTCTTTTGTTGACATTATCCAATAAGATTTTAAATACTCACTAATATTTTGGGGATTATTGCTTACTTTATTCATAAAAACTCTCCCTCTACTATTTAATAATAGTTAGTATTTGATACTTATATAAAATTATTCATTTAACGCTAGATTTAACTTCATCATATAAATTTTCTGTTTTAGATTCATCTTCATAGTTTATAAATATTTCTTTTCCATCCTTAGTAGTTATATGAATACATTTCTTTGTACCATCATCTAAATAAAGCTTTGCACTACTTATTCCTTCTAATCTATAATAGCCAACATGCTTTTTACCAATACTTGCTCCATTTTTCTTAAGTTTTATCCTGGGAACCTTGTCCATTAATTCTACTTTTTCAATATTACTAAAATCTATTTCATCAGAATAAAGTCCACTCATTTTAATAGATGTTTCTGTTTTACTTACTTCTGCATTAGCAGATTTAGGTGCATAAAAGCATACTGCAAAACAGGCTCCTATTATTAAGGCAGTTATACCCATAATTATTTTTCCACCAACATGGGCCATGTTTACTGTTGTACCTATTCCAACCCTTTTATCAACAAATAATGCTGAATCGTTAGGATTATAATAAATCATTCCCATTAAATAATTTTCATCATCATCTCTATTAATTATTACTTTTCCTTCTTCATTTACATTTTCTGATAATTCCTTTTCCCTCTTTCTTATAAACATTGTCATTATGATTACTGAAACACTTATTAGTATGTCCCCCAGTATAGCTCCTATAATAATAAATCCACACATATTTTCAGAGATTACTGACATTAACACTAAATTTATAGCTATAAATAATATTGACAAAAAAATAGCTGATATCCAAAGAAGCTTTCCCGAGAAAACTCTTGTGTTTAATGCGGATTTTTTTAGAGTTTCCACTTCTCCTCCATTAAAATTAACTTTCCCTTCTATAACTGATTTAAAAGAAAACTGCATCATTAAAAGTAAAACAAAATGAACCCCAACTAATAAAAAATCTGCTTCTTTTACATTTATAAAAGATATAAGAACATTAATTACAAACATTATCCAAGGTATTATAATCAACTTCTTACTTATTCCCTTATCTACCTGACTTCTAAACTTCAAATCTGTATAAACTACATTTTTAGGAGTTAATAATTCTTTCCAATTCTCTTTTTTCTTTATTTCCTTAACTCTCTTAAATGTTCTATAAAAACATAATTGCATCAATATTAATTGACCAAAAGTTAAAATCATAAAATTAATTGGTAAATACTCTTCTGGTAAAATAAATTGAGATCCAATTAATATTATTGAAGATATTAACCAGAGAATAAACCACAATTTAGAATATTTTTTCTTTTCTTTTTTTAAATCTTCTCTCTTTTCATACCCTAAAGGGATTCTAACCCCAAAGAATACTGCATTTGAACTCATTGCTTGAATTCCTAAGCCAATCGCTAAATACATAAGTGCAATAAACATACTTATAATAATTAAAACTACCATATTATCACCTACTTATTAAAATTTTTATATGCTTCTTCTATTTTTTTTAAAAATTCCTCTTTCTTATATCCCTTACATAAACTTTTGGCAATTAAAACCTCTAGTGCTTCTTTTTCTTCACCTTCAAATTTTTCTTTGCTATTATTGTTTAAAGCTACCATTGCTCCTTTTCTTCTGTCTATTATTAAATATCCCTCATCTTTCAAGATATTATAGGTCTTATTAACTGTATGAAGATTAACTTCTAAGTCACTACTAAGTTGTCTTATAGAAGGTAGAGAATCTCCATCTTTAAGACTCCCTTTTGCAATTTCCTTTATAATTTCATTTTTAAGTTGTTCGTAAATTGGAGTTTCACTTTCAAAGTTTATTTTTATCAAATCCTATCACGTCCCTATCCATATTCTTAAGTTACTATCTATCCTTTGTTCAAATTTAAAATTAATTTTACATATTATATTTGTTATATATAACATATAACAAATATAACTTTTTTTCAAATACTTTTTAAAATAATGCCGGTGTTACTCAAAAAACAAATCTAGTCTTAATTGGTTTATACTATCCTTATTCATTGGACCTATAGCAACGTTAATTCTTGTATTGTCAGACAAAAGACATAATTATTAATATAGTCGCCCATAAATTACCTTAATGTGATATAATTATATATGATCAGTATTTACAATTAAACTATATCCACTAAAAATATTACGTATTATGGGGGAGTTTAGAATGATTGAATTAATAATAGTTAGACATGGTCAATCTGTTGGAGATATCGAAAACAGGTTTGAGGGACGAGCTGATTTACCATTAACACAACTAGGAAAGGATCAAGCACAAAAACTTGCTGATTGGCTATCTACTAAATATAAGTTTGATAAAATAGTTAGTAGCCCATTAAGTAGAGCCTCTGAAACTGCAAAAATTATAGGAAATAAACTTAATCTTGATATTTCACTTGACGATAGACTAATGGAATATAATAAAGGTGTTATAGATGGTTTATTAAAAGAAGAGGCAGATAAAAAATATCCTATTCCAGAAGGTGGAAGAAAGTATTATGAAAGAATAGAAAAAGGTGAATCCCTTATTGATTTAAGAGCCAGGGCTGAGGAATTTTTAGCTGAACTAGTAGGAAACGTAAAGAAAGATAATGTTGACAAGAAATTATTAATTGTATCTCATGGAAGCTTAATATCCCAATTACTTAAGAGTTTTTTAAAATTACCTATGGATAGTAAAGTCCATTTTTCAACTGGAGATACTGGTGTTCATAGTTTAAAAATTTATAATAACGACAGAATTGTAATAACTACAAATATGCAGCAACATTTATTATAATCAATTGCAAGAATATTCTATATACTATTTAGGAGGTGATCTTGTTTGAATACTACTTCAAATATATATATAAACAGTTTTTCAAAAGCCATTGCTTCTGCAATATGTCTTGTTATATCCATGTTTTTAGTATATTCATTTTCCCACTTAAATCCTCCTAATCTATTAATTCTAGGGCTAATGTCATTTGGGGGTTTTTATTTAGTTTATCTTATTGGTTACTTTATTAAAGAAAAACATTCAAAGAAACAAATCTAAATATATCTATATTAAAGTTAAACAGGCACTAAAATAAAATTTGTGCCTGTTTTTTATTTTTTAACTTTTACTCCATTTAACAATCCATTGTGTTATAATTTAACATATGTTTAAAATAAGGAGGCGTATTTTCGTGTTAAAAAATGACTTTAATCATAAGCTTGCAGAGGAATTTTTGCTTTCATTAGAAAACATTTTAAAAAGTAAAGAAGATTTCACTAAAAATATAGATGAATTATATAAACAATACCTAGGATTTGACTGTGAAACATTATATAGTTTACCTATGAGTGAACTTGATACTTTACTTGTACATAATAGACTTAAAGATTATAGTAAAACCTGTATACTTGGGATTCTATTTATTCAAGAATGGTATATAAATAACAGTGGTGATATTGAATCCTTTAATAAACTTGTTAAGGGTTTTTCTATATTAAAAGATGTATATTTAGAAGATAAGGAAACTTTACTTAAACCATATAAAGATTATTTATTAAAGGCATCTAATACACTTATGGATTATGAAATCTCTACAGATTTAAAAAAAGATTTAGTTCAAGTATTCTTTAAGGATACTGACTTTGAACAAGTTGATGAACTTATTTTTGAAATTCTTGATGAAGATTCTTCATATAAACCAATGGCCTTGGATTTATATAATAAAATGCTTCTTATAGATGATGAAACTCTTAAATCAAAAAATATCACTAAAGATGAAATTGAAGATGCTAAAGCATCTATAAATAATATTTAAATTCATGTAAACAAGGAAATTCATCTAAATATGAAAATAGAATGATAAGCACCGTAAACAAGCAGATTTCACCTAGTATTCTACAGTAAAAAAGCATTACTTCCTAAATTTCAATAACTTGCTTCGCTTCAAACAATTGAAATTCTTAACGGAAGCAATGCTTTTTTCACTAAGAATGCTTACGATTCATCTGATAGTTTACTAACGCTTATCATTCTATTTTCATTACATAATTTTATTATTATGAGAATGTTCATCTATTATATAAAAAGAAGACTAAGCAACACAAACTAGATGGCTACACAAAGTTTTTTATACCAATAATACTAACTGTTCGTCATATAGTTTGCTAATTCTTAGCCCTATTTTTTCTTTAGATAATTCACTTATTTGAAAACTTAAATATTGTGAAATGTTCTTAATAAGACTTCATCCCTAATTTGTCACCTGTCACTTACAACTTGTAACTTGTAACTTGTAAATTATATTTCTAAAAGAATTTCATTTATATCATCGCTAACCTTTAACCTCTCGTCATAAATCCATTGAACATCAAAGTCTAGCTTAAAACTCTTGCAGAATGAATAATACATATTTATTTTTTGATAATAATTTTCTAAATCTTCAAGGTTTCCTGTATAACACTCTGATATTGGAATTGTGTCATTTTTTCTTACAAATAGTTCTTCTACATAGTTTATAAAGGTTTCCATAAGTTCTTCCTTAGAAACATCAAAAGGAATCTTTAATAAGTCCCATTGTACTTGTTCTTTTAATTTATATTTCTTAACTTTATCTAGTATTATTAAATATTCATTTATATCCATTTTGCTATAATAGTCTAAAACCTCTTCTCTAGTGCTCCACAAAGCAAGCTTCTCATTTAAAGGAAGACTTTGTATTTTAAGTATTGCCTCTGATGGGCCAATTACAGCTTCCTTTACGGTTCTATCAGTTTCTTCTAGTCTTTCATCAATAAATTTTGCATTTCCACCTATTGATGCAACATATCCAATATCGTATATTCCTTTTCTTCCTGCTCTTCCAGCTATTTGTTTAACCTCTTGGGATGTTAAATATCTTACTTCCTCTCCATCAAACTTCTTTATATCTAAAAAGATAATTCGTCTAATAGGTAAGTTAACTCCCATACCAATAGCATCTGTTGATATAAGAATTTTTGTTTCTTTATTTATAAACTGCTCATATTGTTTTTTTCTAACTTCTGGTGGTAAATCTCCATATATAATACTTGCCTTAATTCCAAGTTCCGAATAATGCTGAGCAAGAGATAATACTCTTTTTTTAGAAAATACAACTATTGCATCTCCCTCTTCAGCATTTTTATAATTAAAGTTTTCATATTGCACCTTAAGAGGAACATTTCTCTTATACTCTATGATTTCATAATCATCATTGCAGTCTTCTATAATCTTAATTAAAATATCCTTTGCATTTAAAGCTCCACAAATGTGTATTTCTTTTGCACACAACCCAAGTACTGCTCTACTCCATGCTGCTCCCCTTTGATCATCCTTTATCATCTGAATCTCATCAATAACAGCTACATCATATTCCTTTTTTATATCTCCCTTTTCTATAGTGCAAGATACATGTGTTGCTTCATTATGTCTTATTTCCTCTTCACCAGTTAATAAATTACATATTGCTCCCTGATTATTTAATCTTTCATAGTTTTCTAATGCAAGTATTCTAAGAGGAGATAGATATATTCCATTTATAGCACTCTTAAGCCTTTCCATTGCTGTATAAGTTTTTCCTGTATTTGTATCTCCTAAATGAATATAAAACTTTCTTCTCATTGCTCTAGCTTTTCTATACTCATCTTTTGGGTTACTTGGGAAGGTTTCTTCAAATTTTTTAGCAATTAATTCCGGTATATGTTTCTTAGTAAGAACCGTCATTAATCCTGAGTTTAAAAATACATTATAGTTATCTCTTACTACATCATAAAAATCAAAATCAGTATCATTCTTTCTATTATAATCATCTAAAAGCTTTTTTGATGCATACTCTAATAATTCTTCATATCTTTCATTTACATCATTAAAGCCCTTAAAGCCTTCTTTTTCCATTTCTTTTAATTGTATTAGTTTTTTTCTTATGGAAGATTCATGCTCAATTAATGCTCCTGGTTTTGAATTGTGAACAATTTCTTCTATCTGATTTATTTGACTACTTAATTTCTTGTATTCTCTTTGTGATGCATTTTTTTTCATATAAATTCCTCCAGCTAATTCTTAATTATATTATACCCAAAGAAAAATTTTTGAACAATTAATCTACTATAAGTGTACTTGCCTTAATTAAATTTAATTATTATATCTTTAACTCAACTATGCTATAATAAAATTTAGTTAAAAAAATCCAATATTATTATATAGTTATTTGTGAATTATTATCTTTTAACTATGAAATAATTTATAAGATTATCTGAGTAACATAATTGCTACTACCTCTTTTTAAGTTGCCTATGTATGCCATTTTGTTATTCTACTGGATAAGCTCTTATAAACTTCATTTAAATTAACTGGATTTATTAATTACAAAGTATAAAATGAGAAGAGGTGAACTTTTAATAGGAGTTTAGTAAATATATATCTTTCTCTTATTAAACATAGATTTATGAGCAAATTAATTAAAATACAAAAACCTAAATTTATAGATGAATTTGAAGAAGTGAATGATATTTTTGAGGAAATACTAATTGCCGAAAAAATTCAAAATAAACTTATTGAAAATGCTACAATAGATGGCAAATCCGACGTTGGATTTACCATTGATTCTTGCATATTTAAAAATATAATATTTAAAAATTGTAACTTTCAAAACATAGATTTACTAGATGCAAGATTTGAGAACTGTGATTTATCTAACACTTCATTTAATAGTGGAAGCATTCATAGAGTTGAATTTATTAACTGTAAACTTTTAGGTTGCAAATTTGATGACAGTAATATAAAAAATGTATTGTTCCATAATATTTTAGGAAAATATATAAATTTCTCTTTTTCTAAAATTAATAGTGTGAATATAGTGGAATCTAATGTTCAAGAATCTGTTTTTCAAGAAGTTAGACTTGATAAAACAGCCTTTAATAATACAGATTTCAGTAATTCATATTTTAATAAAACTTCTTTGTCAAAAATGGATCTTACTACTTGTGATATTTCTGGAATTAATATTGAAATAAATGATGTTTCTGGAGCTATAGTTACTCCATTACAAGGTCTGGATTTAACCAGACTTATGGGCATTGTTGTTAAGTAATACCAATATAATAAATTTAAGCTACAGTTTAATATAATATTTATCTGTAGCTTAAAACACTTAGATTATTGATTATAGCTCATCCTAAATATATTTCTTTAATATATCCCTATATTTTTCACAATAATCCAATCCCTTTTTCATAAAGTCCTCTAATGTATTTTCTGTATAAAGACTACGAATTTCTTCAATAAGATAGCTATTATTTATTTCTATATTATAAAAATAATCATATGCAGGTTTTTCTAATTTACAATACTTTTTAAGCCTATGATCTCTAAGAATTGGGTCAATTGCAATTTCACTAAATAACCATATAAGATGTGGGTATTCAAAGTATTGTTCATCTGAATTCTTAAATACCTGTTTCCAAACTTCAAACCATACAAAATGAGTTAATTCATGTATTGTATTTTCCATAGCACTTTGAGCATTTAACTTATAAAAGCAATCAAATTTATGTTCATTAAGATATCTTGGACAAATTGGATTAAGTCCAACTTGTACTATAATGTCTCCAAAAATCTCATCAACATCTATACTAAATATTGATTTGTAACATTTTAATATTTCAGTGCTAATCTTATTCCATTCTTTTTGGTATTCATTTATCTTCTTATTTATATTCTCTGCTTCATTTTCATATAAATCTTTAAGATTTTGTTTTATATAATTTAGCTTCTCTTGTATGTCCATGTTCTTTATCTTCTCCATATCAAAAGAAGTATAAATTTCACAAATATACTCTTGAAAATCTTTACTTTGTTCTTCATAAAAAAATTCTGAAATTGATTTACATGTATATTCTAAAGAGGCTCTTTCAAATTTCAATTTCAATACAACCCCTACTTTCTACTCCTCATTTTAAATTATTAGGATAACAACCTCTTGAATTATTGAGTATAATATAGTTTAAATAAACTTTTTTATTATTATCACAAATTCATAACTGAAAATTCTGTTTTTCCCATTTCTAATATTCTATTAAATGAATTAACCCTTTTAAATCCTACTCTTTCATATACCTTTATTGCACGATTATTGAAAGTTGCTACTGTCAAACGAAATCCATTTGTATATCCTTCATTCCTAGCAAATTCTAAACCTTTACTTAAAAAATCAAACCCTAAACCCTGACTACACAATTTAGGATTTATACCTAAACCAATATCAGTAGGACCTTTATCATCATAAACTCCCATTTGGAAATTTGCTTTGCTTTTTCATAATTCATTTCTTTTATAATATATTCCACTCCTTTTCCCCTTTCTTTTATAGTTTTATCTGAAACTAAATGATAGTTCTGCTGTTACTCTAAAATCGGTATACTATAATTTGTCATTAGATGTTGCAATACTATATTTATATAGATTTTCATTTTCTTCTTCATCAAAAATAGCTTCCAATAATTTCCCATTATTCTTTTCTATAATTTTTTTTGAAGATACATTATCTATGTTACAAGTCACTATTGCCTCTTTTATTCCTATTTTCACAGCCTCTTTCAGTGCTAATTTAAGGATCTCAGTACCATAACCTTTATTTCTACAACATGGTGATACATCATAACCTATATGACCAGAATACTCTACTTCTTGGTGTCTAATTCGTACTACTCCTACTACTTTATTATTATGAATTAACCAAAAGTTTGAAGTTATAACCTCTCCTTGAGGTAAATCTATTCCTTTAGAATAATTGTGTAAGTAGTTTAAATATTCATTAAAGTTATCTAATCCTTTTTTATATAGATTGAAATAAAAATCATCACCTTCTTTTTTATATGCTATCACATACTCTTCAAAACTCTTTTGATATTCCTTATTTGGTTTAGCTAAAAATAAATCTATCATAAGTATCCCCCTTTTCTACATATACTAATTTGCAAAACTTTGCGAATCCTATCTATTTTTCAAGAAAACTATAACATATTTTCTAAATTATTATATAAAATTCTTACTTTACAATACCGTATTATTCATTTTGTCCTTCAGTAACCACCAATACTTCTTCTATTATTTTATGTAAATGCCATTCTTGTTTAGAGTTAGGTGGTATTCGATTTAAATGAACTTCAAATTCATCAAAAACATAATAATCAACCTTAGTTTTATTTTCCTTAGTTACAGAGATAGAATCTAATTTTGTAAGAATATCTACTTCCCCACTATCCCTTTCAATCCATTTGTACACAATTCCACTACCATCAGGTTTTCTTCAGATAGCAGTAGATTTTTTAGATGCATATATGCCAAACTCTGTTAAAGTTCTAAATCCTTCTTTGTAAAAATCAGGACTGTATTCGATATTATGGATTTAATAAGTATTATATTAATTTTCTCTAATGGCTACTAACTGTAATACCACTACCTTTTGCGTGGTTTAAAGTATAACTCCATCTCTCATATTAATAATCTTATCGCAATACTTTGCTATGTTCATATCATGAGTTACTATTATTATAGTTTTTCCTTCATCCTTATTAAGATTTTTTAATATACTCATTATATTTTTACCATTTTCTTGATCTAATGCACCTGTAGGTTCATCCGCTAATATTAGTTCACTTTCTTGTACAAGGCTTCTTGCAATGGCTACTCTTTGTTGTTGCCCACCTGATAAATTTATTACTTTTTTATTAGCCAAATCTTCAATTTGTAATTTTTTTAGATATTTTAAGGCCGATAACCTTTTTTCTTTAAATGTCATTTTTCTAAAATTTAAAGGTAATATAACATTATCCAATACAGAAAATTCTTTTAACAATGCAAATTCCTGAAATACAAATGAAATATTCTTATTTCTTATTTTAGCAAGTTTATTAAAGTTTAATTTATTTATTTCCTGTCCATTTAGAGAATAAGTACCGTTATTAGGAACATCTATGCATCCTATAATATTTAATAATGTGCTTTTTCCACAACCAGATGGACCCATTATAGCTATCATTTCTCCTTTTTTTATAGATAAATTTATGTTTTTTAGTGCTATAGTTTCAGCACTATTTTTACCGTAAATTTTTTTTATATTTTTAAGTTCTATTATATTCATATTTATTTCCCCCTTATAAGCTCGTTTGGCTTTAGTTTAATAATATTATTTATTGGAATAACTAAACAAAATAGTGATATAAATAACATTATTATAAAAGGTACCCCTAAATTTATTATATTAAAATCATTTATAAAGAAAAAAATAATGGTTTGTCCAAAATACATATATATTGGAATACTTATTAAATAAGCTATGCTAATAACAAATACCATATCTAAAGAAAACATAAATATTATATTTTTTTTACTAGCACCTAAGGAATATAAAATACCAACTTCTCTCTTTCTATTATTAATTAAATATATAAAGGATATAGTAAAAACACCAAAGGACAATATAGTATATATTAATACTTTCATACTTTCAAAACGAATTTGAACATCTATATCTTCAAGAAATATATTTAAAGAATCATAAAAATTATCTATTTCAAGATCCATACCTAACTCTTTACCTTTATCTGTAATTTCTTTTATTACTGTTGAATTGTCCAAATCATCATTAAAGGTAAAAACCATGTCTTTCATACTGTGGGGCAACATAAAGTTTTCTTCATTTAAAAAAGTTTTAGTTAAAGGAATAATAAAACTTTTTTCACTTGACTCTGTGCTTTGAGCAGGATTTGATCCATGTAAAAACAATATATTTTTCTTTAAAAATCCAACTACTTTAAATTTTAAACTTTTATCATCATTTGCTATGATATCCCCAAGTTTATAATCTTTTTTATAAATTTCTCCTAAAATTACTGGAGTAACCTCATTATCTTTATCAAAATCTTCTTTTTTAAATCCACTTCCGTATATATGTTTTTCAATTTCAGAATAATAACCATAGTTAAGTTTATAAACTGGTATAAAATCTTTATAATTCATATCAATATTATATTGTTGTTTAAATTTATCAGTATTTATCTTAAATTCTTCTGTGCTTAATCTTTTAATTACAGATAATCTATAACTTTTAATATTTTTATTATTTTCTACATAATTAATAAATTCCCTTACTTTTTCTATTTCTTTTTCTAATTTTTCAGAATCTATTCCATCTTTTATATAAGCACCATTTTCTAATGGGAAATTTTCTTTGTAATTTTTGATGAAATTACTTTTAAACATAGCCATTGAAAATAAATTCATTAAAAGAAATATATAAACTATAGCTTGAAAAAGTAATAACAGCATAATTTTTTTCCTCATATATAAATTCCGAAAAAAATATTTAATATTCATATTAATACCTCATTCTATTTAATATAATTTGTAACATTAAATTTTAATACATCTTTATAAATCCATAAAGAATTCAAAATAACAAACACAAAAGTAGCTATACTTATACTAAGAATATTAGTTAAATCAAAACTAATTTGAGCTAACATTAATTTTTCTAAAAAATTTAATGTTATAAGATTTAAAATACCTGCTATTATTGATGAGACAATTACTAATATCAACATTTGGTATATTAATTGCTTAAAAATATATAAATTATCCGCACCTAAAATTTTCTTTATAGCAACATTTTTCTTTAATCCATCAGCCCAAAAAGTTGAAAAGATAAGTATACTTATTAATGCCAATAAAATTGAAAATATTAAAGATATATACATAGATTTATTATTATTAAAAACCCTACTAGCAATACCATCTTCTTTTGATAATTCATTAATTTTTATGCTTTCTATATTTTTATTACTAAAATTATTTTTTAAGTCGTAAAAATAATTTTTTTCTTGTAACATACGTTTTGGGTAAAATAACCCCATGGAGTTGTACTCAGAATTATATATGTCATTAGGTAAGGATTTCACAGGAGTAAAAATTCTTAATCCCCAATAAGATAAAGTTTTTCTACCTATAGTTCCTATAACTTCAAACTCTTCTTTTTCTATTTTTATATACTTTTTATCATTTTTCATATAAATTAAGTCTGCTAAATTACCTCCAACTAAAGCTAATTTTTCACTTGACATACTTTCTTCTTCAGTGAAAAATCTTCCTTCTAGTAGTGGAAGTATTTTGTTTAACTCTTTGTAATTATACAATCCGATTAAATAAGCAGTCCTATTTTTTTCTATTTCTAAATCAAATCTAGGTGTGATAAATCCAACATTAGGATCTATTTGTTCTATATTATTCATAAAATTGTTAATGCTTATGTTTTCTTTAAATATAAATTCTGCAGAACAACTTTCTTTTAAAAGATAATTTTTATCATTATATAAATTATAAAATGTAGTAAAGAGACAGGTACCTGCAGATAAGCAATATATGGCTATAGTTAAACCTAAACACATAAATATAGTATTTATAGGTTTAATAAATAACTCTTTAAAAAATATCTTCATGTATATATCCTCCTATTAATTACTTTTGTTAATTTTAATTAATGAACCTTCTAACGTTTCTTTTTTAGATTCTTTTGAAGTATATTTAAATTCAACATCTATTTTATTTTCCTCAAATTCTTTAATAATAAATTTAAACGCATAATCACCATACTTAGGATCAATCTTATCTTTCATAGAAGGATCAATATTATACAATATATTAATAGAGGTTTCTCCATTTTTATTTTTTTCAATTTTATATTTATCCTCACTTAAACCAGTTATATAATCCCCATGATCTAGTAAATATATATCCGTAATTACATCAGAATTATTTTTGAAATTTAGCTTTATCTTACTAGGCTTAGAATAAGCTTTATTTTGTATATTGGTATCAAATTCCCATTCTCCTAATAAAGATTCTTCTTTTAGAGTTATTATATTTTCAGTGTTATTTACACTATCCTCCTCATTATCATCTCCACTAATTATATATGTTTTATCACTTTTACCACTTTGATCACTTGAAGTTACTAATTTAATAGTTATTATACTTAAAATTATTATAAAAAATAAAATTATTATTTTTTTAGTTTTAGCAATTTTTAAATTTTTTTTAATCATACAGGTATCTCCTCGTTCATTGTAGAATAAATAATTCTATTGTAGATATTTAACTGAGTATAATTTTATATTTAAATATATGTAAAACCAATTTGGATTTTACATTATCCGTAGTAGAATGAATGTTCACTCTATTTTCTACATACCAATAATCCAAGATTATTCATTCATAATCTTCATCTGCAATATTAAACCCAGACATTATTTCATTTTTCTCCCTTAGGCCTTAATAATTTCTTTACAATCTATTGTTCCGTCCTCCTGTTATTTTAAAATCATGAATAAAAAATACCGCAAATTCATTTGAATAATACGGTATTTACAGTATTATTTTTAATAACCATTGCATCGACCTATTTTACAAATTCATATTTTTATAAGTTTACATATTATACTATCTAAACTTTGCACTCATAACAAGGATCTATTTATCTAGTTCTTTAATTTTAGTACTCTTCTTAAAAATCATGCTAAGTAAACATCCTATAATTCCTACAATTAAAAAAATCATTGCCATTCCAGAACCTTTTCCTGTACCAACTATTTTTCCCACTGTTTGTTGCATAAGTGTAGACTTGAGCATTAATGGTTCAAATACTTTGTCACTTAAAATACCTCCTAATAAATATCCCACAGGTATAGTGCTAAATTGAACTGAGCTCCTTATTGAAAATACTCTACCTTGTATATCTACAGGAATTTTTGTTCGTAATATGCTCATTTCACTTCCATTTAAAAATGGGATTGGAATATTACCTGCAAAAGCTGCCAATATCCAAACATATATATTTTGACTACCACCTAACAAAACATCACTTAATAAAAATGATAAAGCACAGGAATTAAAAATTGTTTTCACCTTACTCTTAGGGGGTTTTATAATCGTTACTATAATCCCTCCAACAATTCCTCCTAATCCAATTGCAGAGGTAACAAATCCAAGTAATACTCGGTTATTATTTGTACGTGAAAGAATCATTGCAGGCAAGACACTACCTTCAGCCATTGAGGCTAAAAGATTAATGATAGACATAAATACTATCAAATATAAAATCCCCTTTTCTTGCAACAGATACGAAAATCCCTTTTTAAAATCATAAAAAAAACTATAACTTTTAGTTCTATCATTTTCTTCTTTATTATTAGGAATTTTTATAAATAGCAAAAGTGAACTAAATGCACTAGAAAAGGTTATCAAATCAATAATTAATATAGCTTTAATACCACTGAAAGAAATAATTGCAGTTGCAAAAACAGGTGTGAAAATTGTAATAAAGGAATTACATAAGGACTGCAATCCACTTATTCTATTATAATGTTCTTTTGGTACAATTAATGTAACTGCTACATTAGAAGTTGGTGACTGAAAAGCATTCATCACTCCTAATAATGTATTAATGATGTATATGTTCCACACTTTCAGTATACCTAAACAATATAAGATTAACACGCACAGGGTACATATCGCCGCAATACTGTCAGAAATAAGCATTACAGCTTTTTTGTTCCACTTGTCAATAAGTGTGCCGGCAAAAACACTTACCAATATATATGGTAAGTAGGTACACACCCCAAGGATAGAGATTGACATTACGGTGCCTTTATTTTGATATGCCCAAATCATCAATGCAAAACTTGTCATTGAACTTCCAAGCTGAGAAATTGATTGTCCACCTAGTAAAATTAAAAAGTATTTTAAATCGGTTATAATTTTTTTATTAAATTGTTTCATTTTGACTTTGCTCCTCACTAAAATTTAGTTAAAAATTCATTGATGCAAAGTCTCTTTATTTAGACGATTTTATTTTGCTCCATACAGGCAATCGTCTTTACAAGACCTTGCATGGAGCTTAGTTGCTGTAGGTATTTTTATTACATATAACATTTTTTATCCTCCTATTTTTCAACTTAATTTTACGTTTAATGGGTTATATTTATAATTTAGCTATGGTTTACTTTTTCTGAATTTATATCAATCTTTCTTGAAAATAATACATCAACTTATGGTGTTCTCAATATTTTATGAATTTAACCCTCTAAATTTTTAAAGTCATTGTCCAGTAATGAATATATATGACTTCCATACCATGAATTATTTAAAAATCTAACGCCTCTACATGTGCCTTCCTTTTTCATTCCTATTTTTATCATAACTTTTTCAGAATTAGTATTTTTATCATTGCAAAGTGCTTGTATTCTATGAACTCCTAAATTATTAAATGCAAATTCAAGTAAAGCTTTTGCGGCTTCTGGAGCATACCCATTTCCCACATAGTTAGGGTGGACATCCCAACCAATCTCCCATTCTCTAATAGAAGAATCTATCTCCCAAAATATTAACTTTCCTACTGGTTGAAAATTAGGTAGTTTTGTAATAATTAGATAATATTTAATCCTAGGTACTTCATTTATATATTCAAGCATTTTTAAAAACTTCCTATCAATGTCTTGTTTTATAGGTATAGTATCTGATTCAAATTTTTGAATAAAATCACTAGTTTCTAATTCAGATATGAAATCATAATCCTTTTCAGTAACTTCTCTTAAATATAACCTTTCAGTAAACATATTCATATTACATGCTCCTTCTTGTATAGTTCTTTTTAATATATTCCACCCATTTATTTTTCCCTTATGCATTAATTATTTCTTTAACACTTGGTACTAATGAAAGATATATAAATAATATTAGAAATGCTACATAATCCCAAAAAATAATTGCATTTATTTTTATTTTTTCAGCAAGTATACCAGCAAGAACCATTGCTATTGGCATTAAAGCATATGATAATGTATTTTTAAATGCAAATACTTTAGATCTTATATTTGAAGGCACACTATTTTGCATGCTTAGTTGAAGTAACGATCCCATTATAGCTAGCCAAAAACCATTAATAAAAAACATAATTGAAATTACATATATATTTAAGAAGACTGAAACTGTAATCATTGTCATGGAAGCAATAACTCCGCTTGCAATAAACATATAGAATTGTCTTTCTCTTTTTATTTTGAATACAGATAAAAAAGTAAACCCCAAAAACATTCCAAATGTATTTATTGCCATTGCTATTCCATATAAACCAACTCCAAGATTACTATTGGTTTCAAATAAAGGTAGTGTAAGAGTCATAGACATTGAGGCAAAAAAGTTTAAGAAGGCAATTGCAATACCATAGAGTGAATATTCATTCTATTTTCTACATACCAATAATCCATGATTACTCATTCCTAAAATGCTTTTTTCTCTGCAACTATTTAAACTGTAATTTAGCCATGTAGAATATTCTTCATCATTCATATTATCTACAAAATCTTTTAAGAATGGACTTAACCCATCAGTTCCCACATGATCAATAATTTTAACATTAAATGTTTCAATAAATTCTTCCATCTCCATTGGAGTTGTAAAAAAAGCATCTGTCCAAAAACACTCTTTTTCTCCCTCTTTAATAACCCCTGTATTTAAAATCTTCTCAACAAAATTATTTTTAAGAAACTGTTTCTTTGTTGTCATAACTGAATTTAATACAAAATGCTTATTTATATATGCAACTGCTAATATACCACCTTTTCTTAATACCCTTAAAGATTCCTTAATACATTTTTCCCTATCATTCTCATTTGTGAGATGGTACATTGGTCCAAGACACAATACTATATCGAAGCTTTCAGATTCATAATTACATAAATTAGTAGCATCTATTACTTCTGTGGCTAACTTAATGTTATTTTTTCTTTCACTAAGTTTTTGCTTAATAATATCTACATGCTTTGGAGTTATGTCTGTAGCAACCACATCTTGCCCTTTATCTGCATAATAGAATGAATATACTCCAGTTCCTGCACCTAATTCAAGAATTTTATTATGATTTTTTATATGTTGATCTAGAACAGTTGTTGTTACCGTAAACTCAACTTTTCTTGCATTATTAGTTGTTAGCCTACTCTCCTCATCATATTTGTCATAAAATTTTACAACCTCATTCATAACTTCACCCCTTGTATATACTTGATATAGTCTATTTCAAAACTTATACCAAGTATTATTCTGATAATAGTCTTCTAGATAAGATAAATTAACACCAATTATTAGTTTGTAATATTTTACAAACGCCCTAAACGATTATGTGTTAATAGTAACATTTTTTCAATATTATAACATATTTTGTTTATATATAGCAATTTTTCTTGTATAGAAAGAATAGCCCGAGTCGCATAAATACACCGTAAAATTCTGATTTGAATAATACGGTGTTTTAAATAATTATTCAGTTTTTGCTATTACATCAAATAAGAAAGTTATGTACTACAAGTTTATATTAATTTATTAAAGCAACGATTTATCTAAATTTAATTTATAATATAATAATTCTGTTTCTTTTGTATCTTCGAGAATATTAAATCCACAATGACCTATAAGTTCATTAGTATCTCTATTTATTACAGCCCAAACACCATAATTATTTTCAACCCAGTGTTTTTTAAAATTTTTCATCATATCTTTAACATCGTCTGGACTTTTTCTTTTTCCGATACCAAGCCACATACTAACTTCTTCTTGTTTTAAAATGTCATAATAATTTTCAAAATCTCAAATATCAAATTTTCTCAAAAGTAATCTTTTAGTGTAAATCTCATTAGATTCTTTATTATTCATTTTAAAATTGTCTCTCTCTATATGTGTATTTTACAATATATTACTATTTTCACTTACCTGGTGATAATTATATCATATTTATATTGAAATATAGTAATCCTCTATTTTGTAATGACTAAAAAATACTGATAAACTTTTTTATTTATCAGCACAAAATCATAACTAAAAATTCTATAATTCCAACACCATATGTATATCATAGGGTTCTAATTCATATAAATCTTTATTTATCTTATCTGTAAGCTTTGCTCCCATAGCAAAATAAAAATCCACTGTATTTTTAAATGGTGTAGCTGATATATATATACTTTTGGCCCCTAGTTCTTTCGCTTTTTTACATAATAAATTAACTAAATTTTTACCTATACCCTTTTTTCTGTAATTATTACTTATATAAAGCATATCAAGTTTAAGTTGGTCATTGTTTCTCCCAATAAATTTACTTTCTAAGGACCCTAAACCTACAATTATATTATTATCAAATGCACCATATATAGTTCCATTCCTATCATGTATATCTTCCAATCTATTAATATAGTCATTAAGTTCTTCCAAATTCCAACCTTCAATGTTATCAAATTCACTCACTATTTTAAGTTTATTCTCTTTAAAATAATAAACTTTATTTACTATCTCTTTTCTATCAATTTCACCAAGAAGTTTAAGTTCTGATTTTTTTAGTAATCTATAGTTCAAATCCGCCAAACTCCATTCATTAATAATTTATTTTTTATACCTTAAAATGATAACCACATTTCATTGTGAATTACACTATGCTGACTAATTTAACTATGCTAATAACCCTTATTTAATTGCATAAACAGTAATTTCTCCTGGTAATTTTTTATTTGTCCAACTTGGATCTTCATTAAATTCTTTAATTATAAATCCACTCTTAATCATTGAATTAAGAATTTCACTTATATTATATAATCGTACAGAACATTCTGGAAATTCCTCTTTTTTTCCTTCATCCAAAAAATCTTTATATGATACATCACCATTATATATATTGGTATCAAAGTAATCCCCAACTGATGACTTAAAGATATTAATTGGCATTACTTTTCTAAATGGATGAAAATCATTTAATATAATTTGTCCATTTGGTTTTAACATGAAAAATAGTATTTTCATAAACTTATCTATATCATGAAAATAATGAAGTATGCCCCCTTCAAGATATAGCATATCAAAATAATTACCATACACATTCATATCTACGTCATACAAATCACCAACTATATAATCCAGTTTAACGTGAGAACACTGTGCCAATTCCAAAGCATATTTTTTGTTTTCTTCTGATATATCAAATACCGTCACATCTGCACCTAAAAGTGCCAATGCTACAGCTCTTCTACCATTAGAACCACAAGGATTGGCAATCTTCAAGCCATTTATATTGCTGAAATATTTTCCATGTTGTTTCAGCCTTGCCATTGGATTTTCCATAATAATTTTAGCACGTTCTTCTGGTGATCCATAATCTTTTAACCAGAATTCATATGCTCTATGTTCCCATGCCTTTTTATTTATTGCACTTTGTTTGTTCATTTTATATTCCTCCACTTATACTCAAACTAATATAATTCTTCTTTGTTTCATTTTAGAGAAAAATATGAATTATTATTTCATATAATTAGGTATTTAACACATATTCCATATGCACATCGTCAGGATTTTTCTCAAATAATGATAGTATTAATTCCTCTACCTCTACACAACCAATTTTATATATTTTCCATAGATATATAAAAAAATAATAATATCAAAACACCATATTATTCAAATTTCAAAGGATATTATTTGTATTTTTGTTTAATTTCTGTTGATAATTGATTCCTCTTAGTCCAACTTACACAAATTAATATAATAATGAATATCGTGTTTATATAGTTATATTAGGAGACATAAACAATGTTTTATTCTTTATATCCTTATCATCTATGATTTTTTGTAATTCTATCATAATTTTCCCCCTTAAATAAGATATAATTAATATGCAGATTAAGATTTATTTTTCCACTATAAATAAAAGATGATTGCTAGCTCCTAAAAATTCAGGTTTTTCAGAACAATAATAATGATAATTAAGCCATAACTTATAACTTTCATCATCCATATTGTTTATCTTATCTGCTAAATGTTCACTTAATCCATCAGCAGCAACTTCCTTGCAAATATTCTTGCACCGTTCATTGCATCCTCCGTTTGAAATGATGCTATATCGTCCTCATCTCGAACAGAATACATACCCCTGTATTCTAAATTAGAATGCTCACATAATCTCTTAATGCCAGTTTCAAAAGGACCTGCACCATATTCTGCATCATATCCATGTGTAGCTATTATTGCCACTTTTTTACCTTCCCACAAAGAACCTTTAGCACTACCATAAAACTTATTAAGCCCATAGTGTCGGTCAAGTAAAGCCTTCATAGGTGCTGTACAATACCATGAATATATAGGTGTAGCCAAAATAATACAATCACAGGCAATTATTTTTTCCACAATTTCCAATACATCATCTTGCTGTATACAGCCATATTTATCACTGACATTTTTACAAACATAACATCCTTTGCAATGCAAAATGTTTTTTTCTGACAAAGGTATGTATGTAACATCCGCTTTATTATTTTCAAGCTCAGCTAAAAATGGTTTTAACAATTCAACTGTATTTCCTTTTAATCTAGGACTTGCCATCAAAACACAAAAATTCAATTGCATTATCTCCTCTCTAATTAAATTACATAGGTAAAGATTATTTATATAATCTTTACCTCCACATATCTAACGACTACCTCTTAATTATCAAAATTATACCATGTTTTCTATATACTTTCATATATATATAACATAATAATTTTAAAATACCGTATTATTCAGTTTTAAAAGAACATTATTTGTTTTTTCAACATAAATAATTATGCTGTCTAATGTTTGAATTGAGTAATAAAAAATACTGTAAAATTCATTTGAATAATACAGTATTTTAATAGATTGTTGAGTTTTTAATAATTGTTAATATTAATAAAATTTATATTACTTATTTTATATTTAACTGTTTTACTGGTCTTGCTTCAATATATCCTCTGTATCCCATAGGTGCTAATTGAAATCTTGGTCCATCTTCATCAGCCCATTTAAATCCGTAAACCTGAGGATTGTAATTTTTCATAATATCCCATAGACCTTTTATTTCTTCATCAAATTTTTCGTCATCATAAGGCTGTCCTTGAAAAACCATCATCTTACAAGGTTGAAGATCAATTAAATCAAATCCTTTTGGGACTTCTCCTACATAATTAGCTGGAACTTCTACACCTTGAGTATATACTGACGTACCTGATTTCAATAAGTTTTCCGGCATCCACATTCCAATAGGTTCATACATGGCTTCTTTGATACTAGAAAGAATTCCCCATATATCACATCCTACTTCCTCACAATATTCAAAATAATGTGTAGCTTTAATTCCGCGTTTCAAAATTAACTTTCTTGCAGGACGGTCAACTACTTGTACAAAAACTGTTTTCACATTAGAACTTTTAGACATGTTATCCTCTCCTTTTTGTAGCATAAGGTAATAATCACGGATATGATTGGGCATAAAAAGTTTCAGTGGAGGTGTATTTTTGCAGTAGTATCTAGGAGTCATAGCAAACTGCTTGGAAAACGCCCTTGTAAAACCTTCATGTGAGTCAAAAACGAAATCAAGTGCAACATCAATTATTTTAACATTCTCATCTCTCAATTTAACAGCAGCCCTAGACAAACGAAGTGCTCGAATGTATTCAAAGGGTGTTTTACCTGTTAATTCCTTGAAAATCCTTGTAGAATGCCATGGTGAATATCCTGCTGCATTAGCAAGCATACAAAGAGTTATTGATTCGGTTATATGATTCTCAATATAAATTTGCATACGATATACCGCATTTATCTTTTCCCACTTTTCCATGTTCTCACCTCTTGAATAAAGAATAACATATTTTTATAGATTTTTACTTGACCTATTTTGCTAAAAATAATTTTTAAAGATTATATTTAATATAACTTCATAATTTACTAATCCCACTTACATTCCAAGAAAATTATAATGTGAAATTCTTATTTTAGAATACCTTATTATTTAATCTTCAAAGAACATTGTTCCTATCTATAATTTTAGTAGTTACGTGAACTTATGAAAAATGTGAATCAAACTTATCAACAAGTATATATTTTTCATAAAACACAAATTCATTTTATTTTTTACAAGTAAGTTTTTAAAAATTCTTCTATACAACTATACAATCTAATTTTATTAATACTTTTTCTTATCGCGTGACCCTCATCATTAAAAACCAAGTATTCGTGGCTTATGCAACGCTCTTTTAACTTTTCTATAATAGTTTCTGATTCAATACTTTTAACTCTAGGGTCTTTTAATCCCTGAACTATTAAAACTGGACATTTTATTTTTTCACAGATAAATAATGGGGATTTACTTTTTAACAATCCTCTATCTTTTTGTGGGTGTCCCACCCTCTCATAAAAGCACTCTTTATACTTTCTCCAAAATGAAGGCATATTGTCTAGAAATGTAAGTAGATTACTTGGACCGTTAACTGATATAACGCACTTAAATATATCAGGTGTAAAGGCTGCTCCTACTAATGCGGCATATCCCCCATAAGAACCTCCGTATATGCATATTCTTGTAGGGTCAATATTATAGTTTTTAATGGTCCAATTTACTCCATCAACAATATCATCTTGTATTTTACCACCCCACTCTTTGTAACCTTTTCTTATAAAGTTTTTACCAAATCCTACAGAGCCTCTATAATTAATCTGCAAACATCCGAAACCTTGACTAACAATCCATTGCACAAATGGATTAAACCTTCTATAATCTCTAGACTGTGGACCACCATGCACATTAACTACCAAAGGAACTTTAGATGTTTTCTCCTTAGGCATTGTAAGATAACCTGTTATACTCAAACCATCTCTAGAGATGAATCTTATAGGTTCCATCGGAGAAAATTTATAGTTTTGCAACTGTGGTCTCTCATAAAATAGTAATTGTATAATTCTATTTTCTCTATTAAATAGATAATAGGATGGTCCTGAAACATCCTGTTCAAATTTTAAAATCCAAAAAACATCCTGTTTATCTCTGCTAACTATCTGCATATCGCCTAAGCCTAGGCTATTTAAAAAAGTTATATCCTTATCTAAATCCTTATTTAAAATAATCCAGTTTCGTTTATCTCTGTAAACATTAAGAGCATCAATGTCTCCAGATAATGGATTGATAACTGCATCTTCAATATCAAAAGCCTTATCATTGTATAAAACCTCCTGATTTCGGCTAATTAGGTCTATCCGTACAAGAGAGGAAGTAACAGACATGCTAGAATCCTTCACATATAAATGTCTAACATCATTTGAAAAAGTTATGAAATCACTAGTAAAAATATCATCAACATCCCAGTTAATTAAAGTTATATATGAATTATCTTTATCTACTAATACTAAATCAATTCCGCCATCTTCTCTACTTATGTATCCAGCTATAATTCTTCCCTTCGCATCTATAAACCAATCACTAATGTTTCCAGGATTTTTCTTGATTAGTTCTACCTTTTTAGTAATTATATCTATACAATAAACGTCTTGAAATTTATTATCTTTATATTCAATAGCGACATAGAGCTTGTCATCTAATATATTACCATTGTTTAAAATATTTATGTTTCTACTATCGAAGCATTCAATTAGGGTTTTTTCTAATGTCTCAAGATTTATAAATATCAGTTTAAAACACTCATCCCCATCAGTATCGTGGCTTAAAGCAATGCTATTATTATTTATCCAAAAATAGCTTTTAAGTGGTTTATAAGAAGTTAATATTATCTTTTCAATACTGTTATTTAAATCTCTAACTATTAGATTGACATTATCATCACCATTCCTAATATATGAAAGCTTATTTCCATCAAATGATATTTTAGGATCCATGAATTTTTGTGTCTTTATAATTTCTTCAATTGGAAATTCCACCACCAAGCCCCCCCCTTTTTTTTTCAATGTACACAATAAAAGTTGGATTTAAACTATTATAAATAAAATACTATTGATTTATATAGACCAATAATAATTTACTTTAATTTAAACCACTCCTTTCTCACATTACTTGCTGAACTACATGGTCAATAGTTATCTGTTTACATTTTATCATATTTTTAACACAACAACATTGCCCTTTTTACTAATATAGTAAATATATTTACTTATAATGCCGTAAAGTTCAAATTTGAATAATACGGTGTTTTAGAAGTATCGTACAATTCAGATATCTTGTCACTCTACTTTGATATGAATCTAAAATCGTATACTTTTTACTCTATGCACTTATCTAGCCGGTTTTATCAACTATCATTACTATACCAGTAACATCTCCACCAATATGGTATCCACTAATAAGATAGTCATAACTTACATTATAAAGTTGACTTAGTAAATAACTCTTTGGAATACATTATATTTGCCTAAAGTTATTGAGAAAAACAGTTACCATTATCAATTAAATTGAAATTATGGTAACTGTTTTTTCTTAAATGGCATAAAGATTATGTATAAAATACAATGACGATAGTATAATAGGATTTTAATCTTAGTTTAAGACATAGTTTTGAATTCATATCCTTGACTTTTTAAGTACTCTATGATTTGAGGTAATGCTTTAGCTGTTTCTTCTTTACCGTAAGTGTCGTGCATTAATATTACAACTTTTTCTTTAGTTCCTACAGATTCTTTTAAACTTTCTAATAATTCAGCTGCATTTTTCCTCTTACCTTCTGCATCTGCATTCATTGCATTCCAGTCTATTTGCCACATATCATTTTCTGCTATCTTAGTATCAAACGCTTGTAGGTTAGGGTCTTTATAGTATTCTCTGGACATATAACCTCCAGGCATTCTTAAGACTCTTGTTCTAAAGTCTTGTCCAATAGCTTTTCTTATTGACTCATTACATTGATTAACTTCATTTATATAAGCATTTATGTCAAGTTTATTGTTAGGATATAATTTTTTCATGTCATGAGTATAAGTATGATTTCCAATAGCATGTCCACTTTCGAAAATCTCCTTTACTAAGCTTTTGCTTTTGTCATCTCTATCAACATTTTGTCCCACTAAAAAGAAGGTTGCTTTTATATTCTTTTCTTTTAAAATATCTAATATTTCAGGAGTTACAGTAGTTGAAGGTCCATCATCAAAAGTAAGAAAGGCTATTTTCTTGCCATCCTTTTCTTTATTATTTAAATCATTCTTTAGTTTTTCTATATCATAACTATCATTGGTATTTGACTTCTCTTTTTCATCTATGGGCTTAGAGGCTTGAACAATACTATTAGTGGATGTCCCTTCGGAATAAGTAGAATATTTGCTAGGGAAATTTTTATAACCCTTATATCCTAAAGTCAGCAATCCAATCGTTGATAATGAAATTAAACCTATTTTTTTCAAACTTTTGTTTATCATAATTTTTATCTCCTTGAGTGTAATATTATTATTTTAATCATATAAAACTTACCTTCATTTCCTTTCAGCAAAGTTTTATATGGTTAAATACATTGAATTTTAAATTAGCTAAAGTTTTAATTAACTACAGGATTAATTGTAATATATATATATATGATAAGTTTTTGCAAGTTGTAAATAAGTTGTAAAAAGGAAACAAAATATATAAATATGAAATTGCAATAAATTTAAAAAAGTGGTTAAGTGAATATAATATAAAAGAAATACTATGATGATTATTTAAGACAGTAGGTATATATAAAAAAAGGCACAATTCTCTCACTTAAGAGGATTGCGCCTTTTTAGTTAGTCTAAGAATTTTAATCATAGTCTAACTTTAATCACATACATATACTAGTAGTTACTATATACTCGAGTCATTATACCTATTGACAGTGATGCTATCTTTTTAGAATTAGCATCAATACTTATATTTACTTTCTTACTTTCTGATTCATTATCTTCAAAGGTAAAGTTATATGTATTATATTCTGTGACAATTTCACTTTTAAAGGTAAGTTTTGCATTTTTAATGCCACCTATATTATTTTTTTCAATAAACTCTTTTGCAATGTTTTCTGAGTCCTCCATATCAAGTTTGTTTTTTGATGTAGTTATATAAATATAGTGATTAAAGCTTATAATTTCACCTGTTTTCGCATCTAATTCAGTGTAATAATCAAGATGCTTTTCACTTGGATTTTGGTTCTCTTTAGAAAAGAATTCCACTCTATAAATACCATTTTCAAGTACTGATTTGCTATTTTCAAACTTCATATCACTATCTAATTCAAGTTTGTTTAAAGTAGGTTTTAGGGTTGATGGATTAAGAAAATAAACGTTGCAGTCCACCTCTGTTAGATAAAGTTTCACATCAAAATACCTCTCTAAGATTTCTAGAGCTTTTAACTTAGCTTCTTCTTCAGATAAGATTTTTTCTTTTTTTGATTCATCTAAAGAGGTATTTGAATCAATAGTTTCAACAATGAGGCGATCTTTCTTTATAGTATCAAATTCACTACAAGAGGTTAAGAACAAAGTAAAAAATAATAGTATGAAAGATAAAGTTTTATATTTCATCTGACAAATCCCCCCCTTTATCAATATTGAATATTAGTTTTATTGAAGTACCCTTATTTACCTCACTCCTAACTTTAATACTTCCACTATGAATATCCATTATCCTTTTACATATTGATAACCCAAGACCAGCACCATTATTTGCTCTAGTACGTGCTCTATCCACCATATAAAATGGTTCAAAAATTTTATCTAGATGTTCTTTAGGAATTCCCATACCATAATCTTTGATTTCAACTTGATAATTATCTTTATTAATATAAATATCAAGTTTTGAATCAATATCTGAAGCTTTTATAGCATTGACTACTAGATTAGATATTAATACTTTCATTAAATCATTTTCCATCCTCATTTGGAAGTCATCACCTTGTAGTGTTAAACTTATGTTTTTTTCATATAATTTGGGCCTTAAAGATTCTTCAACATCAAGAACAATATTTTTAATGTGTTCATTCTTAAGCTTAAAGTCTTCATTTTTTAATAATATTAAATCCATTAATTTAAAAGATAGTTCTTCTAATCTTTTTCCTTCTTTGTATATAAAATCTAGTCCATCTATGAAGCTCTCCTCATTATATTTAGTAGTACGAAGTAAATCAGCATATCCAATTATTGAAGTTAGTGGAGTTTTCAGCTCATGAGTTAAGTTATCAATAAATCTCTGTTTTTCATTATTGTTTTTTTCTAGCTCATTAATTTTTTCATCAACCACCTGAGCCATTGAGTTGAAATTTTCTGCCAGTAGGCTTACTTCATCTCTAGATTTTACTTCTACCTTTTCAGAAAAGTTTCCCTTAGAGATTCTTTTAGTTGCATCTATAAGGTTTTTAATTGGTTTTGTTATATGTCTGCTTATAAAGTACATAAATACCATGAAAATTAAAGACACTACAATATCAATCTTAAAAAAGAAAGTATATTGGGTTTTTCTTTCATCATAAACTTCAGAGATGTTTCTTGCATAAGTAAATGTATATTCGTTGTTATTCATAGATATAGAGTTTGATATAAATATATATGACTTATTGTCTATATCTCTTATTAAATATTGTCTTTTATTTGCACTAAGTGATTTAATTTCTTCTCTATCTTCAGGCAACTTAAATGTTATATTACTAAATACACTTTTATTATCCTTATCTAAAAGTTCTATATAAATGCTTTTATCATTATTTTTATTATAATAGTCATTGATAGCATTATATAGAACCTCTTTATCAGAGCTTATATTACGAGAATATCTCCTTAAGATATCATTTATAGGAATGCTTAAATTTATTCCAGAATATATACTTAAATGTTCACTTAAACATCTATTTACTTCTCTTCTTAAATTTTCATCATGAATTTTGTCTATTATTAGAATCCCTGCCAAGTTAAATGTTAATATAAATAGTATCAAAGAAAAGACATATATTCTTTGCCAGAATTTCATTGATTAATCCTCCAGTCTATAGCCAATTTTATAAACTGTTTTTATGTTATCACTTAAATCTAATTTTTTTCTAAGGTAGCCTATATGCATATCAATAGTTCTTGTTTCTCCAATATAATCAAATTGCCATACCTTTTCTAGGAGTATTTCTCTAGTTAAAGCTATATTTTTATTTTGCACTAATATACATAGTAAATTAAATTCCTTAAGGGTCAAATCAACTAAATCACTATTCTTTTTTACTACTCTTTCTTTTAAATATATTTTTATATCCTTAAATTCTAAAATGTCATTTGCTTTTCCGTATCGTCTAAGCACTGTTTCAATTCTTGCTAAAAGTTCTATTGACTCAAATGGTTTTACAATATAATCCTCAGCACCTAATTTTAAACCCTGTACTTTATCAACAACTGAGTTTTTTGCAGTTAGAAATATAACGGGAATGTCTAAGTATCTTATCTTGTCCATTATAGTGAAACCATCGGCACCAGGAATCATAATATCTAAAAGTACTAAATCAATATGCTCTTTTTGAACAATATCAATTGCTTCTAAGCCATCATGAACCTGTTTAGTTTCATAATTTGCTATGTTTAAATTTAGTCTAATCAAATTTGATATTCCTAAGTCATCTTCTACTATTAAAATCTTTTGTTTCAAGATCTTTACCTCCTAATATATATTATAGATATAATACTTTTTACACTCCTGCTCTGCAACATAAGAAAGAAGACCTAGAAACTGATATTCTAGTCTGTTACAGTCTTTCCCACTTTGTTTATCAACAAAAATATATCTATTCTCTACATCTAGAGCTTTCATTTTAAGTATTTGACATGTTTCATTTTTATCTATTGAACCTACTCGACAATAACCCATAGTTTTAGACATACTTAAACACTTTCTTACATTATTTCTGTATACATTATATAATAACTGTTGCATGAAGCCTATATATTTTTGCAGCATTTCAAAAGTAACATTTTAGACTCTAGTGAAATATATTCTAATAGTGCCATAAAACTATACCTTATTATGACAGTTTCCATATACAGTCTCGTTAATACACTCCATATACTTGTAAAAATAGTATATAATGGTGTGAGAGATAGTGCTCGTAAATCTTAAATTTACACTTTGCAGCTACTATCCCTAATAGATAATAAAAGGAGCTTAATATCAATGAAAAAACATTACATATTAATTTTTGTCCCTATAATTATTTCAATTATAGTAATTTTTAATGGCTGCAATAATAGTGAAGTAATAAGCAATAAGCAAAGTACAAATACAGACACTGAAAAAATAAGTGAGAACTTTAAAAGTATCTATGATGATGAAGAGAGAATAGCTAATAATTGTGGAGGAGCCTATTATTCAAAATATGGGATGGATATGCGCAAGAAAGATATTATTAGTGGAGAATTTGGGGGATATTATGGTGCAGTCAACTATTGGATTTTAGATGCAAAGGAAGCTGAAAAGATAACTTTAAATTATAATTTAGAATTTGGTAAAGAGGGAAAATATAAGCTACTTTTATGTACTCCTGATAAAAAGCTTATAAAAATATTTGAGCATATCTCCGGTAACAGTATTGAAAAGAAGGAGACAACAATAGATATAGAAAAAGGTGTAAACAGGGTAGTAGCTATTGGAAATAATGCTACTGCAAAAGTGTATATGTCAATTAAAACACAAGGAGATATTGAGATTAAAGATTTTACTAGCAACGAATAATTATTATGGGGTATGTCCACCAAGTCGTAAATGTTGGACATACCCCCAATATATAATTAAAAGTAGAAGTTAGTGGGGCAAATCCGAAAATTGTATGATACCAATGTTGAAAATATTGAATTACAGCCCAATCAATTAGATTATAGTTTTATATTTTTATTGTACTCCTATACATATTTCTTTAGCAATTGCTCCATATTCATTTTCATTGACAGCATGTCTGCTAAGAACACATCTACCAAAAGTCTATTGCCCATCTGATATTCCTGTTTGGCAACTTGTGCACCAAATTTCCTATAAAACTGATTTGATGGTGAATAATGATGGTTATATACAACCATCTTTTCCATTCCCTTCGCCATGTAGAAATCAAATGTGTAAATCATCATCATAAGTGAAATCCCCCTGTTTCTCTGGTCAGGATATACCCAGAGACCATTAAACTCTATCCCTTTTTCAGGTATGTCAAAGGTTTCAGCAAAACTGCTAAAGGCGATGCCAAGCATCTTGTTATTTTCAAATGCTCCAATCAACAAACGAATATCCTGGTTTTCTTTGGCTGTATTCATCCAATCTACCCAGAGATCTAATTCCTCTGAAACGGAAAGAGTGTTTTCAGCCTTGCCAGCCAATTCTTCTGTCCAACACAAAATCCTTAATTCTATTGCTTGTTCCATATCCAATTCCGTTAATTGCCTAATTTTAATCATGATCTCATCCTCCAATTAAATAATCTTTATTTTGTCTTGTTATACAAATCTAGCTTATTTGACAAGAAAATTACATCATATTTTTTGTAAATAAATACAATAAATTACTCAATTTATATTATTCCACTTAACTAGTGAATAATTAAACTTTTTTATTAATGTAGAATTACACACAAAGAATTAGAAAGGCTCTATGATGTTCGCTATTATGTTAGTTCGGAACATTCTTAAAAAATATTTAAATATCAATACTGTATTAAAACATAGTCTATATATCAATTTTATCTTATCCTTGTATTGGGGCGCAAAAACACCATAAAATTCAATTTTGAATAATATGGTGTTATAAACAATTATTCAGTTTTTATTGTTGTTACACTAAATAAGAAGATTGTGATTTAACTTTGTAATTATAAACTAAAGATATTATTCATTAGCTTAATATCGATTGAATCAAATCCTTTTTAACTTTATAATATTTCTTGCTTTCTGGAGACATTTTATTATAGCTTCTTTCAAGTTTGTTTTTAACAAACTTCATGCCATCATCAATGTTCAGCTTTTTTTGAACAAATGCCAAATAAAATAGTGATGGCAATGTATCGTAATGAGAAATGGCATCAGCATCAGCAACACATATTTCTTCCTTAGTTGTTTTTTCTTTTATTACGCTTCCACGGTGATTCAATATGCACAATTTAACTAACTCAATTTTATCTGTTGGGTAATTATATGATTTTAGGATTTCCTCTGCCATATTTGCACCATGAATATGATGATTTTCATATAGACCATAATCCGTGATTGATGCTATATCATGTAACCACCCTGCAATCTCACACACTTCAATATCTGCTTGGTATAGACCAGCGAGTTCAACAGCATTATTCGCTACACTCTCAATATGTTGATAAATACCAACACCAAAAAAATTATTTGAACTTTCACATCTTCTTTTAATATCTTTTTTTATATTTTCAATCATATCCATTCCTATTTTCCCCCATTTAACACACCATTTTACTTGGAAACATATAAATTATTTTTGTTCCTTCTCAGAATCTAACCAGTTGAACTTACTTAACAAGAAAATTATAACATATACTTTTAGGCAGCCCATCTTATTTGCCATAATTTAGAGTATAACTTCATCATAAAACACTGTATTATTCAAGTTTCAAAGAACATTGTTTGTATTTTCAACATAAATAATTATATTGTCTAATATTTGTAATACCATGTAAAAACACCATAAAACTCATTTTGAACTGCACCCTGTCAAGTAGACAGTGGAAATAATAAAAACTACTTAAGCGGCTAAAGCCCTAAATTCCAATGGGCTTAGGCCGTTTAATCTTTTTTGAAGTCTTTTAGTATTATAGAAGATAATATATTCATTGATTGCATTAGTCAGTTCTTCATATGTATGATATTTATGCAAATAGTACCTTTCACATTTAAGAGTACCCCAAAAAGCCTCCATTGGTCCATTGTCAATACATTTGCCCACACGTGACATACTTTGTGTCATTTGAGCTTCATCTAGCTTACGCTTAAAACCATAAGATGTATATTGAAAACCACGATCGCTATGAAGCATAGGGCTTGCGCCCGGATTAGCCGATAAGGCTAGGTCTAAGTTACTAAAAACAAGATCATTATTGTTAGAATGGTCAAGAACATATGCGACAATAGAGTTGTCATATAGATCAAAAATGGCACTTAAATAGGCCTTCTGAGAGTTACCGTATTTTAACTCAGTAACATCAGTAAGCCACTTCTGATTCAGCCTATCGGCTGAAAACGTACGATTTAGTAAATTTTCTGCTACCTGCTGCGGAGCAGACTTGACATAACGTTTCTTCTTTCTGCGAATTACAGATTGTAACGATGCCAGTCTCATAAGTCGATAGATGCGTTTATGGTTAAAGTTTTTATTTAGCCTATGATTTAAGTTCAAAGTCATTCTTCGATAACCATAGATACCATCTACTTCATCATAGATTTTAACAATTTCTGCAGTTAACATCGTGTTTTCAGTCTCTTGAACGCTTTTTTCACGCTTTGTCCACTTATAGTATGAAGAGCGTGGAATCATTGCTATTTCGCATAATAAAGATACAGAGAACTTCTCTTTTTCATGGAGCATTGAAATTGCAATATACTTATTTTCTTGTCTTATACGGCTTAATACCGCCTCCTTTCTAGTCCCTCCAATTTTTTTAGGAATGCATTCTCCGCCCTTAATTTTTCATTTTCAGCCTCAAGCCTTTTCATTTCAAGTTTTATTTTCTCTTCGGGTGTAAGCTCAGTTTCATTCTTCTTACCACGTCTATCCTGAAGTGCATTTTCTCCACCAAATTCATATTTTTTAACCCATTGATATACTTGCTGATAAGAAACATTATGCGTCTCAGCAGTATGCTGATAGTTATTTTTATGATCAATACAGTACTGTACAATTTCAATTCTTTCTCTAAAAGACGTACTTCTTCCTTTTGCCATAGATTTTCTCATTCCTTTCGGTATTGCCGTTACTTCTCTATGACTATTATAATTGTTTATCCATCTTTTCAACACTGATTTATCTGTTAATCCATATTTATTCACAAGTTCTCTTTGTGAATATTTTCCAGATAGATATTCAAGAACAACTTGTTCCTTTAGTTCTCTTGAATATTTCTTGTAAGTTTTTGACTCTCTCAATCCATCTACTCCATACTTCTCGTAGTTGTATCTCCACTTATAAAAAGCATAGGTACTAATACTGTAATTAATGCAGAGTTCTTGTATTGAGCTAGTTCCACTCTCATAATCCATTAAAATTTCGTACTTTTCCTCTGCTGTATATTTAGTTCTTCCGGACAAAAAAATACTCCCCTTTCCAGCAACAGATTTTTATTTTTTAATCTGTCTACTTTAAGGGGAGCATATCA
>NZ_FOKI01000016.1 GCF_900111985.1 Clostridium frigidicarnis
ACTCATCCAGAAAAGGCATATAATTGGAATTGGAGACCAAATCATCGTTCCTTTGGATTTGATAAATCCTATGATATAAATGATTATGTTATAGATGAGGAAATTGGACCAGGAATTTCAGATGGATCATTCTTTAAGCAAACAATGGCTTATATGGAAAAAGAAAAAAATCCATACTTTTTACATTCTGTTACATTGACAAGTCATGGACCATTTGAAATGCCTGAAAAGGAAAGAGGATTAAAATTAGAAAAAGAATTTGATGAAAGCATAATGGGTTCTTATTTCCAAAGTGTAAATTACGTAGATAAACAAATTGGAAATTTAGTTAATATGCTAAAAGAAAAAAAACAATTAGACAATACAGTTTTGGTTATTTATGGAGATCATACAGGAGTTCATAAGTTCTATCAAGATAAAGTAAATGATATAAACGGTATGAAAGAGAGTTGGAAGGATAAAGATTTAAGAGTTCCATTTATAATATATAATCCAGAGTTAAATGGTGAGAAAAAGGATGTTATAGGTGGTCAAGTAGATATGATGCCTACAGTAGCTTATCTAATGGGAATAGAGAGAGACAGGTTAAAAGATAGTGCTATGGGAAGAATTCTTGTTAATACTGAAAGGAACTTCACTATATTAAATAATGGAGAGATAATGGGTGAACCTAAAAGTAAAGAAGAAGAAAATCATATAAAAAATGTTTTTTCAGTTGCAGATAAGATGATAGAGGGAAATTATTTTAAAGACAATCAATAAAATTATATGTTTAAAAGATATTTTAAAAAGGCATAAAATTTAAATAAGCACTATGATAATTATTGAATTTTAGTAATTATCATAGTGCTTTTTCTTTATCCTATAGGAATTCATAATCAAGTTAAAGAGGTAGATAACTCAAAATTAATGAAGGTAATCTTCATCAATAGTTATTACACAATTATACTCTGGAAATTTTTCTTTAACCTTAGATTTGATATCGTTTTTTAATTCTTCGTCACTCATTATTTTTCTCTTTTTATTGGAATCTACAACTACATCAAAAATTAAATTTTTAATTTCACCTTCTCCTACTATTCTAAAATCATGCATAGATTTTATTAGTGGGTGGTTATTTAATATTTTTAATAAATCATGCTCCGTTTTAAGAACTTCCTTATCATCTACATTTATTGGATCCATGTGTATAACTAAATAAAGCTTCAATTTTTTAGAAACTTCTTTTTCAGCTCTATCAATAACTTCATGTATAGTAATTATGGATAAATTGCAAGGAACTTCGGCATGGATAGAAGCCATTATTCTTCCAGGTCCATAATTGTGAATTATTAAGTCATGAACCCCAAGTATATGATAATAATTAAGCACAGAGGATTTTATGTTTTCAACAAGTTCAGGATCAGGAGCTTCACCAAGTAAAGGATTTAGAGTATCTTTTACTAAACCAAATCCAGAGTATAAAATCATAAGAGATACAAGAACTCCTGCATAGCCATCTATAGGAAGAGTTGTGAAGTTAGATGATACTAATGATAAGGCAACACAACTAGATGTTATAACGTCACCTAAAGCATCAATAGAAGCAGCTTTTAATGCGGCAGAATTTATTTTTTTGCCAATTAACCCATTAAACTTTGAAAGCCATATCTTAAATAAAATTGACACTAATATAAGAATAAATGATATAATTTCAAAAGTAACAGGTGTGGGTGAGAGTATTCTTCCTACAGAGGATTTTATAAATTGAAGTCCTACCAAAATAACCATAAAAGAAACTATCATAGCAGATATATATTCAAATCTACCATGTCCAAAAGGATGCTCTTCATCAGCAGGCATATTAGCTAGTTTAAAACCTAATATAGTTATAATTGAAGATGCTGCATCAGATAAGTTATTAAATGCATCAGCAGTTACAGCTATACTTCCGAGAATTAAACCTAAAGATAATTTAATTATAAAAAGCAATGCATTTATAATTATGCCTACAACTCCAGCTACAATGCCATAAGATGTCCTAGTTTTTTCATTTGATATAGAATCCCTATCTTTAATAAAAGTTTTTATAATTAATTTAGATAACATATATTCACTCCTCTATTTAAACAATTATAAATTGGCATAGTTTGCATCTAAACTATGCCTAAATATTAAAAAAAATTTTTAAAATCATCAAATTATTATATCATATAATAAAAACATATTCATTTATAAATAAGAAAATTTTATTTTAAAATGAATAAACTTCTATTTTTATAGGAAGTGAATATATAGGAAGTTTAGGGATATAGTCGAGTATATCCTTCATTTTATTATGTTTTACATTAAAACTTTTAATAAAAAAAATCCACATGTCTATAATATAAGTATGATAAAAAAACAAAACCTATAAGTCAAAATAGTTTTTATTTATAGGAGGTATATTATGGATAAAAAAAAATTAATCTTAATAATCTTTTTTATGTTAACACTTAATATTACAACACCTTTTAATTTTAATAAAAAGAATTTAGTTAATCCTAATCCTATGGAATTAAAAAGAAAAGGATGCATAGAGGTATCAAATTATAATAATATTCTATCCTAAAAAAAAATTGATATGCATGGTTAGTAGTATAAATTTCGAGTTTATTCAATATTCAATATTCAATAAGAAAAATTAAATACTTTTACAAAATTAAACTTTGTAAAACAATACATTAATGATAAAATATAATTGTATATATTTATTTACAAAGAATATTAAAATTTTACAAAAATGTGGGGGTAAATAATGAATAATGAATTGAAATTTGCAGAGGAACTTATAGACTTTTTATATGAAAGTCCAACTGCTTTTCATGCAGTAGAAAGTATAAAAAAAGTACTTGATGAAAATGACTTTGAGGAATTAAAAGAAGAAAATAGATGGAATATAAAACATGAAGGTAAGTACTATGTAACTAAAAATCAATCAGCATTAATAGCATTTGTTATTGGAAAAGGAGATGTAGGAGACAATGGTTTTAAGATTGTAGGAGCTCATACAGATTCTCCAACTTTTAGAATAAAACCAAACCCTGAAATCATGGTAGAAGATAATTATGTTAAATTAAATACAGAGGTGTATGGCGGACCTATACTTAGTACATGGTTTGATAGACCTTTATCAATAGCAGGTAGAGTAACTTTAAAAAGTGAAAATCCATTAAATCCAAACAATCAGTTAATTAATATAAATAAACCAATTTTAATAATCCCTAATATAGCAATACATATGAATAGGGAAGTAAATGATGGATTTAAGATAAATAGACAAAAGGATACTCTTCCATTAATATCATTAGTTAATGATAAGCTTGAAAAAGGAAAGTATTTATTAAATTTATTAGCACAAGAATTAAAAGTTAATATGGATGATATAATAGACTTTGATTTATTCTTATATGAGTATGAAAAGGGAACTATTATGGGATTAAACAATGAATTTATTTCAATGGGAAGACAAGATGATTTATCAATGGTTCATGCTGGAATAAAAGCATTAATTAATTCAAAAATTAATATGGCAACAAATGTAATGGTATGTTTTGATAATGAAGAAGTGGGAAGTTCTACAAAGCAAGGAGGAGATTCTAACTTACTTGTAAATATATTAGAAAGAATAGCTTTATGTTTAGGAGAAGATAAGGAAGATTTCTTTAGAGCTATAGCTAAATCTTTTATGATATCTGCAGATTTAGCTCATGCATTACATCCAAACTATATAGAAAAAAATGATCCTACAGTTAAATGTTTTATAAATAAGGGACCAGTTATAAAAATTAATGCAAATCAAGCATATACTTCAGATAGTGATTCAATAGCTGTCTATGAACAAATATGTAGAAGAGCAAAGGTGCCAGTACAAAAATTTGTAAATAGATCAGATTTAAGAGGAGGATCAACTATAGGTCCTATATCATCAACTCATTTACCAATACGTTCAATAGATATAGGTAATCCAGTATTTTCAATGCACTCTATAAGAGAATTGGGTGGGGTTTTAGATCATATGTATATCTTAAAATCATTTGAAGAATACTATAATTTATAATATTTAAAAGCAAAGCATTACTTTAATGAAATTAATTTATCATTAAAGTAATGCTTTTTTACTTTATAGGATATTATAAAATTTCAAATCTGTGGGTAACTTTTATAACTATTAAAATATATAGATTTTTTAGTTGAAAGCTTTAATGAGTGAAAAATTTAAAGTGGCAAGTTCAAGAGTTTAAGAAATTGACAATTGAAAATTGACAATTCAAGGATAAATCTTCTAAGGAAGATTTTAAAATTTAAAAAATATGATTTAGAGAAAACCTGTGATTTTCAACCTGAACTTTCAACTTTCAACTTTCCACTCTCAACTTTATATTTAGGAAGTCTTTGACTTCCAACAATAATCGTCAATTATCAATTATCAATTGTCAATTAAAAAAAGGGTGCAGCCTTTTGTTCTGTATAAGAATTGATATTAACCTATAACTTTACAGTTTGTCCATCCACTTAATTTGAATTGTTTAGTCATCATTTTTCTTATTTAGATGAATTTCTTTACATTAAATCCTTTTTATTTTGATATTATTCTTATAATTTTTATAATTTAAGGCAAGGCTATAAAGTAGTAACATTAAAAAATAGGAGGATTTTGCTAATGGTTTTGCTTTATATATTTGGAATTGTTACGTTAATAATCTTACTCTCATATCTAATAATTATAGATAATAAGACTTATTTAAAAGATAAAAGTAAAAAAATAAATGATTTATCTTATAGGGAACTTGAAAATTTGGGAGAGAATTTTTCAAAACATAATTTAACAAAGACCAACTTAATAAAAAGAAATATTTTTATAGATGATATTAAAAAAATATATTTTGATATATTAAATAATCATGATTATTTAAATGATTTGTATAAAAATCATGTAAGAATAAGTGGGGGAAGTCAATGGATTTTAGATAATATACATATGATAGAAAAAGAATATAATCATATAATGGTCAATTTTACTAAAAGTAGAAAAATAAAACTACCTCATATGAAGAATGATGAACTAAGATTATATAGAATATGTGAAGAATTTTTTTTAAATACAAATTTAAACATTACAGAAGAAAAATTATATTCATTCTTTAAGGAAGTTGATTTAACAACAGAAGAACTATGGTATTTTCCTTTGTTTATGAGAATAGTAAATCTAAATGTAATAAGAGATTTATCTAATAAAATTCTTAATGAAGAAAAAGAATATTTAGAGGGTGAATATTTAGCACATGAATTTACTGAAATTATAAATGATGAGGAACTCAATGAAATTATAAATAAATTTAAAAATGATAAAACACAAATTACCATTAATATGGCTGAAGGATTTTTAAATATAATAAGAAATAATGGTATACCGGAAAATAAAATACTTTTAATACTAAAAGATAAATTGTGTTTAAACGAAGAATCAATATTGCAAGCTTTAAAAAATTTAGAAAGAAAGAAAAAAAATAATGAGAAAAATATAGGCAATTCAATAAATTCTTTAAGATTTATAGATTCATTTAAATGGGAAGTATTTTTTGAAAAAGTAAGTATTGTAGAAAAAATACTTGCTAAAGATCCAAGTGGAATATATAAAAAAATGGATTTTCAATCAAGAGATTATTACAGACATAAAATTGAGGAAATATCAAGAGTATCTAACATAGATGAAAAGACAATTGCTAGCACTTTAATAAAATGTTGTAATTCAAAAGATTCCATAAAAAATCATGTTGGATATTACTTAATAGATGAAGGAATAGAAGAATTATATAAAAAATTAAACATAAATAAAAAGGTGAATAATCCTTCAAATGAAAAAAAGCTTTCTATGTACATTATATCTAACCTATTAATAATGTTAATCATAGAACTATTAATAATAAAATTTTTGGTTAATGATCTTAGTTTAGTTACTATTGTATTGAATATTTTAGCATTAATACCAATGAGTGAAATAGCTAAAATATTTACTAATACAATATTATCCTACATTATAAGTCCTAATTTTATACCAAAACTTTCCCTTGAGCATGGAGTAGATGAAGATAAAGCAACTTTAGTAGTAATTCCTGCAATATTAAATAATAAAAATAGAACTGAAAAGCTTATGAGAGATTTAGAAATTTATTATTTAACTTGTAGAGAGAATAATATTTATTTTGCACTATGTGGAGATTTTACTGATAGCAACAAAGAAGAAGGTAAGGACGATAATGAAATAATATCTGCAGGTATGAAAATTGCAAAAGAATTAAATGAAAAGTATGGTGAAAAGTTTCTATTTTTACATAGAAAAAGGCTATATAATTCAATAGATAAAATCTATATGGGTTGGGAGAGAAAACGTGGGAAAATAACAGAATTAAATAAACTTTTAAGAGGAGATAAGAGCACAAGCTATATTTATGGAGTAGAATTTCTAGAGAATTTACCCTGTATAGAGAATGTTATAACATTAGATGCAGATACTAAAGTGCCATTAGGAGAATTTAAGAAATTAATAGGTGCTATGGCTCACCCATTAAATTATAAATATAATATCATGCAACCAAGAATTATTGGAGACTTAGAAAACTCAACAGATACAGAATTTATTAAAAATTATATGGTAGATAAGGGATTAAATATATATTCAAACATGGTATCAAATATATACCAAGATGTTTTTCAATGTGGAATTTTCATGGGGAAGGGCATATATAGAGTTGATGAATTTATAAAGCTTTTAGAAAATAAGTTTAAGGAAAATTCTGTGTTAAGTCATGATTTGCTAGAGGGATGTCTTTTGCACACAGGTTTTTTAAGTGATGTAATCCTTGTGGAAGGATTTCCACTTAATTATTATTCCTATGCTATGAGATTACATAGATGGGTAAGAGGCGATATACAAAATATTATATATGCATTTAATAGAAATTTTAGTTCTTTAAATAGATACAAAATTCTTGATAATATTAGAAGATCATTATTGTATCCAAGTATTTTATTTACAATTATAGTCTCTAGTTTTGGAAAAACCTATAACCAAATGGGCTGGATAAGTCTTGGATTCTTAACATTAGCAATGCCAATTATTATGGATATACTTACATTAAGAAAATCAGGTTTGATAAAAAATATAAAAAATTATTTTTTAGTATTTACATTTTTTATTGATGAAAGTTGTTTATATATAAATGCTATAGCAAAAACACTTTATAGAATGGTATTCTCTAAAAAGAATCTTCTTCAATGGAAAAGTGCGTTTTTTGTTGAAAATGAAGAGAATGATAGTTTTATTTGGTATGTTAGATTTATGATGCCAGGCTTAGTTATCTCTGTTTTGTTATTTTTGATTTCGCTAGGTAACTCTACTGAAAACTTTAAATTTATTTTACCATCTATAACAGTATGGATTTTAAGTCCAGCTATTGCTTATTTGGTAAGTGTTAATTGGAGAGAAAAGAGAGAAAGTCTTTCAAAAGAGGAAATTAAAAAAGCTAGAATTTTAGCAAGAAGAACATGGGCATATTTTGAAGATTTTGTTAATGAAGAAAATAATTATTTAGGACCAGATAATTATCAAGAGGATCCTATGAAGGGAATAGCACATAGAACTTCTCCAACTAATATTGCAATGACATTAAGTAGTAATTGCTGTGCTTATGATTTGGGGTATATAGGTATATGTACATTTATTTCAAGAACTAAAAAAACATTATGCACTCTTAAAGACTTAGAAACAATTAACGGGCATTATTATAATTGGTATGATACGGTAACATTAAAACCATTATATCCAAGATATATCTCAACAGTAGATAGTGGAAATTTACTAAGCTATTTATGGCTTGTAAAACAATGTATAAAGGAATACACAAATAAACCAATTGTAAATGAAAACTTTAAGCAGGGTATTAAGGATACAATGGATGTATCTATGGAAAATAAGGATCTTCAGGTTTATTTTAATACATTCTTAAAAACCTTTGAAGAAGAATTGACAATAGATAAATATAAAATAATTCTTATGGAAATAAGATGTAGGTGTAAGGACATACAGAAAATAGAAGGGAAAAATTATTGGATTTCAAAACTTAAAGATAATGTTACTCAATATATAAAAGAAATTCAAATATTAATTCCATGGGTTCATATAGTGGATAAGGGAAATACGGACTTGTATAAGAGTTTAAGGAAATTAGTATTTAATGAGCCATTAAGTAATATTCCAGATAAGTTAAATAATATTTTAGATAAACATATTTTAGAACTAGATAAACATGAAGAACTTAAAATACTAATTAAGAAAAGTATAAATTCTTTTGAAAAACTTTTAAAAGAGCTTAAAAATATAGAAGATGATTTAGAAATCATAAGTGATGGAATGGATTTTTCTATGCTTTATGATAATAAAATGGGGTTATTTTCTATAGGATATGATGTTGAAAGCAATAAATTAAATCAGTCTTATTATGATTTAATGGCCTCAGAAGCGAGGATAGCTTCCTATGTTGCAATAGCTAAGGGAGATATACCAAAGCTAAACTGGAAAAATCTCGGGAGACAGCTTACAAATATGGGTGGAAGAAAAGCATTGGTATCTTGGAGTGGAACAATGTTTGAGTATTTAATGCCATTAATAATTTTAAAGAATTACGATGGCTCTATTTGGAATGAAACATATTATGGTGTTGTTAAAGAACAAAAAAAACATGGATTTAAAAATAGTATACCATGGGGCGTGTCTGAAAGTGGATATTTTTATTTTGATAGAAGTATGATTTATCAATACAAAGCATTTGGAATACCTAAAGCAGGATTAAAGACCGGATTAGAAAATGAACTTGTTATAGCTCCATATTCAACAGTAATGGCTCTAATGGTTGATCCTAAGGGAGCATTAGCTAATCTAGATAGACTATATTCTTTAGGAGCTAATGGAAGGTATGGATTATATGAAGCTATTGATTATAATAAAGAAAGAGTAACCAAGGGAAAAGGATTTTCAATAGTAAAATCATTTATGATTCATCACCAAGGAATGTCACTTATGTCACTTACTAATACCCTTAACAACAATATATTTAGAGAAAGATTTCATAAAGATTCTAGAGTTGAATCTTGTGAATTATTACTTCAAGAAAAATATTGTAATAAAGCAACATTTTCAAGAGAAAAAGTAGATACTGTAAAGTTATTAGAAAAGCCATTAGAGGATATAATAATTAGAAGTTATAGTACACCATATACAGAATTTCCAGAAATAGCTACTTTATCTAATGGAGAATATAATTTAATAATAACTAATAGAGGTAGCGGATATAGCAAATTAAGAGATATAAACCTTTATAGATGGAAAAAAGATTTTATAAATGATAATAAAGGAATGTATATTTATATAAAAGATATTAATGAAAACAAGTATTGGAGTGCAACTTATGAGCCAACTAGAATAAATACGGATGAATATAAAGTTAAATTTGCTTTTAATAAAGCTAAGTTTAATTGTAAATATAATAACATTAATAGTAGTTTATCTGTAGATATAAGTGGTGAGGACAATATAGAAATAAGAATATTAGAATTAGAAAATCTAAGCAATGAAGATAAAATTTTAGAAATAACAACATATAGTGAAATTACATTAACATCTAATGATGGAGATACATCTCACCCTGCCTTTAGTAATTTATTTATAAGTACTGAGTCTTTTGAAAACAATACTATTTTAGCATATAGAAGACCTAGAAAGAAAAGTGATAAAAAAATTTACGGATATCAAAGACTATTATGTGATGGAAACATGGTAGGAGATATAAGTTATGAAACTTCTAGATTAAATTTTATAGGCAGAGGAAACACTTTAGAAAATCCTAAAGTAATAAGTAGCTCAATATCTTTAAAAAATACAATGGGAGCAGTATTAGATCCCGTATTTAGTCAAAGAGTGAAAGTTCGAATGAAAAAAGGAGAAAAATCAAAAATATATATATTAATGGGTATTGAGGAAAGTAAAGAAGATGCAATGAATACCTTGAAAAAATATAATACAATAGATGAATGCAGAGGGATATTAAATAACTATAATTTAAATACAAGAGAAAATTTAAGAAGCTTGGGTGTCAAATATAAACAAACGCTATTATATGATATAGTAGCTAGCAGAATATTATATAATATAAAAGATGTATTAAAAAGAGAAAATTTCATAAAAACTCTTGATAATTCGCAAAAGGACTTGTGGTCTATAGGAATTTCAGGAGATATACCTATAGTTACTGTTTATATAGAAGATAATAAAAATATAGATTTAATAAGACAGTGGATTCAATGTCATAGATATTTAAATTATAGGGGTATAGAATTTGATTTACTTATAATAGATAACGAAGAGTTTAGTTATGATATGGGGTTGAAGTCAGAGTTAATAGATTTAGTTAATAAATATACTAGTGAAAAAGATTCGAATTTAAGAGGAAAAATTTATGTAAAAGGAAATGAATCAATTGATAAACCTATGATGAATTTTATAAGGGGAATCAGCAGCATTTTTGTAGATAATACAGAAGAGGATTCATTTTTCACAAAGCTTACAGAGGGGTATGATAACTTAGAAGAGAATCTTAGGGGAGTTCATAGCAATGTAATGTATAAGATGGAACATCAAATTAAACAAGTTCCATTAAAATGGGAAAGGGAAAAATATTTAGCTGAATTTTCTAAAGAAGATTTTCTAGAAGATAATTTTACAAAAGAAAAAATATATGATACATCAAAATTAAAATTTTTTAATGGGTTTGGTGGATTTAATGAAAAAAATCAGTATGTGATAATATTAAAAAATAATAAAAATACACCAGCTCCATGGATAAATGTTATAAGCAATAGAAATTTTGGGTTTCATATATCTGAATCAGGATCCAGTTATACATGGTACAAAAATTCAAGAGAAAACAAATTAACTCCTTGGAGTAATGACTTTGTAAATGATACCATAAATGAAGCTTTGTTTTTAAGAGATGAAGTTAGTGGAGAAACTTGGAGTGTAAATGCAAATTTAACAAGACACGAAAGTGAATATATAATAGAGCATGGTTTTGGATTTTCAAAATATTATCATTCATATAAGGGAATAAGTGGAGAGGTAACTTGGTTTGTTCCTGTAAATGATAATTTAAAAATAGGTAAACTAAAACTTAAAAATAATTTAAAAATAAACAAAAAAGTCTCTATAACATACTACAGTAATTTGGTTTTAGGAGTGACAGAACAAAGCATTCTTAATGGAATATCCACATATTACAATGAGAAAAATAATTTTATATACGGAATAAATCCTTATAATGAAAGCTTTAATAAAACAAAATGCTATTTAACTATAGTAGGTGGAAATGAAGAAAGTTATTGTTGTAGCAAAAAAGACTTTATAGGGGTAGGTAGAAATTTACAAGGTTCTATTGCAATGGAGGAAAAGGATTTAAACAAAGTTTTGTCATGTGGTGTAAATGGAGCCTTAAGTTATAGAAGTAAAATAGAACTTATGCCTAATGAAGAAAAAGAGTTGTTTATATTATTTGGAGCAGAGGATAGCTTAGAATCTATAGGGAAAAACGTTGAAAATTATAGTGATAAAGATTGTGTTTATGGAGCTTTTGAAGAAGTTGAAAACCATTGGAGTAACATAACAAATAAATATAAAATAAATACTCCAGATGAAAAAATAAATTTATTGATGAATGGATGGCTTATTTACCAAGTAATAAGTTGTAGATATTATTCAAGAAGTGCATTTTATCAATGTGGAGGAGCCTTTGGTTTTAGAGATCAGCTTCAAGATAGTTTATCAATAGCACTAATAGAACCAAGTATTACTAGACAACAAATTCTTTTAAGTGCATCAAGGCAATTTGAAGAAGGAGATGTGGAACATTGGTGGCACCCTGTAGTTAATTCTGGTATAAGAACTAAATTTAGTGATGATTTATTATGGTTGCCATATACGGTTATAGAATATATATCATTAACAGGAGATGATGATATTTTAAAAGAGGAGACTAAGTATCTAAAGGGTGATATTTTAAGCTTTAATGAGGATGAAAGATATGGTATATATGATGAGTCAAGTAAGATAGATACAGTATACAATCACTGTAAAAAGGCCATAGATAAAAGCTTAAAATTCGGAGAACATGGATTGCCTTTAATGGGGTGCGGAGATTGGAATGATGGAATGAGTAATATAGGTGTTGAAGGAAAAGGTGAAAGCGTATGGCTTGCATGGTTCTTATCCTATATATTAGATAATTTCCAAAACCTTTGCACAAAGATGGATGATAAGGAAACACAAGAAATTTATAAAGAGAAAAGAGAATCTATATTGAAAAATGTAGAGAATCATGGATGGGATGGAAACTGGTATAGACGTGCATATTTTGATGATGGAACACCTTTAGGTTCTATAGAGAATACTGAATGTATGATTGATTCCCTTCCCCAAAGCTGGAGCGTAATATCCCAAGGCATAGATAAAAAGAGACAAATAGAAGCTATGAACGCTGTAGAAAATCATTTAGTAAACAAGATGAATGGAATGATTCTACTCTTATATCCACCATTTGATAAATGTATGTTAGAACCTGGATATATTAAAGGATATATACCTGGAGTAAGGGAAAATGGAGGGCAATATACCCATGCAGCTATTTGGGTTATAATGGCTACATTATTACTTAAAGAAAATGATAAGGCATATGAATTGATAAGTATGATAAATCCAATAAATCATACTCTTTCATCTATGGATTGTGAAAAATATAAATTAGAACCTTATGTAATGGCAGCAGATGTTTATATAAAGGAACCACATGGTGGAAGAGGTGGTTGGAGTTGGTATACAGGGGCGGCATCATGGACATATAAGGTTATATTAGAGAATTTATTGGGATTTAAATTAAATGAAGGAAAAGGATTTTCTATAGATCCTAGAATACCTTCAACATGGAACGGATTTAATATGGAATATAAAAAAGACGAAGACACCATTTACAAAATAAATGTAGTTAGAGAAAATATAAATGAAATTTTGATAGATGGAATTAAGATGGAAAATAAGTTTGTGAAATTTGAAAAAGGTATCCATGATATTACAATAAAGATTTAAAAAATACTCAGGTAGAATGGTTCTGTCATCTACCTGAGTATTAAAATTTTCTGAAAGTATATTAGTAATTATAATTACTGATAATGAATTCAGAAAATAAGAAATATTGCAACGAAATTCTTCGGTTTAGTGTATAATGTAAGTAAGGCACATTCAAAAAATAACAAGTCAGTATGTTAGTCTATTTTGTGTCATACTTCGTCAGAGATATTAGCCCATAGTCTATGCTGTGAACTAATATCACTTCCTTGTCTTACACAAAATATACATGGCATCTTGGACATGTTATTTTCTTTCATGTGCCTAAGTGAAAATGGAAAGGAGCTTTTTATGGATAGAATTAAAGAATTGCTAGAGAAATTAAAGGAGCAAAAGTTAGAGGGGATATTTTTAACAAAGGAATCTAATGTAAACTACATAAGTAACTTTAGTGATGAAGCAGCTTTTGCACTTATATGTGAAAAAGGAAATTTTCTTATAACAGACGGTAGATTTACAGAACTTGCTGAAAGTTTATGCAAGGGGTTTACTATAGTTAACTGGCATAAATTTGATAGAAATCTTCAAAAAGCTGTGGCAATTGTATGTAAGGAAAATGAGATTAATAAATTGGGATTTGAAAAAACTCATATGACTTTTGATGTTTATAAAAAACTTGAAAATGAAGCTAAAAGTCTAGATATAGAATTAATACCTACAGAGGGTCTGGTTGAAGAGTTAAGATATATTAAAGATAGTGAAGAGATAGAGAATTTAAGGAAAGCCTGCAAAATTGCGGATAAAGCTTTAGAAGAATTGTTACCATATATAAAACCTGGAATTTCTGAAAATGATTTAGCTGCTAAGCTTGAATACTATATGAAAGTAAATGGAGCACAAAGCATAGGATTTGAAACAATATTAATATCAGGAAGTAAAACATCTCTTCCTCATGGTAAGCCAAATAATAAAGTAATAGAGAATGGAGACTTTGTAACAATAGATTTTGGTGCCCTTTATAATGGTTATATCTCAGATATGACAAGAACTTTTGTTGTAGGACAACCATCAGAGGAACAAATAAAGGTCTATAATTTGGTGAAAGATGCTCAAGAGGTTGGGTTAAACTCATTGAAACCAGGAATTTGTTCTAAAGTTCCTGATGATAATATAAGAGAAATAATAAAAGAATATGAAAAATTTTACTATCCAGGTATAGGACATGGAGTAGGAAGAGAACTGCATGAACAGCCGTTTTTAGGTAATTACGGAACAAAAATCATAGAAGCTGGATGTGTAATAACAGTGGAACCAGGATTATATATTCCAGGTTGGGGTGGGGTAAGAATAGAAGATACCGTATTGGTTAAAGAAGAGGGAATTGAAATACTAACGCATTTTTCTAAGGACCTCATAATTCTTAAATAAAATAAGACTAGGCTATGTTTTATAGCCTAGTTTTTATTCTAATCTTCTTCTTTAAAAATTGAGTCTGTGTAATCAAATTCAGAAGTTGCTATATTATTTGAAACTATTGGGTCAACCTTTGGATTTGGAAGCATAGTTGAGGTTTTACCATTTTTAGAAACGCTTTCAATATTTTTTGGACCCTCTTCTAAATAATCTCTTTCATTTGGAGGGTAAACTTTTTTGGAATTTCTATTCATGAACAATCACCATCCTTATAAATAGTATTACATTTTAAATTAAAAATTATTCTAACTAGAAAACTATTAGTGATTTTTAACTTCAAGTAGAGTTGGATTAAAATGAATACTTAGAAAAATTTATTTGTAAATTTAAATTAGAGAACAATAAATATATAAATAATAATGTTTTTTTATTTATTGAATATAATATATTTGGAAGCGAATTTAAAGTTAAGGAGTGTTGAAATGACTAAAATGAATGAAATCTATAAATGTGAGGTCTGCGGTCATATAGTTGAAATTATTCAACCATCAAAAGCATCTTTAATATGCTGTGGAAAACCTATGGTACTTCAAATAGAGAATACAGTTGAAGCATCTAAAGAAAAGCATATACCTGTAGTTGAAAATACTGATTTAGGACTTCGTATCAAAGTAGGTGAAGTAGAACATCCAATGATAGATAAGCATTATATAGAATTTATAGAAGTGATAACTTTATCAAAAATTTATAGAAAACAATTAAATCCAGGAGATAAACCAGAAGCAATCTTTTCTATAGATGAGGAAATATTGTGTGTTAGAGAGTACTGTAATATACATGGCTTATGGAAAGCATAAGCTAATTAAGAAAATAAGAGAGTGCATCATAGCACTCTCTTATTTTTGAAAATTAATCGTCACTTTTACCTATACCAGATAAAACTAGGCCTTTATTATGATCTAAAGCCCAACTTATACCCCAATCATTTTGGAATATAAGAAGATCTCTATCTTTTAAATCTTTAACTTTTTTTGTATCAGATGTTAGACTTAGTTTAGTAACATCTAAATCCTTGTTTTCAATCCATCTTATATTAGTGTAAGGAAGTCTATCAATTTTTATGTCAACATTGTATTCATTCTTAAGTCTATATTCAAGAACTTCAAACTGAAGAACACCAACAACACCAACAATGATTTCTTCCATACCAACAAAATCTTCTTTAAATACTTGAATAGCACCTTCTTGAGAAATCTGAGTCACACCTTTAACAAATTGTTTTCTTTTCATTGAATCTATAGGTTTAACTCTAGCAAAATATTCAGGAGCAAATGTTGGTATCCCTTCAAATTTAAATTTTTTGGGATTTTTACAAAGTGTATCACCTATACTATAAATACCTGGATCAAATACACCTATTATATCTCCAGCATAAGCCTCATTAACAATTTCTCTGTCCTGAGCTAAAAATTGTTGAGGTTGAGCTAGTTTAACTTTATTTCCTCCTTGAACATGGAAAACATCCATTCCTTTTTCAAACTTACCAGAGCAAATTCTCATAAATGCTAATCTGTCTCTATGTTGAGGATTCATATTAGCTTGTATTTTAAACACAAAAGCAGAGAACGGCTCATCAAATACATCTATTTCTCCAATACTAGATTGTCTAGGTAGTGGTGAAGATGTCAATTTTAAGAAATGACCTAAAAAGTTTTCAACACCAAAGTTAGTTAAAGCACTTCCAAAGAATACAGGAGTAAGATCTCCAGACATTACTTTATCCATACTAAAGTCATCCCCAGCATAATCAAGAAGTTCTATATCTTCTTGAAGTTTAGCATGTAGATCAGCACCAAGTAATTCAGAGAACTTTGGATCATCTACAGTTCCTTCAATAGTCTCAACTTCAGTTTGACCATGATTACCACCATTAAAAGATAAAATTTTATTAGTTTCACGTTCAAAAACTCCTTTGAAATGAGCACCTGAACCTATTGGCCAATTCATAGGATATGATTTTATACCTAATTCATTTTCAATTTCTTCTAATAATTCGAAAGGATCTCTAGCTTCTCTATCCATTTTGTTTACAAAAGTAAAGATTGGGATACCTCTTAGAGCACAAACTTGGAAAAGTTTTTTAGTTTGTGCCTCAACACCTTTAGCTCCATCAATTACCATTACAGCACTGTCAGCCGCCATTAATGTTCTATATGTATCCTCACTGAAGTCTTGGTGACCAGGTGTATCAAGTATATTTATGCAATAGCCGTCATAATTAAATTGCATAACAGAAGAAGTAACAGATATACCTCTTTGTTTTTCTATTTCCATCCAGTCAGATACAGCATGCTTTGAAGATTTTCTTGATTTAACAGAACCAGCAAGTCTTATTGCACCACCATATAAAAGAAGCTTTTCAGTAAGAGTTGTCTTACCAGCATCTGGATGGGAAATTATAGCGAAGGTCCTTCTTTTTTCGATTTCATTTAAATATTCCCTCATAATACCTCCTATAGATTCTAAGATTTAATATTTTTAATGTTACCTTAAATTTTATAATTAATTATCTTAAAATGCATTAAGATAATTTTACTGTTTACAGGATAAATTAAGCGTCTTTAATTAAAGTTTCATCCTCAAAACCAAGTATTTCTAAAATTTTCTTAGCTCTTTCTTTAGTATCTCCATTTATTGTTGTATAAGATACATTTTCATCATCAAGGAAACCTTTAATAGTTGAGTCTACAGATTTTGCTAAATCTTCATCTTGCCATCTTACACCATCTTGAGCATATCCAAATTCTCTTGGAACAAAGAATATATGATTATATTTTTTTATATCTTTTAATGCAAGAGCATATAGATCTTTTACAATTTCTATATCCTTATCTGATCTTCCATTTAAACCTGACATAAATCTAGCATATATATAAGGGACAAAAGTCGCATAATCAGTAAGAGCATAGTCAAATGAATTCAATGAATTTTCTAGTAGCATTTGGCCAAGGTAGATACCGTATTGTTCAGCTAGGTTTTCTATAGGGCCTTTATCTCTTAGGTATTCTGTACTATATTCAGTTGCCATTCCCACATTAAGGCCTTTAATTTTCATATCTACATAAAGTTGTTGGATAAGAGTGGTTTTACCACATCTAGGTCCACCTAAAATAGCTATTCTTATAGGCATGTTTAATTAATCCTCCAGTTTAAAATAAAATATTTTGGCTAGCATATGTTATCCTCTAAGGGAATATCTCATAGAAGATAACAGCTACTAGCCATTTAACGTAGTAATTATATCAGTTTATTTGGTATTTTTCAATTGAAATTGAAAAATACTGTTATCTTAAACATAAGAGAGATAATAGGAGAAAAAAACATTTTCAACAGAAAAAAACAAAAACAAACAAGGTTTGATGGATGGTTACAATTTTTTTTTTGATGCTATAATAAATACATAAGGTTAATTAAGAGCCTTGGAGGTGCTGTTTATGTACAAACTTATAGCATTAGATATGGATGGAACGCTATTAAATAGCAAAAAAAACATATCTAAAAGAACTAAGGAAGCAATCGAAAATGCTCGAAAAAATGGAGTTAAAGTTGTTTTGGCTACAGGAAGACCAGTAGATGGAATTGAAAGTTATCTTAAAGAGTTACAAATGATTAGTGATAAAGATTATGCAATAACATATAATGGAGCATTAGTCCAAAATGTAGGGACAAAAGATGTTATAAGCAGTACGCCATTAAATAAAAGTAACTTAATAGAGTTATATAACATAAGCAAAGAGTTGAATGTTAATATTCATGCATTTACAGAAGATAAATGTATAACTCCAAAGATGAGCAAGTATACAAAAGTAGAATCAGAAATAAATGGTATAGAAGTAGATGTAATAGATTTTCATACAGTAAATGATGATGAAACTATACTAAAGATAATGATGATAGATGAACCAGAAATTTTAGATGCAGCAATAAAAAAACTAGATAAGGACTTATACTCTAGGTACACTATAGTTAAGAGTACTCCATATTTTTTAGAATTTTTAAGCATCGAGGCTAACAAAGGACAAGGCATAAAAGGATTAGCAGAGGAACTAAAGATAAATAAAGATGAAGTTATATGCATAGGCGATGCAGGAAATGATCTTCATATGATACAATATGCAGGACTTGGAGTTGCAATGGAAAATGCTTTTGAAGAAATAAAAAAAGAAGCTGACTATATAACAAAGTCTAATGATGAAGATGGAGTTGCCCATGTTATTGAAAAATTTGTACTAAATAAGGTAAAAGAAGCTTAATAGCTTTTACAATATAAAATAAATATATATATATAACATAACCCCCTAAAACCCACTATTACCCCGTAGTGGGTTCTTTTATTTTTTAGAAAATATGTGATTTTAAACCATAATAATAGAATTTAATCAGGAAATAAATTTTTATGAATTTGTATCTTGAATGGAATATTATCATAACAATAAAATTGTTTAATGAAAAGTGAGGTATAAGCATTAGCAAACTATCTAGTTTGAATTGCTTATACCTCACTTTTCATGTTAGGATAAATTTTATTATTGTATAAAACCTATTTTCTTTTGCATTTTTCTAAGAGTTTTTCTAGAAATATAGTTTGCTTTTTCAGCACCTTTTTTATATACTTCTTCAAGATAAGCTTTATTATTAAGAAGCTCCTTTACTTTTTCTTGTATTGGAAATAATTCTTCTACTATTATTTCAGCTACATCTTTCTTTAAATCAGCATATCCTTTGTTAGCATATTGGCTAACAACTTCTTCAGTAGATATCCCTTTTATACAGCAGATTATATCTATTAAGTTTTTAACACCAGGTTGGTCATCGGTATAATTAACAATTCCAACAGAGTCTGTTACTGCGCGGGAAAGTTTCTTTCTTATTACTTCAGGTGGATCCATTATTAATATATAGCTATTAGGGTTTTCAGATGACTTAGACATTTTTTTAGTTGGGTCTTGAAGATCCATTATTTTGGCACCCTCTTTAGCTATATATGGTTCAGGAACCTTAAAAGTTGGGCTATAAAGATTGTTGAATCTTTCAGCAATATTTCTTGTTAACTCCAAGTGTTGCATTTGATCCTTACCAACAGGAACCAAATCTGTTTGATATAATAATATATCTGAAGCCATTAAAACAGGGTAAGTGAATAAACCGGCTGGTATTGAATCACCTTGTTTTTGAGATTTATCCTTATATTGAGTCATTCTAGAAAGTTCACCAACATAACTAAAGCAGTCTAAAAGCCATGCAGCTTCAGAATGAGCTGAAACATGAGATTGAATAAAGAGAGTGTTTTTATCAGTATCTATTCCAGAAGCTAAATATATAGCAAGAACTTCTAAAGTGTTTTTTCTAAGATCTTTAGGTTCTTGCCTAACAGTAATTGCGTGTAAATCAACTACACAAAAGTAACAATCATATTCTTCCTGAAGTTTAACCCAGTTTTTTATTGCTCCTAGATAATTACCTAAAGTTAAACTACCACTAGGTTGAATTCCACTAAAAATAACTTTTTTGTTTTCCATAATATACCTCCAATTGTAATCTTAGTTAAGATCACTATTAATTTTAACATTTAAATAGTATTACTTACTTTAAAAGTGACAAGTTGCAAGTAGAATTTGCTGATGATGAAATACCTATCTCCACCTAAATATTAGAATAACTTATCTAGATGCATAGATGCTATTATATCCCACTTTTTAGATGAGTGGAGTATAGGGTATCTAGTCATGGGATAAAATCTAAATTAGATAAAAACAAAAAAGCCCTATAAGAATATTTCTTATAGGGCGTAAATTACGCGGTACCACCTAATTTGAAAGTAACAACTTTCATCTCTAAAGATACAAACATATCCTACCTTTATAACGTAAGGTTAACGGATTAAGCTACTAAGACTTCACCTAAACATCTCAAAGACCCATTGGGCTTAATCATAATTGTTGTAATCCCACCATAATACAACTCTCTGGAAATCTGTTTTTAAGCTTACTTACTTCTTATCAAAGATTTTAAATACTATTTATTAAATATAATATTCCTATTAAATTGTTTTGTCAATAGTTTGAAATAATTTAGGCATCTGAAAAAATAATAGGCTACAGATTCCAAGTATATTGGTCTAGTATTTTTTCGAAGATGCCTTAAATAGATTTATTGGGATTAAGTATAGAATCTATGAGAAATACTATAGCTGAAACAATTAATAGTAAATTTATATAATGTCCTCCAAAATTAAGGATAATAGCTAAAAACCAAAAAAATATTATTATTAAACCAGTCCATTTTAAAATGTTCATATTATCACCACCTAGAAATATTATTAATTATAGTATCTGTAATTTCTCAAAATTAATGTAATTAGTGTATCCATACATTTGGGTTTTTGCAAAAATATAATATAATAAATAGTGAACTAAGTGATTATTAGATTTACATTAAGTACTGAGCAAGTGGAAAATGACAAATTAAGTTTATAAAATTGAGAAGAGAGGTCGTATAGTATAACTTTAGATTCTCCATTTGTAACTCCTAAATTAACATAAGTTATAAGCTTTATTAAAATTATAAGATTCAAGTTAAGAGGGATAATCTGAGTAAAGTTTAAAGTGAAAAGGTGAAAGATATAACTCTCAATTTTAAACTTTCAATTTATAAAATCATTAGTATAGCTGAAATAAAACATTTAATGGGGGGATTAATATGCAAGAAAATATTGTTAAGGATCGTAATGGTATGCAGGTAATTGATATCATACATGTAGCTCTTATGGGGGCACTAATATGTATAGCAACTATGGTTATCAACATAAGAACGTATAATGGATATGTTCATTTAGGAGATAGTATGGTTTTACTATCAACGGTATTATTAAGAAGAAAAAAAGCTATATTTTCTTCAGTACTTGGAATGGGACTTGCAGATATATTGTTAGGATCACCTCTTTGGGCTCCGTTTACTATAGTTATAAAAGCATTAATGGCACTTATAGCTACACTTATAGTTGGAGAAAAGAATAGATTTAAGTTATGGAGAGAAATTGTAGGATTCTCTTTAGGAGCCATTTGGATGGTAGTTGGATATTTTTTTGCTGGAGCAATAATAAAACACTTCATAGAGGGTATTCCAACCTTTACAGCAGCTTTAGGAGTAGCATCTTTAGATATACCAGGAAATATAGTACAAGGAAGTGTTGGAACTATAATAGCTATATTTTTAGCTATAGCATTAAAAAACGTAAAATTATTTAAAGAACAACTTTAAAAACATGAATTTAGGAAAAATTCTATTAATAGTTTAATTATAGGCCAATTGATAAAAAGCAAAATCTAATTTAAGTTAGAGGTTTTTATAATTATATAGTTAAGAACCAAAAAACATTTTACAAATATAATTAATAAAAAATAAAAGACCCACAATAATGGGTCTTATTTTAATAATTATAAAAAATTATCTTCTGTCTTGTTTTTCAGCTTTTCTAGCTCTTCTGCAATCAGGGCATCTTACAGGATCATTTTCAAAGCCCTTAGATTTAAAAAACTCTTGTTCTCCAGCAGTGAAAACAAATTCCTTTCCACAATCTTTGCATACTAAAGTTCTATCTTCCATTACAAAAAACCTCCTTAAAAATCATAGGATAATTTTGGTGTGAAGCGGGCTTCCTATGAATCTATTACTTGGAGACCATGGAAGAACTACTACCTAAAATTAAAACCTATTTGGTATAAAATATTATATATAATTATAACATAAAAAAATATATATGCAATATTAAATGTGTGTAAATAAGAAACAAATCCAAATATTCAGAAAAGATTATTACACAAAATGTATCAATTAAAAAAAATTGTAATATACTATAATGGTAAGGAATTCAAATAAAAACTATGAAACTGTAAAAAAATGAATAAATAAATTTAAAGTTTTAAACAATATAAATGACGAATAAGGTAATTTAATAAAGGATTTAAAAGTTGGAATTGTATTTTTTTATATGTTATTATAAGTTTATGATTTTAATTTTTTAAGAGTGTAATGGGGTTTAGGAGAGAAGAAGATGCAAGAATACAGGGTCATGTATGAGAAGTTACTAGAGGAATTTGAAACTTATCAAAATTTTGCAGAAAATCAGATACAAATACTAAATGAAAAAAATATAGAACTTGAAAAAAACCTGGATGCATTGGTTAATATAGTGGAAATAAGTAAATATATAAATTCTCATATTAGTGATGACAATTTAATACCTATGATAAATGATATGATTATAGGTATATTAGGGGTAACATATTCATCTATATATTTACTAGAAGATAGGTGTAGTGGATTTGAAATAAAAGCAACTAATTTACCAGAAAATGAGGTTGTTTATAGAGAAGAACACTATTTAACCAAAATAAACAAAGAAAATCCATTTGTTCTTAATAGTAGAGAGAGTATATTTGGAGATCATACATCACAAGAGGTTAGAGAAATACACTCACTTATAGGAGTCCCTATAAGGCTAAGATCTAAAGTAACAGGATATATAATGATAGAACACACTCTCTGGAATTACTTTTCTTATGAGCATATTACATTTATTACATCAATAGCTAATCAAATAGCAATAGCTATTGAGAACAATGCACTATACAAAAGAATTCAAGAAAGTTTAAAAAGAGATTCTTTATTAAATATATATAATAGAAAATACTTTAAAGAGTTTGTTAAAAACAAAATAGAAATTGGAATTCAAAAGTTTGCCTTAGTTATGATGGATTTTGATGATTTTAAAGTTTTCAACGATAATTATGGACATTTATACGGTGATGAGATATTAGTTAGAACTATGGATATTTTAAGAGAAGAACTTCAAATTGAAGATTTAATGGCTAGATATGGTGGAGATGAAATAGTATTATATTTAAAAATGGAAAATGAAAATGAAGCGGATATTAAAAACCGAGTTAATGACATAAGAGAAAAGATTTATAAAAATAAAATTGAGTTTAATGGAATTGAAAAGAATACAACAGCTACTTTTGGAATAGCTTATTATCCAGAGGATGGAGAATGTCTTACAACCATTTTAAATAAGGCTGATGAATGTCTTTATAAGGCTAAAGCTTTGGGAAGAAATAGAGTTATAACAACTAGAGATAAAATTTGATAAAAAACCTTCTATATGCTAATTTTGTAATTAGATATTATAGAAGGTTTTTCTACACAATTATAGTATGAAATCTACATAATAAATTGTATAATAATTACTTATAAGGTAATGATACTATAATAAATGAATATTTATTATAGTAAGAAAAAAGGTGGAAGATTCTTCATATATAATAAAGTTTATGAATAAAGTATTAAAAGGAGGGATATTAAACAAATCGTATTGATTAAAAATTCTGAATATTATACAATTTAATAAAGGATATTTCACCTAAAATAAAATTAAGGGGTGGTAACATGATACATGTATTTTGTAACAAGAGAGGTTCTGGAAAAACTAAAGCATTAATAAATCTTGCAAACGAAAAGGTATTAAATGCTAAAGGCCATATGGTGTATATTGATGACGACAACAGAGCTATTCACGAATTACATCGAGATATAAGATTCATAACTACAACTAATTTAAATCTTTCAGATCATGAAAGTCTTTATGGTTTCCTTTGTGGTATAGTTTCGGAGAACTATGATATCGATACGATTTTTATTGATGGGTTATCTAATATAGTTAAGGTAAATATAAGAGAAGCTGAGGTTTTGTTTAAGAAGTTAGAGGGGTTTTGTAAAAATTTTAATTTATGTCTATATATAAATATGAACGATGATATATGTAATGAATTACCGGATACAATAAAAAAATATGTTGCTTAATTAATTTGAGCTAGATGATTTAGAAAATAATATTATTTGAATATATAGTCCCATAACGTAGTTTATGGGACTTGATTTTTTTGAAAATTATGATACTTGTTAGTAATAGTACTTCAAGTTATAATAAAGGGTATATGTATATTAAGTAAGGAGTGATAATAATGGCTAATGTATATGACATATTAGTTGAAAGAGGATACATAAAACAGTTAACACATGATAATGAAATAAAAGAGTTATTAGAAAAAGACAAGGTAACTTTTTATATAGGTTTTGACCCTACAGCGGACTCTCTACATGTTGGTCACTTCATTGCTATGATGTTTATGGCTCATATGCAAAGAGCAGGACATAGACCAATTGCTTTAATTGGAGGGGGAACCGCGATGATTGGTGATCCAAGCGGAAAGACAGATATGAGAAAAATGATGACAGAAGAAACCATTGCTCATAATGTGGCTTGTATCAAAAAGCAGATGGAAAAGTTTATAGACTTTAGCGATGATAAGGCTATAATTGTAAATAATGCTGATTGGCTTTTAAAGCTTAACTATGTTGAGTTTATAAGAGAAATTGGAGTACATTTCTCAGTAAACAAAATGTTAACAGCAGAATGTTTTAAGCAAAGACTAGAAAAGGGATTATCTTTCCTTGAGTTTAACTACATGTTAATGCAAGGATATGATTTTCTAGTATTAAATCAAAAATATGGTTGTACTATGCAATTAGGTGGAGACGACCAATGGTCTAATATGCTTGCTGGAGCAGATTTAATAAGAAGAAAAGAACAAAAACAAGCTTATGCAATGACATGTACTCTTTTAACAAATAGTGAAGGCAAGAAAATGGGTAAAACTGAAAATGGAGCATTATGGCTTGATGCAGAAAAGACAACTCCATATGAATTTTATCAATACTGGAGAAATGTTGGAGATGCTGATGTTGAAAAGTGCTTAAAGCTTTTAACATTTGTTCCAATGGATGAAGTAAGAAAACTATGTGCATTAGAGGGCTCAGCTATAAATGAAGCTAAGAAGGTTCTTGCATTTGAAGTAACTAAGCTTATACATGGAGAAGATGAGGCTAAGAAAGCTCAACAAGCAGCAGAATCTCTATTTGGTGGTGGATGTGACTTAAGTAATGTTCCAACAGTAGAAATATCTAAGAAAGATTTAGAATTAGCATTAATAGATATTTTAGTTAATGGGAAGGTTTTACCATCTAAAGGAGAAGGTAGAAGATTAATTCAACAAAATGGATTATCATTAAATGATGTTAAAGTAACAGAAATAGGAAAAACTTTAACAGATGAAGATTTTAAAGATGGATATGCACTTGTTAAGAGAGGAAAAAAGAATTACCACAAAATAATTATAAAATAATGAAAAAAAAGTGTAGTTTAGAGCTAAAACAAGGCTTATAACTACACTTTTTTTTATATACATATATTGATAATGAAAAATATTACGATAAAATAAGTAAGTGACAAGCTGTAAGTTTAGAGATGTATATGTTGGGATTTATAAGGTATAGGTAGTAACATTGTTTAGGTGAGAGAGTTGGAGTGAAAAAAGTTAAAGGTGGTGTTTTTTATGGCCATAGTTGCTGGATTAAATAAGGTGTACAATGACATTGAAGTAAGAAAATTAAAAACAGATTTAAGTTCAATAAAAATTGGCCAAGTTGTTTCAGCTAAGATATCAGAAAAACTTGGAGATAGGGATGTAATTTTAAGACTTCAAGAAGGATGGAATTTTAGAGGTGAACTTTCAGAGGATATAAAAGATTTAAGAGATGGTCTTTTAAAATTTAAGGTTATAGGTTTTGAGGATGGTAAACTACAATTACAAGTATTAAATGAACAAGGGGCTACAGATGTTAAAGATATTGGAGACCTAAAGCAACTTATTGAAGCATCAGGCTTTAGCAAGGAAGATACAGAATTAATAAAAGTCTTATTAAAACATAATATACCTTTAAATAAAGAAAATATTGATATATTTAAAAGTGTTATGGAATTAAAATCCAATGGAAGCGAGAAGTCAATTGATGAATTTGTTGCAAAATATCTTAACGCAAAGGGATTAACATCAGAAAGTGAAAACTTTGAATTAATAAAAAATAGTTTAACATCTAGTTTGAAGGCATTAATAAATATGTCAGATGAAGAAGTATTTTTCTTTATAGAAAATGCATTACAAACAAATGAGGAAAATCTCCAAAATTTCAATAAACTATTTAAAGAAGAGGGACAACTTTTTAAAGAAATATTAAATCTGAAAAATAATGAAAATATAGTAGGAAATAAAGAAAATAGTATAAGTGAAGACAAAAGTCTAATATTAAAAACTTTAAATGAACCTCAAATAGAAGAATTAAAGTCTTATTTAAAAGATGCTATAGAAGGTAATGAAAATACCATAGAAATTAATAATGGAAAAGACATAGTGCCTAATAATAAGCTTAATAATGAAAATTTACTTAGAAATTTACCTGATGAGCTAAAAGAAAATTTAAGCAATGAGGCTATAAAGCTTTTAGAAAAAGGAGCTTTTAAAACTCTTTTAAAAGCTTTAGATGGAGAGGAAGCATCCATTAATTTATTGAAAAATTTAAACAAAGATATTATATCCAAAGAAAATAATCAAAGCAGCGTAGTACAAGAGAATAATACAATTGAAGAAGGTAATGAAAATAAACAAATAGATGTTTTGAATATTTTAAAAAATGTTAATAATAAAGAAGAACTAGAAAAAAGTTTAACATCTATTATTAAAGATGTTCCCAAGGAAAAGTTAGAGAAGGTAGAAAACCTTATAAATAGAATAGTAGATGGACATGTCACTAAAGAAGAGACAAATGAATTTAAACAATTAACATTAAAGAGTGAAGATACATTTAAGGCTATGACATCATTAAATAGTAAAGAAAGTATAACTTTAAAGGAAATCATATCAAAGGTTTTTGATAAGGAAATTTTAACTCAGCAAAAGCCAATGAGTGGAGAAGATATAAGAGAAGCGATAAGAAGTAAAACACAAGAAGTTAAAGAAGCTATTAGAGCATTGGCTAATGGGGATATAAGCAAGATTCCAAATGAATTTATGAAAGAAGCTAAATTTTTCAATGATGTAAGTAAAGAATATTATTATATGAATGTACCTTTAAATTTAAATGAAAAGGAATATGGTGCCAGTATAATAATAAAAGATAATAGAAAAGATGGAAAAAAGATCGATTCAAAAAATGTAAAAATGGTAGTAACTGTTGATGCTAATATTATGGGAACAGTGGATGGTTATTTAGTTTTAAATAATGAAAATATGAATATAACAATAAAAGCATTTTCGCCATGGGATAAGGTATTAAATAGTTCACGTGAAAAATTAAGTGCAGCTATCAGTAAATTAGGGTATAATGTATTGGTAAATGTAGAAGAAAAAATAGAAAATGTTGATATATCAAAATGCAATGACTTCTTTAATGATTATGAAATAAGTGTATTAAATACACTAGCATAGGAGGTGTAGCTTTTGGATAAAAGACGAGCAGCAGCTTTAAGATATCAAGAAGGTAATGACCACGCACCAAAGATTGTTGCCACTGGCATGGGGAGACTAGCAGATAAAATTATTGAAAAAGCAGAAGAAAATCATGTGCCAGTAGTTTATAATAAAGAGCTAGCAGATCTTTTGACAAATGTTGATGTTGGAGATTATATACCTTCTGAATTGTATGAAGCAGTTGCAGAAATTATTGCATATGTCACAGAAATAGATGGGAAGTTAAATAAATAATCAAATGAAAGGTGAGATGTTATGGCATTATATGCTATTGCAGATCTTCATCTTGCATTAAGTACTGATAAACCTATGGATATATTTGGTGAGAATTGGTATAAGCATGATGAAAAAATAAAAGAAAATTGGATAAATAAAGTAACAAAAGATGATACAGTTTTAATAGCTGGAGACATATCATGGTCTATGAAAATGGAAGAAGGAGTAAATGAGCTTCAATGGATACATGAATTGCCTGGAAAAAAGATAATTTCAAAGGGAAATCATGATTATTGGTGGGCAAGTATATCAAAATTAAATAAGCTATATGAGGATATATCATTTATACAAAACAACTTCTTCACATATAAGGACTATGCCATATGTGGAACTAGAGGGTGGATATGTCCAGGAAGCTATAATTTTAAAGAAAAAGACGAGAAAATATATGCTAGAGAACAAATAAGACTTAGACTTTCTTTAGATGAAGCAAAAAAGGCAGGATATGAAAAAATAATATGTATGATGCATTATCCTCCAACAAATGAAAAACTTGAATCATCAGCTTTTACTGAGATCTTTAAGGAATATAATATAGAGAAAGTAATATATGGACATATTCATGGAGCTTCAAAGAATAGCAAACTTCTTAGAGGGGATATAGATGGAGTTCAGTATATATTTACTGCTTGTGATTATATAGATTTTGATCCACTAATAATATTATAAATAGTGATACGTATATTAAGTATAATATTAGAAAAGTATAGTGTTACGGGTAATAGTTTTAGGTATATGAAAGAAAATAACAAGTCAAATATACTAGCATACTGACTTGTTATTTTTTTGAATATGCCTTAATAGAAAAAGGATGCATACCAACAACTTGTTTAGTTTTTGATATACATCCTTTTTCTATTATAGAATTCCATTTAAATATATATCTAAAAGTCTATAAGAATCTTAAATATATAATAATAACGATTATATAGCAATAGAAACATATTATTTTAAAATAAAAAGACAAATTAATTATAAAAAATAGTTAAGATTACATACAAATTAAAAATTTAAAGGTATATCAATTCATAAAACATATATAAGAATAGTTGAGGAATATTTAGTATATAATTAAGTGGCTTTTAGATTTAGATGAAGCATGCTCATTTAGAATAATTGTACATTTATATCATGATTTTTGGAAGAGTGGATTAGAATAGATCATAGTCATGATATAAATAAACATTGAATATTAAAATGTAAAATATTACAATATAATTGTGGAATGTTTTGAGAAATTATGAAAAGGTAGCTTTATATAATGGTACCATTGATCGAATAATTGTATAAGATCATTTTATAGGAAGAAGAAATCATTTGGAATTATATAATGGAAACATAGATTTAGATCATATGCTTAATTTAGCTTTAAAAAATAATGCAACATGTGTAATTGAAACTAAAACAAAAGAGGCTTTGATAAATTCAGTAAATAAGCTAAAGAAATAGAAATTAAAATAGTAAAAACTACTAGGATTATTTTTTAAATAATACTTATTAAGGAGGAGAAATATTTGGAACTAAAAAAAGAATGGCATAGTGCCGTAAATTTTAGAACATCTAGAAGAGCTTATATAGATAAAGAGTTAGGAGAATTTGAAGTTAACAGAATAACTTCTTTAATAAATGAGGTGAATAAAGAAGGGAATCTTAAAATTCAATTTATTAAGGATGGATCTAAGCTTATGAATGGTTTTAAGGCTTCCTATGGAATGATAAGTGGAGCGAAATCTTTTATAGCATTGGTTGGAAATAAGAATATTAAAAATTTGAAAAGTAGAATTGGATATTACGGGGAATTTATAGTTTTAGAGTGTACGAATCTAGGCGTTGGAAGTTGTTGGCTTGGAGGTACATATGATAAAGAAGAGTGTAAAAAGCATATTAGTTTATCAAAGGATGATGAATTAGTATGTATAATTTGTTTAGGATATGTGAATAAAGATAAATCATTAAAAGAAAAACTTATATCTAAGTTATCTAAGAATACTATGGATAAAAATAAATTTTTAATATCTCAAGATCAAGTTCCAGGTTGGGTTAATAGTGGTGTGGATTCAGCTATAAAGGCTCCTTCAGCATTAAATAAAAAGCCGGTATCATATTCTTTTATAAATGGAAAATTGAAAGCTTTTATAACTAAGGGAAATCATGGCTTTGAGGAGGTAGATCTAGGAATAGCCATGAGTCATTTTCAATTAGGTGCATTAAGTAACGGGATTTATGGAAAATGGGAAGTGGAAAATCAGGAATATGTTTTTAAAATAAAAAGTACTTCTTAGAGTAATATATAGAAAGTTACAAATTAAAAGTAACAAGTAGAAACTTACAAGTAATATTGCAATTGGAAGATTAAACTGAATATTATCTGATGAATGCCCCTTGTAATACCCCTTAAATTAAGATTCATTGTATGAAGAGATAAGATTGTTTAGTTTTCATAAGTTGGATATAATAGAAATATAAGAGGTTAGGGAGATGAAAAATAGACTAGCATACATGAGGTGATGAAAATATTTAAGGAAGAGCATTCATTACAATTTGATAAGGAAGAAATTGTTAATAAAATAGAAGGGTATTTATACAATAATGATAATATTGTGAGTGCATATATTTTTGGGTCTTTTGGCACTGGAGATTTTACAAATAAAAGTGATATTGATATTGCAATACTTACCAGTGAAGAAATCACATATTCACAGTGTCTTAAAATTAATTCAGAACTAGAAGATATAATAGGAATTCCTATTGACTTAAACAATATAATCTTATTACCAGAGCATATTCAAGTGCAGATAATTATGGAAAACAGACAATTATTTAGTAAAGACGATATTCTGGAAGAAAAATATATAAACCAATTAAATCACTGGATAAAGACAGAATTTCCATTTTGGAAAAAGCTTGTAACAGCTAAGTAAAAAGAGGAGAGATAATTATGAAAAAAATAAATTTAACGAGGCTTGATACAACTATTAACAAGGCTGAGAAGTGTGTTAGTGAATTGGATTTGTTTTACAAGGAAATTATTTCTAATAAATATGATAATAATGAAATAATTAAAAGGTCCATGGATTTATCATTTAGAAGTTTATTTAATAGTTTTCAATCATTAGTTGAAGATTATGTTTCGATTGTATTAAGAACATTAAGTGTGGATGTGAGTAAGTTATATTTTAGAAAATGCTTAGAAATATGTGTAGATAATAATTTTCTATCAAAAGAATTTATGGAGAAATTTAAGCCATCTGTAAAATTACGAAATGATATTGCACATGGTTATGACATACCAACAACAGAGACTTTAATTGATTTTTATAAAGAAAATGGAGAAATGTATAAATTATTTATAATAGATATAAATAATTTTAAGAATAATTTAAATCAACAGGAATTGTTTTAAGTAATAAATTTTATTTTCTACAAGAAAATAGTAACACATCTAACCGAAAAGAGAGGGCTAAACAACACAACCTAGCTGACTTATTGTAAGGTATAAAAATACTTTGAGAAGTCAGACAGGCTGCTAAGGATTAGTCCTCTCTTTTCTTTAGATTGGAAAATAACTCTCAAGTTTTGACGGAATCAATACTTTTTTCACTAAGAATACTTATGGGGTATGTGATAGTTTACTAATGTTTATAATTCTATTTTCATATTAATAAGAAAATGATCAATTTAATAATTATAAAATATTGAATACTAATAATTAATGATGCAAGATTATAATAATGATGTAATATACCAATTAGACTGATTTTTTTTGAGAAGGTATTGAATGTAATTTTAAAAATAAGTTTTAGTTTTAATACCAAGCATATATTGTTCTTTATTATCAAGTTAATAAAAAGATATTTATATATAAAATAATATGCAATGTATATAATTAATAAATAGATGAAAAATCAAAGAAAAACATATGATTTTTTAATTATATAGTTATAAGTAAATTGAGAATATAAAAGCAAAGAAGGGGATTTAATGAAAACAAAAGTTGTAGTAATAAAACCACAAAAAGGTCTTCATGCACGGATTGTAGCTATGGTTGTTCATAAAGCTAATGATATCAATAAAAAATATAACACCAGGTTATCGATAAAATATAAAGATAGAAAAAGTATACCAGCAGTAAGTCTTATGCCACTAATACTTTTAAAAGTAAAGAAAGGTGAAGAGATAACAGTAGAAGCGGAGGGGGGAGAGGAATTAAAAGCTTTAGAAGAACTATATGATTTTTTAAATAGTGATTTTCATATAGATGATGAGGAACAAAATCAAATAGACAATATAATTGAAGATAACAATATAACTTGGGAGCAAGTAATTAAAAGTACTGCCAATGGAATCGTTGTAGTTGATGAAAATGGAACTATAATAATGACAAATCCCGCAGGAGACAAAATACTTAATATTAAGTATGATGAGGTTGTTGGCAAAAGAGTTCTTGATGTACTACCTAAGTCGTATATACCTAAAGTTTTAGAGGATAAAAGGTTAAGGCTAGGAATAAAACAGCTGTATAATGATAAAATAATTTTTGTTAACATAACTCCAATAATTATAGATGGAAAACTAAAGGGTGCAGTATCTGTATTTGAGGATATTTCAAATTTAGAAAAGATAAAATCAGAACTTTATGAAGTAAAAGAACTTAAAGAAAGATTACAACTTATATTAGAAAATGTACATGATGGGATATGTTTTGTAAATAAAGAAGGATATATAACTTATATAAATAAGGCTTATTCTAATTTGCTTAGTGAAGAGGAAGAACATATATTAGGGAAAAATATAAAAGATTTATCTGGTAATGATGCTAAAACTAGTGTTTTAAACAATGGCAAGGCGATAATAGGTCATGTAAATGTAAGAGAAGATGAATCAACTTTAATTGAAAATGTAAACCCAATAATATTAGATGGAGAAGTAAGAGGAGTTGTTTCTGTAGTAAAAGAATTTTCTGAGGTTCAGGTTCTATGGCAAATGTTAAATGAGCTATCAGCTAAGGCAGATTACTTGGAAGAGGAATTATTAAGAACTAAAGAGAAAGGTGGATTTGAAAAGTTTATAGGTAAAAGTGGAAAAACGTTAGATGCTTTAGCGTTAGCGAAAAAAGCTGCTAAAGGAAATGCCACTGTTTTAATAAGGGGAGAAAGTGGTACGGGAAAAGAGGTTATAGCAGAAGGAATTCATTTTGCCTCTAATAATGCTAAGGGACCATTTATAAGGGTAAATTGTGCAGCAATACCAACAAATCTTTTAGAAAGTGAACTTTTTGGTCATGAAAAAGGAGCTTTTACAGGAGCAATAAAGAGAAAACTAGGAAAATTCGAGCTTGCTCATAATGGAACTATATTTTTAGATGAAATTGGGGAAATGGAAAAAAGTATGCAGGCTAAAATATTAAGAGTGCTTCAGGAAAGGGAATTCAATAGAGTTGGAGGAGATGAAGTAGTTAAAGTAAATGTTAGAATTATAGCAGCAACTCATAGAAATCTTGAGGATATGGTTAGAGCAGGTGAATTTAGAGAAGATTTATATTATAGATTAAATGTAATACCAATATATATTCCACCATTAAGAGAAAGAAAGCAGGATTTAGCTTTTTTAATGGGACATTTTTTAGAGAAAATAGGTAAAGATATTAATAAGAAAATAAATGGGGTTACCAATGAAGCAATGGAAGCATTTTTAAATTATTCATGGCCAGGTAATGTTAGAGAACTTGAAAATCTTTTAGAAAGAATAATAACTCTTACAGATAAAGATTATATAGATTATTATGATTTACCTTTGTATTTAAAAAGTGATAGCAAAATAGTTGATAATTCAAAGGATAAGGTAATAGATAAAAAAACACTAAAAGCTGATGAAATTATAACTATGTTAAGTGAAGCTGATGAAATACTTACAATGAAAGAATATGAGCAACTTATAATAGAAAAAGCTTTAAAAAAGTATGGGAGCTTTAATGCAGCAGGAAAGGCATTAGGTATTACACATAAGACAGTAGCGGCGAAGGCTAGGCAATATGGAATAGAAAAAATAGTAGGTTGGGAAAAAATATCTAGGTAAAAAAGCATATGATTGATATTTATTACCAAGAAACAGATGCTTTCTTAGAGAGATTGAAAAATCTCTCTTTTATATTTTTTATAAAAACTATTGTAAATCCGTACATAGGAGATTATTTTATAAAAAATAATGAAAATATAAAAAGTTGGCATAGTAAATGCTATTAATATATACATAAAAGAAGATCAGGGATATATGCACGGATTCCGTAACATTTCTAATAGTTAGTGGAATTTTAGAAGCGGCAATATTCAATATGTTATTTTAAGAGATTAATATGAAATATATTTTAGGAGGAATTAATTATGAAAAAATTAATAAATAATCCAAATAATGTTCTGGAAGATATGTTAAAGGGAATAGTCTATGCTCATAAAGAGCATTTAAGAAAAATAGATGGTTTTGATGTATTGGTAAGAAAAAATTCACCAGTTGAAGGCAAAGTAGCATTAGTTAGTGGTGGGGGTAGTGGACATGAACCAGCACACGGAGGTTATATAGGCGAAGGTATGCTTGATGGAGCGGTATGCGGATCAGTATTTACATCACCAACTCCAGATCAAGTGTTTGAGGGTATTAAAGCTGTAGATGGTGGAGACGGTGTACTTCTTATAATAAAAAATTATAGTGGAGATATAATGAATTTTGAAATGGCTAAAGATATGGCTGATATGGAGGGAATAAAAGTAGAAGCTGTTGTTGTTAATGATGACGTAGCTGTTGAAGATAGTCTTTATACAGCAGGAAGAAGAGGAATTGCTGGAACAGTATTTGTCCATAAAATTGCAGGAGCTAAAGCTGAAAAAGGAGCTTCATTAGAAGAAGTTAAAAAAACTGCTGAAAAGGTAATTAAAAACGTAAGAAGCATGGGAATGGCTTTAACATCATGTATAGTTCCAGAAGCGGGAAAAGCTAATTTTACATTAGCAGAGGATGAAGTTGAGATAGGAATGGGCATACATGGAGAACCAGGAACCCATAGAGAAAAGATTTCAACAGCAGATGAAATTACAGAGCAGCTGGTTAATAGAATACTAGAAGATATGCCTGTAGCGAAAAATGAAGAAGTTGCAGTTATGATAAACGGACTTTCAGGAACTCCATTAATGGAACTTTATATAATAAATAAAAAAGTTCAAGAAATGTTAGAAGAAAGAGGAATAAAATCATATAAGACTTTTGTTGGAGAATTTATGACTTCTTTAGAGATGGCAGGATGTTCAGTAACATTATTAAAACTTGATGAAGAACTTAAAGAGCTTTTAGATGCTAAAGCTGATACACCAGCATTAAAAGTTTTTTAGTATAAGTTAAAAGTAGTTTTATATTTCAGGAGGTAATTGAAGATGAATGGTAAAAAGGTAATAGAAGTAATAAATAAAATATATGAAGTTTTAGATAAAAATAAAGCTTATTTAACAGAGCTTGATGCGACTATAGGAGACGGAGATCATGGTCTAAATATGAGTAGAGGATTTAGTGCAGTTGTAGAAAAGTTAAAGGATGAAAGTGGAGATAACATAGGAGATGTATTTAAAAAGACAGGAATGGCTTTAGTTTCAAATGTAGGAGGAGCTTCAGGTCCACTTTATGGAACTGCTTTTATGAAGGGTGCCATGGCTGTTAATGGAAAAAGTGATATGGGTATACAAGATTTTCTAAATGTTTTAAGGTCAGCTTTAGATGGAGTAAAGCAAAGAGGTAAGGGAACTGAAGGAGAAAAAACAATGATAGATGCTTTATCTCCTGCTGTAAAAGCTATAGAAGAATCTATAAATAATGGAGATGATGTAGTAACAGTTTTAAAAAAAGCTAAAGATGCTGCATTACAAGGAGTTGAGTTTACCAAGACAATAGTTGCAACAAAAGGAAGAGCAAGTTATTTAGGTGAAAGAAGCATAGGACATCAAGATGCAGGAGCTACTTCATGTTTTTATATATTAGAAACTATATATGAAGAAGTAAAGGCTTAGGTTAAAGATAAAAGGAGATGGAAAAATCATGGTAGGAATAGTTGTAATATCACATAGTAGTAAAATAGCAGAAGGTGTAGTGGAAATGGCATTGCAAATGGCTCCAGAGGTGCCTATGATAGCAGCAGGTGGAACTAGTGATGGAAGAATAGGAACAGATGTAGAGAAGATATCTGAGGCTATAAAGAAAGTTTATTCAGAGGATGGAGTATTAATAATATTTGATTTAGGAAGTGCATATATGAATGCTGAGATGGCTATGGATTTTTTAATAGGTGAAGTTGATACAGATAAAATAGAGATTGTAGATTGTGCACTTATAGAAGGTGGAATAACAGCAGCTGTTGAAAGTAGCATAGGATCAAATAGGGAAACCATAAAAGAAACATTAAAACCACTAGTATTAAATAAAATGCCATAAGTAAGGCACCTGAAACAAAATCAAAATATAGTAGTAACTTTAACTTTGTGTGTAATATTGGTATAATTTAAATAGATAAATTATTCAAAAGAAGTGAGGTGAAAAGTTAGTGGAGTGTATCTACTAACATATACTATGTTAAAAGAGAATTTAAAAAAAGATGAAATAGCAGCAATGAAGGCAAGGGATAAAGCAAGAGTAAGCATTTTAAGATTGGTAAATGCTGATATTAAGGCATTTGAAGTTAATGAAAGAGAAACTATTTCTGATGAAGGTATTATAAAAATAATAGAAAAAAACATAAAACAAGTAAAAGAAGCTTTAGAATATGCTAAACAATTAAACAATGAAGAAAAAATAGCTGAAGGAAACTTTGCAATCGAAGTTTTAACTCCATATCTTCCAGCTCAATTAAGTGATGAGGAAGTAAATAACATGCTAAAAGAAATTATAGCTAATGGTAATTACGCATCATCAGATATGGGTAAAATAATGAAAGAAATAATGCCAAAAGTTAATGGTAAGTTTGAAAGATCAAAGATAAACCCAATGGTAAAAAGTTTATTAAGTTAATGAACAATGTAATACTTAGTTATTCATTCATATAAATTAGTTTAGATAGTAACGCAAAGTTCTTATTAGATTTAAATGTAGTTATTAAGCTATCCTTATCTACTATTTTTTAAGCTGGTAGTATTGCGGCACCAAGTCAAAGGATAAATGTTTAAATAAAACCTAGAGGGCAAGTATTGCCTTCTAGGTTTTTTCTATTTGATTAATGAGTTAAGAATTTATATAATTATCAGAGGTTTATGATATAATTTTATAAATATTAAAAGAGAATGGTAATTATAATTACCTATTTTGCTATAAATTAGATGCCATATAAATAAATTTTATTAAGAATTAATAGAGAGGTTATGCAATGAGTAATAATTGGGAGAAAAAGTGGATAGAAGATATAGATTTTTTAAAAAGCAACTTAATAAATAATCATAAAAATTTATTTTTTACTACAACAAGAGAAGAGTTTGAAGAAAAAATAGAAATGCTTAAATCCATAATTAATAATTTAGATTATGATGAGATGAAAGTAGAATTAAGTAGAATAGTAGCTTCAATTAAAGATGCACACACATCAATAGAATTTCCAGTAAACAAATACTTGCCATTTAAATTCTATTATTTTAATGATGGAATTTATATAACAAAAGTAACCAAGGGTTTTGAAAAATTTTTATATAGAAAGGTTACAAAAATTGAAGATATACCTATAGATGAAGTTATAAAGGAATTATCACAAATTATATCTTATGAAAATGAATATTTTTTAAAGGCACAGAGTATGAAATATCTTCAAGGAGCAGATATTTTATATGGACTATTGATATGTGATAATATTGATAAAATAAATATTACTTTAGAAGATGAAGTGGTAGAGGTAAAAACCATAAACCCAAAAGATTTGATTTATTTAGAAAATATAAGGATTCCATTATATGCCGAAAGGTATAAAGATAACTATTGGCATAAATACATAAAGGATGAAGAAATTCTATATATTAAATATAATTCATGCAAAGATAATGGAGATGTTTCTATAAAAAATAACATAGTTGAAACTATAAATTTTATAGAAAAGAATAATGTGAATAAGATAACAATAGATTTAAGAAATAATTTAGGCGGAAATTCTACATTGCTAAGGCCTTTAATTGAGTATATAAAAAGCAATAAAAAAATAAATCAAAGAGAAAACTTAAAGGTAATAATAGGCAGAGAAACATTTTCATCAGCTTTAATAAATGCTTATGAATTTAAATTTGAAACTAACGCCATATTAACAGGAGAACCTTCAGGGGGAAAACCTAACTGCTATGGAGAAATATTAAGGTTTACGTTGCCTAATAGTAAGTTTAGAGTTAGTTATTCTACTAAATACTATAAAATAATAGAAGATGATAGTATATTAGCTTTATATCCAGATGAATTTCAGGAAGAGAAAATAGAAGAGTATTTAATGTACTTGTAAAAATATTCAAAGAATATGATATAATTATGTTAATGATTGTTTAGAAAATACATAATATTTTAAAAAATATAATTAGGTCAATATATATGTAATAAATTTAAGGGGCGGGTTTGTTATGGATATTATTTATAAAGAAATAAGGGAGAGCTACAACAAGGAAGAATTAAGGCTTTTATATCATGATACAGCGTGGATAAATTACGGAAATGATATAGATAAAACAAAAAGATCTATAGAAAAATCATTATGCACTATAGGAGCATTTTGTAATGATAAATTAGTTGGAATTATTAGAGTTATTGGTGATGATGAACGCATAATATATATTCAGGAATTAGTAGTATTAAGGCAATACAAAAGAAAGGGAATAGGAAAAACGTTAATTAAACTCATAAGAGATAAATATAAGCATATTACTGATATAGTTTTAATCACAGATAATACAGATAATAATCCTGAAACTAACGGATTTTATAAGACATTAGGTTTTAAAGAAGCTAGTGAATATGGAACAATCTGTTATATGAAGTGTGAATAATAAGGAGAATACGAAGTGACAATGTTTTTCGGTGACAATTTAGAAAATAGAGATACTACAACTTTTACTTTATAAGTATGTGGGTGTTAGTAACGGCATAAATTTCATTGAAAAAAATTTTGATTAATACTAAGCATTTATATGTAGGAGAAATTAAATAGGTTTTTATGAAGTTTATATAACATTTATATAGCATTTATATAGCATTTATAAATAGGAAAGTTCTATAGTCCATAGATGTAACATAAATTTAAGAAGTAGTAATATTGTATAGAGGGTTTATTAAACAACATGACTAAATAGTACTAAACTGATAAGCATTAGTAAGGGGAGCCAGTGGATAAAATGAGTTTAGGGCGATAACTAGAAAAAATTAATATTATATAGGCTTTAAATATGTTTTTATAAGGCTATAGGAAGGGGGAAGTGCATGAAGTTATTATATCTTTTAGAGGGGTATCTAATAATACTTATATATTTTATTGGAATAGACACATGTAAGGATATAAAAAATGGTGTCAACTATGGTATTTCAATTAAAATAAATAGGGAGGATACCTTAGGATTAGATAGGATATTTAAACAATACTGGACAGTGTGCCATTTTATATATTGGCTTATTATTGTATTTATTCAAATTTACTCAAAAGATAGGTATATGCTAGTATCATTAGTATTAGGACCAATAGGAAACATAATTTTATTAAACATATGTCACTACCCAATCTATAGAAAAATTAAAATATTAGACTTGAATGAGAATATATGGAAATATAAAAGAGCTAATATATATGGAGATGGTATTGAAAATATAAATAATGATAATAGATTTAGTTTGAAATTATTTGTAATACCATTAATCTTATTAATTTGTGCAATAATATTAAATGCAACATTATACAATATAATTTTAAGTATAAAAACTTTTTTAAATAGTGGAAATTCAGCTATAGAAAACATTTTAGAAGTTTATAATAATAGTAATATTTTTGATCAAATTATTATGTTTCCTACAATATCCTTAATAATTATAATCTTATTAGGGGTATTAGCAAATGTTTTTATAAAATCAAATATAGAATTAGGAAAGATTTTAATTCCAAGTTCATTATTTATGGTATCAATAGGGATTGTAATTATATTAGAATTCTTTAATATTTATAGTATTAAAGGCGATAAACCTCAAATATTAGTAAGTATTATTGTTATAACTTTACTTATAAGCTTACCCATTATAAAGTTGTCATTTGGTATGTATATATATGATTTAGGTAAAAAACTTGGTTATAGCAGTGCATGTTATAATGAGAATCCTTTTATATCAGATAATGAACATTATTTTAAAAATAGTCTTTATTACAATAAAAATAATCCAGCACTAATGATTGAAAGTAGGAGTGGATTATCTTTACAAATTAATTTTGCAAATTTGAAAGTTAAGTATTTAGTTTTAATAATTGGTATAAGCACAATGTGTGCTATAGGAACTATGATTTCAAATAAAGTTTATTAAAAAAAGAAATTATTTCAGAGACAATAGTTAATGACGTTTTTCTCAAGTTGAAAATTGAAAGTGAGGACTAAGCATTAGCAAAATATCTGATGAACAGTTAGTATTGGTGGTATAAAAAATTTATATAGCGTTAGAAAATCCAATTGTTGTACCCAGTGAGTTATTGGATTTTAGTTATATAAATTTTTTGTACCTTACAATATTCAGTCAGCTAGTTTGTGTTGTTTAGTCCTCACTTTTCGGTTTAGATAAAATCTTTTACTTGATTAGTTGAGTTAAATTTTTAAGGTCTTTAGAAATATTTTTTATTGAATTAGATTGATGCTCTGTTTCAGATGATATATCAGTGCATAAGGTTGAATTTTCTTCTGCTAAATCAGATACGTGTTGAATTTTTTCTAAAACAACATGTTTTTTATCAGAAGTTATAGTAAGATTTTCTATGCATTTTTCAATTTCACTATTAGCATCGTCCATAGACCCTTTTATATTTGTAAACGTATCTTTTGTTTCATTAATTGTATTTATCTGAGTAGAAAGAGCTGTGTTTCCTAAGTTTATTGCAGATGATGCATTAAGAATATCAATTTTTATTTCATTTAAAATTTTTGTGATATTTTCAACTGCTATTTTAGAATTTTCAGCAAGCTTTTTTACTTCGCCAGCTACAACAGAAAAACCTTTTCCAGCATCACCAGCTCTAGCAGCTTCAATTGCTGCATTTAAAGCAAGTAAATTGGTTTGACTAGCTATTTTACTTATGGAATCGGTTATTATGTTAACTGATTCTAGCTTGTCTACTAAATCTTCAACAGAAGTAGTAGATACCTTAAAGGTTTCTTCTAAAGAGTTTAGTGAATCATCTAAGGTAGTTAAAGTTTCTAAACCAGAATTTATCATGGTGTTAGAATCCATTGTCTTGATTTGAACGTTAACCACATTAAAAGCTAAATCTTCCATATGAGTATTGAAATCTTTTAAAAGATTAACTGCTTGAATAACATCATTATGTTGTTCATATGCAGATTTTGAAATAGTTTTTATATAAGAAGTTATATGTGATGAGGAATCTTCAACACATAGGGTATTTTCTGTTATTTTAGTAACTGCGTCTACAACTTTAAAATTGTCACTGAGATTATCTGTAATTTGTTCTTGAAAAACTGAATTAACACATTCAGTTTGTTCGTTATCGTGACGATTGCTTCTTTTGAATATTGACATCATTACCCCTCCTAAATCTTACTTAAAAATATTAATTTAAATCAATGCTTTTTATCAAGTCCTTTTGGTCACGTGCTAATTCCTTCAACCTAGATGAAACTCCAGGGGTTGTAATTACCTTGCTCATCCAAATGAGAGATTTTTCATTATTTCCTATTCGTCTATTTAATTCGCCTAATAAGTACATAGTTGTGAATTTATCCATCCCATATATGGGGAAGGCTTCTTTCTCAAAGGCGTTTACAAAGCCTTCAAGTGATTTTTCAATAAATATAATTTCGTCATTAGGCACTTCCTTTAATCTATACATCCAAGCTATTTTAAGACAAAGCATAGCTTTTGTACTATCTTTGCAATTTGTTACAACAGCATTTAGTAAAGCTAACTTATAGCGTTCAATTGCTATATTTTCATCAAATGGAACTTTATATTCCCGTCCACGCCATTTAGAAGTTATATTTTTGAAAATCAATTCTTTTTGAAATTCTCTTATTTTTGGAAAGTCAACTTTAAGAGCTGCATAACCACAAGAATTGCAAACCCAAACATCATAAAAATATGGATTTACATTTCCATAGATTATAAAAAAATCTGACTCTCTTTTTAATACTCTTGGAGCTGAGGTTTTTACAGAAGGACATTTAAATTCTGCATTGCAAACAGGACATTTCACTGTTCTTTCATAAAGATAAGAATTGCCTCTTTCTTTCAGTTTAAGTTGTGTTAGCCTTACTTTTTCTTCGTTTTTATAAAGGTCAACATTTAAGTCAGAAAAACCTAGTTTTTCTAAGCCTGAAAAAAGTTTATTTGTATCGTCTTTGTCCGTACACATCATACACCTCAATAAATAATCAGAATTAATAAATATATATTAATATAGAGTCTATTATATCACAAAAATGGTTTTAGTTAGTATAATATATTTGGTATAATATAAAGTGATGTTTAATTATAAAAGAATAAATTTGATTTTTTGATTATAATGTTAAGTGGAAATGTTAATTAGAAAAACAAATAATATAAAATTGATTTATAAAAAGTAAGATTCTAAGGTTATTATGCTTTAGTAACTAAATATAGTAAAAGAAAAAAGGGTGATGAATATGGCTATGAAAGAGTGGAAGACCTTTTTAACCCCTTATGAGCAAGCGGTGGATGAATTAAAGGTTAAATTTAGAGCAATAAGAAAAGAATACAGAAGAAAAAATGAATATTCTCCAATAGAATTTATCACTGGAAGAGTTAAAGAAGTTTCTAGTATGTTAGAAAAAGCTAATAAATTCAATATACCTTTAGATAGGATCCAGTATGAAATGGAAGATATAGCGGGATTAAGAATAATGTGTCAATTTGTTGATGATATAGAAAAGGTTGTTGAGATAATAAGAAACAGAAAAGATATGCAAGTAATGTACGAAAAAGATTATGTTACAAATGTAAAGGAAAGTGGATATAGGAGTTACCATATCATAATAAAGTATCCTGTAAATATGGCAGAAGGCCAAAAAGATATACTTGCAGAATTCCAAATAAGGACATTAGCAATGAACTTTTGGGCAACTATAGAACATTCATTAAACTACAAATATAAGCAACAAATACCTTTTGAAATTAAGGGAAAATTAAAAAATGCTGCAGATGCTGCATATCAGTTAGATGAACAAATGAGGGAGATAAAGGGAGAGATAATGGATGCACAAACATTATTTGAAGTTAAGTCTGACATTGTCTCAAATATAATAAATAATATATTAACCTTAATATCTCAGGGAAAAGCAGCTGAGGCTTCAAGATATCAATTACATCTTAATAAGCTTATACAAGAGGGTGAAGTTTGGGAACTTAATAGTTTGCTTATGAATATCAAAAGAGACATTGAAAAATTTAAATAGAAATATAAAGTATCAAGTGGTTCTAAGGTAAATATAGAGTTTTCTCATGAGGAAAAACATAATAATAAAAGAAATAAAAGTCTATTGACAATTTGTAAAAATTGAAATATAGTTATAAATAACTTTTAAAATAATAATCTCTAATATTAGTAGATAGAGGTGCAGTAATTAAAAGTAATTCTACAGAGTTAAGCACTATGAAGTAGGATGAAAGGAATTATTGCCGAAGTGTACAACTAATGCTTTAAGGTTGTATCACTGGCTTTGTGCAAAACATGTACAGGGTTGTCACAAATTCGTTTGTGGAGAGCTATCACGTGGATAAACTTTATTTAGCATATTTAAAGTCCCAAGTGAGCTCCTTGGGGCTTTTTTTTATTATCATTGAATATGCGTAAATATCACGTTTTTAGCTTTCCTCCCATATAGAACGAATCTTCATTTAGGTGGTGTTTTTCCACCATATGAATGTTAGATGAGTTAGCCATCAGATAAAATTAAAATTGAGGGGGAAGTACAATGTTAACAAGAGAAAAAAATTTAAGAAGAATCTTTGAAATCACATCAATTTTCCTTATATTATTTACTATTTTTTACACACATCCAGCTATGGCGCAAGAGGTGGATTCAGCATCTAATAATGCTGATACATTAGGTATTTTAACTATCTTACCACCACTTATAGCAATAGTATTCGCATTTATAACAAAGAATGTTGTTATATCATTGTTTTTAGGAACCATTGTAGGAATATTTTTAATAAATATTGTTTCTAACGGATTTATTGAGGCGCTAGCTATGAGTTTTCTTAACTTTAGTGAAAGGATATTAGCAGCTCTTTCAGATCCATGGAATGCTGGAATAATTCTTCAAGTATTAACTATAGGTGGGGTAATTGCTCTTATTGGTAAAATGGGAGGAACTAAGGCTGTAGCAGAGGCATTAGCAAAAAAGGCAAAAGGACCTAGGAGTGCACAATTTATAACATGGCTTTTAGGGTTATTTGTATTCTTTGATGATTATGCAAACTCACTAATTGTAGGGCCTATAATGAGGCCTGTAACTGATAAAATGAAGGTTTCAAGGGAAAAATTATCTTTTATAATAGATGCAACAGCAGCACCAATATCAGGAATAGCATTTATATCTACATGGGTAGGCTATGAACTTACATTAATTAGAGATGGGTATAGTGCTATAGGAGAAACTTCAGTTGATGCTTTTGGCATATTTATGAATACAATACCATTTAGATTTTATAATATACTTATATTGGCATTTATAGTTTTAACAATAATTTTTTTGAGAGAGTTTGGACCAATGCATAGTGCAGAAAAAAGGGCTAGAACAACTGGAATGGTTATAAGGGAAGGTTCTACGCCTATGGGATCGACTGATGATGAATTTGAGCCAAAGGAAGGAATAAAGCTTAGCGTATGGAATGCAATAATACCAATATTAGTTTTAATAATAGGAGCTTTTTTAGGTTTTTATTATAATGGATACACTGGAATTTTAGCTGGAGAAGATGAAGTATTAAAAGGGGCAATTACAAATTCTCCAATGGCATTTAGTACAATCCAAGTTACTTTCGGAAAAGCTGATGCATCAATTGTATTATTTCAAGCAGCCTTACTTTCATCATGTGTAGCAATTTTAATGGGAGTTTGTCAAAAAATATTTAAAATAGGAGAGGCACTAGAGACTTGGGTTGGTGGAATGAAATCTTTAATAATGACAGGTGTAATTCTTCTTTTAGCATGGTCATTAAGTGCAGTTATAAAGGATTTAGGAACAGCAAAATATTTAGTGTCTGTATTATCAAACTCAATACCATATTATTTATTACCAAGCATAATATTTGTTTTAGCAGCTATAATATCTTTTGCAACGGGTACATCTTATGGAACAATGGGCATAATGATGCCTCTTACAATACCTCTAGCATATGGGATATTACCAAGTGATAATTTTATATTAATAGCTACAAGTGCTGTTTTAACAGGGGCTATATTTGGTGATCATTGTTCGCCAATATCAGATACAACAATATTATCATCTATGGGTTCATCATGTGATTTCCTGGATCATGTTAGAACTCAAATGCCATATTCAATTATGGTAGCAGTAGTTTCAGTAGTGGCAGGATACATACCAGTATCTTTAGGTGTACCAGTTTATATAGTGCTTCCAGCATCTATATTAATCCTTGCTTTAATAGTGAGATTTGTATTTAAACCAGTTGAGGTTTAAGAAGAGAACATAAAAAAATGACCTATAAATAGGTCATTTTTTATGTTTATATTTATAAATTATTATTAAGCTACATTTATATAATCATCTGATTTGTTTCCACGAACTATATCAGATGTTACTATTTTGTAGTTTTTAAATATTTTATATCCTATAAATCCTGCTAATACATTTAATAAAGCACAGCTTGCAGCAGTTATTAAAACTTTTATAGGTGGGTTGTAAGCAAACATTACAGCAAGTCCAGCTATTGGAGTAGCAGTTCCAGGTGAATTGTTTACAAGTCCCATAAGAGCTATTATGACACCAGACATAGCACCACCTATGAAGTTAGTAACATAAACTGGTATTGGATTAGCAGATATTAAGTCTGCTTGAGTTAAAGGCTCTATAGCAACAGATATACTGTCTTTCTTTGTACCAAACTTCATTTTTGAGAAGAATACAAAGTTCATGAAAGAAGAAGCAAATACTGATAATGCACCTATTGCCATTGGGGCACCAGTTAAACCTATCATAGCTGTTAAAGCCATTGAGCTAAGTGGAGCAGTAGCAACTACTGTTATTAATCCACCAAGTATTATACCCATTAATATTGGGCTAGCTGTTGAAGCAGATATTAAAACTGAACCTATAGTTTCTAAAGTACCGTTAACTATTGGACTTGTTACATCACCTATTAAATAAGTTAAAGGTGCAGCAACAACTATTATAATTATTAGGTCAAGTCCAGCAGGAATTTTCTTTTCTAATTTTTTAATAACGAAAGATATTAAATAACCAGCTATAAATCCAGGTAATATTTTAAAGTTTAAGCAAGTTAATCCAACTAATACTGCATATACTGGAGAAACTCCTAAAGCTAAAGGAACTAATGTAGCAGCAGCAACTCCGCCTAACGATCCGTTAGCAGTTCCAACATTTTCTAAAAATTTGCTTCCTAATACCTCACCAAAGAATGAAAAGTGGAAAGCTTCAACTAAGAAACTTGCGCATGCGGCGTTTGCAAGGCCACCCATAGCTTTCATACCCATTGGTGCTTTGTAACTAAATAATGTAAATAATGCCAATACCACTAATAATAATGCAGTACCTGTTAAAATTTGTATCATATTATGTCCTCCTAAAAAATGTAAATTATTGAAATGTGACATTTTGTAGTGTTTTCCTTGGTTACGTTTTCCCAAAACTAATAAATTTCAATACTTTCAATTATAAAATAAATATAATTAAAAGTAAATCAATTTTTTTGAAGAATAATATAAAAAATTGTATAATTAGTAAGAATATTTATATTTATATAAAAAATTTGCATAAATGAGTATATTCAAACAAGGAAATAGAAGTATATACCAAGTAACAAGAATAAGTTAATAAGGATTTTAAATAATAGTTATGTTTAATATTTTAGAAAGAAGATGCCTGATAATACTGCATGTTAAAAAATGTTAATTCTCATTATCAATTGATAAGAATTTACTTTTAAAAAGTGTTGATTTTTAAAAGGTTTAAGCATATAATGTGATTATTAAATGATAATGAGGTGAGAACATGAAGAGTAAATTTAATGGATTAACATCTAAACAGGTTAAAGTTCTTAGAGAAAAATATGGATTGAATGAACTTGTTAAACAGGAAAAACCAAGTCCATTTAAGAAATTTATTGGTATATTTAAAGAACCTATGTTTTTATTGCTTGTTATTACAGCTACTTTGTATTTTATCCTTGGAGAACCAAAAGAAGCATTTATTATGCTTGTATTTGTTGTTGCCGTTGCCTCTATAACTTTTATACAAGAATGGAAGACTGAAACAAGTATGAATGCCTTAAAGGATTTGACATCTCCAAAGGTTAATGTTTTAAGGGATGGAAAAGAAGTTGTGATAAAAAGTTGTGAACTTGTGCCTGGAGATATAATTTTTCTTTCAGAAGGGGAACGTATACCGGCAGATTGTTTGGTCTTAGAAGCATCAAATTTTTGTGTTGATGAGTCCATACTAACTGGAGAAAGTGAACATGTTATAAAACTTTCAAAAGAAGAGTGTGAAGAATCACAGGATCATTGGAAAAAATATGTGCTTTATGCAGGAACACTTGCTATTTTTGGAAAATGTACTGGAAAAGTAAAGTTAACAGGAGTAGAAACCGAATATGGGAAAATTGGTAAAGCTATTAGTGAAACGAAAGAAGAATCTACACCACTACAAAAAAAGATAGGGATTTTAGTGAAAAATTTGGCTATTGCAGCAGTTGTTTTATGTTCATTGGTAGTAGTAGCATCATATATATATAATAGAGATATATTAAAAAGTCTTTTGTCAGGTATAAGTTTAGCTATGGCAGTTATACCCGAAGAGTTCCCAGTGGTGTTAACTGTATTTTTATCAATGGGTGCATATAGACTAGCTAAGAAGAATACCCTTATGAGAAAAGTTTCTGCTGTTGAAACACTTGGATCTACAACTATTTTATGTGTTGATAAGACTGGTACAATTACTCAAAACAAAATGAAAGTAAAAAATATATATGCAAATGGAAAAGTTATAAATTCAAAAGATATGGATGATAAACATATAAGTGACTTATTTGTATTATCATGTGAAAGAGAACCATATGATCCAATGGAAAAAGCTATCGTAGAGATAGGGTGTTTAAATTCTAATATTAAGGATTTATATACTTATGAATTAAGTGGAAAGATAGCATTTAATTCTAAAACCAAGAGAATGGCTAATATATATACAAAAGAAAATAGGTACTATGTTGCAGCTAAAGGATCACCAGAAACAATCATACCAATATGTAATCTTAATAATGATGAAGTTAAAGAGTTAGAAAAAATAATTGATGATATGGCAGCTAAAGGGCTAAGGGTGTTAGCCTTTGCAGACACATTAAGTGATGATATAAATGAAGAATTAGATGAATATAGTCTTCAATTTAGAGGATTAGTAGGGCTCCAAGATCCACCAAAGGATGGTATTAAGGAAGCTATTAATACTTGTAAAAAAGCAGGAATAAGAGTGGTTATGATAACTGGTGACTATAGTAAAACAGCTATGGCTATTGGAGAGGAAATTGGACTAGAATTTGCAAATAAATCAATTACTGGAGATAATATAAATGAAATGGAAGATAGTGAACTATGTAAAGCTGTTAATAATTGTGATGTATTTTCAAGAGTAATACCTGAACACAAAATGAAAATAGTTAAGGCATTAAAGAAAAATGGAGAGATAGTTGCGATGACAGGAGATGGAGTTAATGATGCTCCAGCACTAAAAAATGCAGATATAGGAATTGCAATGGGGAAAAGTGGAACGCAGGTTGCAAGAGAAGCTGCTCATATGATTTTAATGGATGATAATTTTACAACTATTGTAAATTCTGTGGAAGATGGAAGAAGAGTTTTTGATAATATAAGGAAAGCCATAGTATATATTATGATAGTTCATATACCTATAGCGGCTATAGCATTATTTGCACCTATCTTTAATTTACCTCAACTTTTATTACCAATGCATATAATGTTTCTTGAACTTATTATAGATCCAACTTGTTCTATTGTGTTTGAGGGAGAAGAAGCTGAGCCTCATATAATGGAACAACCTCCACGTTCACCATCAGAATCGTTGTTAACAAAAGGGCTTACTAGAAAGGTTTTATTACAAGGAACAACAATGTTTCTTGGATCATTTTTACCTTTCCACTTATTAGTGGATAGTGGATATGGAGTTGAATATTCTAGGAGTTTTGCATTAGTTGCATTGATCGTTGCTAATGTAACATTAGTTTTGGTAAATAGATCAAATACTAAATATTTATCTAGTGCATTTAAGGAGAAAGGGAATAAAATAAGAGGAATTGTAAATGGTATAGCTGTAGGAATTTTATTATGTATAGTTTATATTCCATTTTTACAATCACTATTTAAGACTCAAGGATTAGAGTTCAATATGTTAGTTATAGCAGCAGCAATAGGATTTTCTTCAACAGCATGGTGGGAGATAATAAAGGTTATAAAAAACAGAAAAACATCTTTTTAAAAAAATAATAGGATTACTGAAGATAAATAAAAAACAATGTGATTTTCATTAAACAGCTTATCTCAATGTAGATAAGCTGTTTAAATTTTCAAGAATAATTAAGGAAATTCAAACTAAAAATATGCATTAAATGGTATAATAAGCTATACATTACAGTATTTAAGGTGGTAAGGAGGAAGGTATAACAATATATGTTGAATTTAAATAACATTATGCAAAGGTGAGGAATGTATGAAAAATGATATTTGCAAATTTATTATGAGAAATATGCCTTTTCCCATGTGGATAGAAGATCTTGAAGAAACAATTATTGGAGTTAATGAGGCATATGCAATTATACATAATAAAAATATAGATTATTTCACAAGTAGGAAGTATAACGAAGTTTATGATAAAGATAAGTATGTTAAACATAGAAAGTTGATAAATGAAGTAATTGCTACTAAGAGTTTAAGAAGATTTGAAGTAGTTAATGAATATATTTGTTCAGAATGTTACGTAATGCCATATTTTGATGATTATGATAATATATTAGGAATATTTGGTGTTTTTGTAGATATTAGGGAAAGTAAGGGCAAACAAAAAGAGTTAGAAAATCAAAAAAATATATTGAGAACTATCATAGATACATTGCCAGATTTTATATTTTTTAAGGACAGAGATAGTAAATACGTTGGGTATAATAAAAAGTGGGATGACTACTATAAAAACAAAGGCTTTAACAATATGATAGGAAAGACGGATTTAGAAATAGGGCTTCCAAAAGAATTAGCATTAAGTTTTATAAAAAAAGATAGGGAAATAATGAAGACAAAAAAATCTCAGTTTATAGAAACAATAATTACAACAGAGAAGGGCGAAAAGAGAACAGAAGAAAGTATAAAAGTCCCAGTAATAAATGAAGATGGAGATGTGTGGGGAATAGTAGGGGTTGCAAGAGATGTTACGGAAAGAAAAAAGATAGAAGATAAGCTGAGAACACTAAGCTATAAGGATGTTTTAACAGGATTAAATAATAGAACATATTTTGAGGAAAAAATTAAGGATATAAATCAAGAAAAGTTTTTACCGATAGGGGTTATAATGGGAGATGTGAATGGATTAAAAGTTGTAAACGATACCTTTGGCCATTTAGAGGGCGATAGGCTTCTTAAAACTATTTCTCAAATTATAAAAGATGTCAGTGGAAATTCCAGTTATGTTTTTAGATGGGGTGGAGATGAATTTGTGATTTTAATACAAAATTATGATGAAGATGGTTGTGAAAAAATAATAGAGGATATACTTAATAAATGTGATAATTATAATTTTGATTTAATACAATTAAGCATATCTCTTGGAGCATCTATCAAAAGAACTATGGATGAGGATATTTATTCTAATTTAAAAGAAGCAGAAGAAAAAGTTTATAGACAAAAGCTTTTAAGGGAAAAAAGTGTTAGAAGCTCTGTAGTTTTTTCTCTTCAACAATCTTTGGAAGAGAAAAATATGGAAACAGAGCAACATACATTAAGATTACTAAATTATGCTAAAATAATAGGGAAAAAGTTAGGTATGACAATAGCAGAATTAGATGAATTAGAGCTAGTTACTAAGTTGCATGATATAGGTAAAATTGGAATAAGTGAAGATATATTATTAAAACCTAGTAAGTTAACTAAAAAAGAATTTGATATTATGAAAACTCATACGGAAAAGGGATATAGAATATTACAGTCCTCTAGTGAATTAGCACATGTTGCTAGAGGGGTATTAACACATCACGAAAGATGGGATGGAAAGGGATATCCATTAGGATTAAAAGATAAAGAAATTCCGTTGGTAGCAAGAATTGTTAGTGTTGTAGATTCATTTGATGCAATGACAAATGATAGAGTTTATAGTAAAGCAAAAACGAAAAAAGAGGCATTAGAAGAACTAAGAAGGTGCTCAGGCAGTCAATTTGATCCAGAAATAGTTGATATATTTATTAAGATGATACAAAAATAAATTTTTAAAAGGGTATTTACATATATTTAAGTAAATACCCTTTTAAATTTTGTCTCATGACTAGGTGAAATACTTCTATCTTTTAAAAGTAAGTACAGCATTATATGTTTTTTAAATAGGTAAGCATTGTGTTAAGTCCTTAGAAATTATTTGCTATAGAAAAAATTAGTTTATTTTGGTTATATATGATTGTTAATACTGCAGAAGTCGCATTTAATTTAATTACAATATCATTTGATATATATTGAGTTCCTTGAATTAATTTATAATCATTATTAGAAAAATTAATAACTTCATTAGAGTTATAAATAATATTTATAAAATCATGGGAAACATTCTTAGTTGAATCATAACTAATTTCAATAACATCTTTTAAGGTGTTTATTTCGTTTATATATTACTTGCAATTTATTTAAGATAAAATACTCTTCTTAGAAAAAATAATTATCAGCATAATATATTATGGATTAAATTACAAGCTTTAAAAATAACAAATTGTTAATAAATTTAAAAGTAATTTAAAAAAACGAATAGCTTAAAGTATTTTATTGAGACTATAATAAAAAAACTACAAAATCACTTCATTATGATAAATTGACAAAATATATAAATATAATATACTAAAAGTAATAAAAGTAAAAAAATTGAATTATGGGGTGATTATATGTTTTCAACATTCAAAGATCTTAAAAGTTTTGTAGAAAACCAAGAAGTCAAAATAATAGATTTCAAGGTTGTAACATTAGAGGGAAGATGGAATCATTTATGTATACCAGCAACTAGATTAAATGAAAAACTTTTTGTAGAAGGTATAGGATTTGATGGCTCAAGTTATGGTTATTCAAGTATAGAGAGTTCTGATATGAGATTTATACCTGATATGGAAACTGCCTTTCTAGATCCTTATTGTGAAGAAAAGACTTTGTCAATAATATGTAACATATTTACATTAGGTAAAAATGAAGGAAGATTTCAAGGAGATCCTAGATTTATAACTGAGAAGGCAGTAAAATTTTTGAAAAATAGTGGAATAGCTGATGAATTTGTAATAGGACCAGAGTTTGAATTTTATATTTTTGATAAAGTAGGTTTTGAAATAAAAGGAAACCATCAAGAAGTGTCAATAAATTGTGAAGAATCACCATGGAGCACTAATGATAAAGAAAATAATTTGGGGTATAAGGTTCCATTTCAAAAAGGATATCACATAGGCTTGCCATATGATTCTACCAATGATTTAAGGAGTGCAATGTGTTTAGCATTAGAAGAAATGAATATACCAATTAAATATCATCATCATGAAGTTGGTGCAGCAGCTCAAGTAGAAATAGAAGTAGAACTAGGAAATTTAGGATTCATGAGTGATGCTACTATGATGATAAAGTATTTGATAAAGAATGAAGCTATAAAGAATGGAAAGACAGCTACATTTATGCCTAAACCTATATATGGTGAGGCAGGTAATGGTATGCATGTTCATATGTTATTGAAAAAAGACGGAAAAAATATATTCTATAATGAAAAGGGATATTCAAAATTAAGTGATGAGGCACTTCATTTTATTGGGGGAATACTTAAGCACTCAAAAGCATTACTTGCCTTAACTAATCCATCTACAAATTCATATAAGAGATTAGTCCCAGGATTTGAAGCACCAGTGTCAATATGTTTTGCTACAGGAAATAGAAGTTCTGTAATAAGAGTGCCTGGATATATAAAGGATCCTTCAAAAATCAGGTTTGAGTTCAGACCATCTGATGCTACATGCAATCCTTATTTAGCATATTCAGCATTACTTATGGCGGGGATAGATGGGATTTTAAATTCTATAGATCCTACTGAAGAGGGGTATGGACCATATGATGTTAATGTATTTGATTTACCAGAAGAAGAGAGAAATAAAATAGAAGCATTACCAAGGAGTCTAGAGGAAGCATTAGAAGAATTAAAGAAGGATTATAACTTCTTATTAAGAGATGGAGTGTTTACAGAAGAATTCATATTTAATTGGATAAAGAAAAGATATGAAAAGGATGTATTAACTATAAATAAAGTTCCAAGTCCTATTGAGTTTTCTTTATATTATGATCTATAAAAAATAGCTTTTTATTAGCGGAGTTAATTTAAAAAAATCAGTATTATTATATATACGGATTTAAAATTAGCTTCGCTTCTATAATTTGAATTTATAATATGAGTAGTTTAAAAAGAAACTGTTAAATTAACAAACTGTTAAAAATATACTGTTAAATCTAGGTTATAAAACACATAATATTATGAATAGATATGTACACCAAATTCAACAAGTAGTATAATATAAAATAGCTTATATTTCCATTAAAGATGATGTAAGCACTCTAAAAAATACTTAAATTAAAATTATACTTAAAAAGGATGAGAATTATGGAACTAATAAGTAAAGTCATTGATGTGTTTTTGCATCTAGATAAGTATCTTGGAACAATGATATCCAATTATGGGGCCTGGTCATATGGATTATTATTTTTAATAATATTTTTTGAAACGGGTTTAGTTGTGACTCCATTTTTACCAGGAGATTCTATATTATTTGCAGCTGGAGCATTTGCAGCGTTAGGTTATTTGGATATATACATAATTATAGGTATGTTAATAATAGCAGCTATATTAGGAGATACTTTAAATTATCACATAGGAAAGTATTTTGGAGCAAAAGCTTTTAGTAATGAAAAGTCTAGAATATTTAAAAAAGAATATCTTGATAAGACACAAAGCTTTTATGATAAACATGGAGGAAAGACAATTATATTAGCTAGATTCATACCAATAATTCGTACATTTGCTCCTTTTGTAGCTGGTATTGGAAATATGGGATATATGAAATTTATCTCTTACAATGCTGTTGGTGGAGTTGTATGGGTTACAATATTTACATTAATGGGATATTTCTTTGGAAATTTACCATCTGTAAAAGAGAATTTTTCAGTTGTAATATTTGGGATAATATTTATATCAATATTACCTGGCGTTATTCAGTATTTTAAACATAAAGTAGAAGTGAAAGAAAATTAAAAAAATAACTTAAATAGATTATCTATTTAAGTTATTTTTAATTTAATATAAAAAATAAAAACTAAACTCTAAATTTAGTTTTATCTTAGAAATACGAATTGTTATACAGGCCAAAGTGTATTTTATATTAGATATAAAAAATACAATAGATACACTTTAGGTCTGTTAAAAATTAATGATTATAATTCAAGGCTGGAATTTAACAAATCATCAGCTTTATCTTCTGAAATTTCTTTTATTGCACTTATTTCAGTAACCATAAATCTTTTAGCATTTGTTAACATTTGTTTTTCACTTGAGTTAAGAGTCTTTTCTTTATTGATTTGAGTTAACTCATAAAGAACATCCGCACAATCTTCTAATGAGCCAGATTTAATTTTTTCCATGTTTAATTGGTATCTTTGTCTAGATGCTGCAAGATCATCTAAATCACATACCCTATCTTTGAAACTTAATAATATGTTATCTAATGTATCACCATCAGATATTAGACGTAAATTAGAATTAGAAATTCTATCAGCTGGAATCATTACTTCCATATTATTATGCAACATTTGTATAATAAAGTACTGCTTATTTTCTCCAGTAAAATCTTTTTCTTCTATATTTTTGATTACTCCGATACCTTGCATTGGGTAAACAACATTATCACCAATTTTAAACAAACAAAACACCTCCGTAGTTAATTATTATCTGTTAAATGATTATCTACTCTAATAAGCCCTTTAACAAAGAGTTTATTAGAGTAGATAATCTTAAGCGTGAATTAAACTTAAGTTCATGAAAAATATATTCGACGTGAATTAAATTCAACTGCCTTTATTTAATAATAACATATATGAAAAAAAATATCAAATTTATTATGATATCATAAACTTGATATTTATGTCAACAACATTATTGATAAAATTTTAATTAATGAATTTAAGAAAAACTTTATCCAAGAATTAGATGCTAAAATACACCTATTTTCTAAAAAATTTCAGATAAGGGAATTTGTATAATTGTATAACATGAAGTTATTTTAGAGAAATTCTTTTAAGATTTAGATGGAGAGGGGTGTTTACTAACAAGTAATTGATTAATAATGTTATAAAAGCTAAGTTTATTATGAAATTAAATAATAAACTTAGCTTTTATAATTTTTAATATATTAAAGTTTAACTCTACTTTTCTTAGGCATTATTAATGATAGTATAAAGCAGATAATTACAAGAAAAATAAGAACAATAAATATGTTATGTATTCCTGTGAAAAATGCTTCTTTGATTTGTATATTAGATATATTCAATGCTTCTTGTGAATTGATTATATTATCAGGAGTTACGTTAGATATACCTAGCTTAGAAAAATAACTTGTTATACCTGAATTTAGGACACCACCAAATATGCTAACACCTATAGTTTGTCCTAATGTACGAATTAAGGTGTTAGTAGATGTTGAAACTCCTCTTTCACTTTTTTCAACTGCGCTTTGAACAACAATTGTAGAAGAATTAAATATTCCTCCAAATCCCAAGCCCATTATAATTACAGAAATAAGTAAATATATTATAGGAGTAGAAACATTTAGGAATCTTAAAATTATAGTACTTATAAAAAGTATGAATAAAGCAATTTGAATAATTTTTTTCTCTCCATATTTAGGTAATGCTCTTGACAATATAAATGAGCTTATAAGCCAAGTTACAGACATAGGAGCCATGCACAGTCCAGATAAGGTAGCATTCAATCCTAATACATTTTGAGTGTATAGTGGGGTATAGGATTCTATGGCTGTAAGTAATGATGCCATTACAAAACATATTAAATTTATTACAATTGTAGTTTTACTAAAAATATTAAATGGGACTAAAGGTTCTTCTACCTTTTTTTCAATATAATAAAACATTATTAGAGATACAATTGTTATTAAGGCACATATAGTAATAATTAATACTGATTTTCCTAATGCACCAAATAATAAGGAGACTATAGAAATTGTTAATAGAATACATCCAATATAATCAATCTTAGGCTTACAGTTAATAACAATTTCATCTAAATTATTATTAAGCATTATTATGGAAATAAGTCCAAAGGGAATATTTATAAAAAATATCCAATGCCAAGAAAATGTATCTAATAAAAAACCACCTATTAGTGGACCAATTAAGCTAGCTATTCCCCAAACGGTGCTAAGCCAACCTTGAATTTTTACTTTTTGAGACAAATCAAATAAATCTCCAACTATAGTAAAGGTAACAGTTAGAATAGAACCAGCACCTAATCCTTGTATTGCACGGAAAATTATAAGTTGAACTATGGTTTGAGATAGTCCACAAAGGGAACTACCAATTAAAAATATAATAATACCTATAGAGAGTATTTTTTTTCTACCATACAAATCGGAAAATTTTCCGTATATAGGAGTAGATACTGCTGAGGTTAGAAGATAGGCTGAGAAAATCCAACTTATTAACTCATATCCTTTAAGATCAGTAGCGATTGTAGGCATTGCAGTGGTAACCACAGTACCTTCAAAAGCTGCTAAAAATGTTGATAGCATAAGGGCTATAACTACTTTAAGTTTTTTGTTATCCATATTGAGCACTCCTTGTTTAGAATTTATATTACATAGATTAGTTATAATTATTATTGGTAAATCATTGATATATTTTATATAATAAGCACTTATACTAATTAAGTAATAATTTACATATATAATATAACATATAATAATAATTTATTAAAATTTAATAATATTAACTATGACTGAAATAATTCTATATTTAAAAAGAGGCTATTATTTATTTCATTGCTATCATTGATACTACTCCCACAGCTTAAGCTGATGATTATAGGAACTTCATAAAATATAATAAATATATCTCATAAAACCAAAAAATATCTGAGGGAAAATCCTCAGATATTTTTCTAATCTTTATAGTTTGATAAATTGTCACAAGCTGAATTAAGGGATGATATAGCTTGTTGTATTTTTGACTTATTGTCAGCTTTTTCTACTGAACCTAATGCTTGATTTAATGAACTAACAGCATTTTGAACAGTTGACATACTTTCATCTACGTAATCTTTAGCTTTTTTCATAAGATGCCCTCCTTGAAATAGGCAAATCCTAATTCAGGTGGTATTATTTTCACCATCTGGATATTAGATAAACCTTTTAGTCTTGATAGTTTGATAAATTGTCACAAGCTGAATTAAGTGATGTAATAGCTTGTTGTATTTTGGCTTTATTATCAGCTTTTTCTACTGAGCCTAATGCTTGATTTAGTGAACTAACAGCATTTTGAACAGTTGACATACTTTGATCTACATAATCTTTAGCTTTTTTCATAATACATATTCCTCCTTCAAATAAAGTTTACATAGATAGTATGAGTTTAAATAATAATAATATTCTAGGAAAGAAATAGAATTGAATTGTATTTTCAGAATAAATTGACAAATATAAGCTGTAGAACTATAATATAAAAAACAACTAAATTCTATGAAGAGAAGAGTAAATATTAATTAGTATCTAAAGCGAGTGAGAGATGGTGTAAGTCTCATGTGAAAGTTAATATTGAAAGACACCTTAGAGAAGTTTATCTGAAATTTTTTAGTAGGATAAATCGGATTCCTCCGTTAAAAGGGTTAGAGATAACTTAGTTATGATTAGACAATGAACTTAGTTAATTTAGGATGGTACCGTGAAGTATAAGCTTTCACTCCTATTAAAGGAGTAAGAGCTTTTTTGTTTTATCTAAATATATAGGCCTTGGCCAGGTTGTGTATATTTGGTGGTTCAGGTAGCAACTTTAGTTAATTAAATTAAGTATTTTAAATTAAAAATATTTAATTTAAGGTAAAAAGTCTGATTTTGATTTAGGTTAATAAGGGTGGTACCACGATATTTCGTCCCTTGAGTTTTAATTAACTCAAGGGACTATTTTTTTGCATGCATAAACTAATATGAAATTTTTTGAAACTAAAATATTAATAAAATTAGGGTTAAAGATTTTTTGTATTGATAATTTACAATTGATAATGAGAGATAAAATCTTTTAAGGAAGATTTCTAAAATAAAAATATTTTCAAGAAAACCTGAGGTTTTCAACCATAATTGTCAATTTTCAATTAGAATGTGGCGTAGCCACCTTGCTCTTTTTACCTAGGTTTATTTTAAGTATTTAAATAAAAAAGGAGATAAAAATATGAATAGAGTAATTATTACAAATTTAAATAAACACATAAATAAAGGAGTTTTAATTCAGGGATGGGTTTGTAGAATAAGAAAATTAAAATCTATTACTTTTTTAATATTAAGAGATAGAAGTGGTTTAGTTCAATGTGTTTTAGATAACGCATTGATAGATACAAATAATTTAAGATTAGAATCAGTAATAAGTATTAGTGGAAAAGTAACAGAGAGTAAAAATAAATTAAATCCATTTGAAGTTATAGTTGATAATATAGAAATGATAAATGCTGTATTAGAGGAATTACCAATAGAAATTAATAAAGACAAGTTAGATATAAATTTAGATACTATGTTAAACAACAGAGTTCTAAGTTTAAGGCATGAAAAAAAATCTTCTATATTTAAAATACAAAATTTAATAGCACAAGGATTCAGAGAATTTTTAATAAAAAATGATTTTACTGAAATTTTTACACCTAAAATTGTGGCAGAGGGAGCAGAAGGAGGAACAGAAATGTTTCAGTTGAAATATTTTGAAAATAAGGCTTATCTAGCACAAAGTCCTCAGTTTTACAAGCAAATGATGGTTGGATCAGGATTTGAAAGAGTATTTGAAGTAGGTGCTGTCTATAGAGCAGAAGAGCATAATACTAATAGACATCTAAATGAATATATTAGCATGGATTTAGAAATAGGTTTTATAGAAAATGAAGAGGAATTAATGAACCTAGAAGAAGAAATATTAAAATATATTTTAGAAAAAATTCTGAATCAGGGGAAAAAATATTTAGATATTTTAGATATATCACTTCCAACTATAGAAAAAAATATACCTAGGATAAAGTTTAAAGATGCTATAGAAATATTAAGAAAAAAATACAATAAAACAGACTTAGAAGGTGACTTGAATCCAGAAGGAGAAAAATTAATTTGTAAATATGTAAAAGAGGAATTAGGATGTGAATTTGTGTTTTTAACTCATTATCCAAGAAGAAAAAGACCTATGTATACAATGCCATTAGGAAATGAGGAAACTCATAGCTTTGATTTATTGTTTAGAGGATTAGAAATAACAACAGGAGGGAAAAGAATACATGATTATGACATGCTAATTGAAAATATTAAATACAAAGGGTTAATACCAGAAAATTATAAGAATTATACAGACACATTTAAATATGGTATGCCACCTCATGGAGGACTTGCCATAGGTCTTGAGAGATTAACATGCCAATTCTTAAATATAAAAAATGTTAGGGAAGCATGTGCATTTCCAAGGGATAGAACAAGGCTAACACCTTAGTTTTAAATAATATAAAAAGTAATAACCTAGATATAAAAATAAATAAATATACAATAGGTATATGAATAACCAATACTACAGGTAGATTAGTTATTCATAAGGAAACAGCTGCAAATACTCCCAATAAACTAAGATTCACTTGATTTAGTCACATAAAAGAAAATAACAAGTCAAAGATGCCATGTATATTTCGTGCCAGATAAGGATGTGATATTAGTTCATAGCACAGGCTATGGGCTAATATTACTGATGCAGTATGACACGAAATAGACTAGCATACTTACTTGTTATTTTTTGAATGTGTCTTAAGAGACTTATAATAATAAGTCTCTTAAATTATCAATGTATTGAGAAATCTTATCTTTACGTATAGAATAATACACTTTAGTATTATTTTTCTCAACATGCACAAGATTTAGGGTAAGTAAAGTTGACATGTGATGAGAGATAGTTGCATTTGTAATTTGTAGTTTATTAGCAAGTTGACCAGCATAAAGAGTATCATTTTTTAATGCTACCAATATTTGAAGCTTACTTTTATCTGATAATGCCTTTAATACGCTTAAAAGATGCTTATCATTGCATTTATATTTTTTTAATAAATAAGATAGATCAAGAAAGTTAATTCCTAATATTAGAGTGTCTTTAGTATCAGAAACTCCAGATACATAAATAGCATTAGAATTAAATATTGAAGGATAAACATCTAAGCTAGAGTTTTGATTTAAAGTTATATTACAATTAGACTTTAAAAAATCTACACCATAATTATTAAGGTTTTCTTCAATAAAATTCATGAATTTTACCAATCTATTTTTCAAATAAGGTTCCTTTTCTTTTATAAGCCTTATTACATTAGATAAAATGTTAATTACTTTTTCAAGCAACTCATCATAATTATAATACAAGTACATAAGTTCATATTTAAGTTCTATTGAAATATCTTTTTCTTGTACATATTTAAATAAAGCTTCAGCATTATTAATATGAACTATATCTTCATGTGTTATAAACTCGTCATATAATATAGAACTTACAATAGAAAGAGTAAGTTCCATATGCCTTTCTTCATAGCTAGAACTTTTAAATTTATCAAGTATATCTCCAAAATCTAAGGACATATATGGATTTAATATTATTCTTGCAAAATTATTTTCAATAGGAAAATTATTTTTAAATAGATAGTTTAAATCTTTTTCTGTTATTGAAATATTACTTTCTATATATGAGAAGATATCACAGATTTCATAAAATAATAAATTCAATTCCTCGCTTGGGATATTATATTTCTCAGCAAAATCTTTAGAAAATTTGCTAGGTGATTTATTATCCGCTATAGAAGTTAAAACATTTAAACTTTCATATAAATAATCAACATTATAATTAATTTTAAAATTCAAATTTACTCACCTCTTAAAGTTGTTTAACGTATTTATTAAAGTTTATGAATATAAAAAGTATTAAACATAAAATATAAAATATAACATATTAGGAATAATTGAACAACAGATAAAAAAACTTGCTATTGCAACAACAATAAATACTTTAATATTAGATATTTTTTTGTTATCCATTATTTTTCCATTCCTTTTTAATATTATTCTATATTGAGTTTAGATAATAGTCAATATAGAATTTAGATGTGTACCTAATATATATATTAGGCATGAGTCTAAAAAATGGGATTAATATTTTAATTTTTTATCTGATATTTACTTCCATCCAAATAAATATTCCTTCTATTAATAATTTATAAAAACACAATTTATTTTTAATATACAAAAATGTAACAAATAGTGCAAAAATAAAGACTTGAAATGCATACATAAATGATAAAATTGATATTATAAGTTAAAATGTGGTAATATAATTGTGATAAGTATTGATTTTTTAGTAGTGAATAGTATAAGTGAAAAATATAATAAGTTGGTAATATAAGTTTATTAAGAAATTTAGGAGTTTTATATTAAAAATCAAGGTATTGATAATTATATTTTTATTAAACTTAATTGGAAATCATTTAAAATATAAAGTATGGGGGGATTTATTTGAATGAGAAAAAAGAACCTTTAAAAAATCAAAGAAGTCTTAAAACTAATATTAAATTTTTAATTCACAATGCATGGATATGGGATAAAAAGGTTTTTGTATATTTTGGAATATATACAGTTTTAGCTGCTATTGCACCATTTATAAGAATATTTTTACCAAAGTTTCTAATAGATGAACTTATGGGGCCTAAGAGAGTAAATAATTTAATTGTAATTATCGGAATATTCTTTATTTTATCTTCTGCTATTAATTATTCTATAGCCTATTTAAAGGGTGCATATTATCCAAGGATGATACTTATAAGATTTAAATTTACATGTATGTTACAGAAAAAGTCACTAATAATGGATTTCAAAAATACAGAGAATCCTAAAATTTTAAATGACATAGAGAGTGCATGGACTTCTGTAAGCAATAATGATACAGGAATAGAAGGAATGTTTCATAAACTTTTTGGTGTTTTTGGAAGTATAATTGCATTTATGGGGTATGTAACTATTGTAGCAACATTAAGTCCACTGGTACTTGCTTATCTTATTATAAATGTATTAATAACATATTTTTTAAATCTAAAGGTTAAAAGATACGAGTATGGAAGAAAAAATGATATAGCTGATATAAATAGAAAATCAAACTATATTTATAAAACAATGTATGATTTTTCCTATGGAAAAGATATAAGAATATACAGATTAAACAAATGGCTAAGTAATAAGTTTAAAAACTTTAAGAAAAACCATGTGGGTATTTATAAAAAAATTCAATATAAATATTTTAAAGCTGCAGTGGTAGATGTACTATTACTTCTTGTAAGAGAGGGAATTATATATGCATATTTAATTTATCAAGTACTATATAGAGGAATGAGTATAGGTAACTTTTCAATGTATTTTATAACAATAGGTGGTTTTGCAGCATGGATGCAAAATATTATGAATGATTTGGCTCATATTAATACTCAAAATTTATATTTAAATGATTTTAGAGACTTTTTAGAAATTAAAGATGAGGGTGAAATTCAAACACCAGTAAATATACCAGAAGAACCTCCTTATGAAATAGAATTTAAAAACGTATCTTTTAAATATCCCAATACTAATAGGTATATATATAAAGATATATCTCTTAAAATAACAAAGGGACAGAGATTGGCAATTGTAGGGATAAATGGAGCAGGTAAGACTACTTTTGTAAAGTTATTAACAAGGCTTTATGAACCTACAGGAGGTGAAATCTTATTAAATGGAATTAATATAAAAAAATTTACTAAAGAAGAATATTACAAAATTTTTTCAGTAGTTTTTCAGGACATAAAAATGTTGGCATTTACAGTTGAAGAAAATGTTGCATTAACTCATAAGGATAATATAAACAGAGAAAAGGTAATTGAATCAATTGATATGGCTGGTATGAGCGAAAAAATTAATTCATTGCACAAAGGCATAGATACAAGTGTATTAAAGATTCTAGATAATAATGGAATAGAATTTTCTGGAGGACAAAATCAAAGAATTGCATTAGCAAGAGCACTTTATAAAGATGGAAATGTTGTTATACTTGATGAACCAACAGCAGCTCTTGATCCAATAGCTGAATACAATATGTATAAAGATTTTGATAAAATTATAGGAGATAAAACTGCTGTGTATATCTCTCATAGGCTTGCAAGTACACGCTTTTGTGATGCCATTGCCTTTTTTGAAAATGGTAAAGTTAAGGAATATGGAACCCATGATGAGCTTTTAAAGAAAAATGGAAGCTACGCAGAAATGTTTAATGTACAAGCTCAGTATTATAAAGAAGAGTTATGTGAGGAGGTAGGACAATGAGTAAAGATAAAAAAATTAGTCTTAGAAAAGATTGGGAAATTGTAATATATATATTAAAAAAATCACATAAAATATCTAAAACATATATTCCAATTTTATTTTTATCATCAATGTTCAAAGCAATAACTCCTTTTATAAACATAATTATGCCTAAATTTATCATAGATGAACTTTTAGGTAAGCAAAGAATAGAAGTATTTATTTCATTAGTCTCTATAATAATAGTGGGAAATTTTATATTTAACTTTATAAATAGATGGTTGGATGCTTTAGTAAATATAAAAAATATGGAAATATTAAATGGCTTTGATTTATTAATTGGAGAAAAAATAATGGATATGGATTTTGAAAAAATAGAAGATCCACAAATTTTAGATTTAAAGGAAAGAGCAATATATCCATTAAAGAATCAAGGCGTTTTACAAACAATTATAAAAAATATAGTAGATGTAATTTCCAATATTATAACAGTAATAGGTCTTGTTGCAGTTATATCAACATTAAATCCTCTTATAGTTTTATTAATAATAGGTATAGTTCTTTTAAATTCTTTTATATATAAAAGATCTCAAGCTATTCAATATGAATTTCACAAAGAATTAATACCTATTAACAGGAAATATGGTTATTTTGCTCAATTAACATCTGATTTTTCTATAGGTAAAGATTCAAGATTGTATAATATGGCACCTCTTATAATGAACAAACTAGAAAGTTTTAATGAGGAGAGTGTAGGCTTTTTCTCAAAACTATTTATAACTCAAAGTAAATATGAAGGAGTAAACGAAATAAATTTGCAGATACAAATGACCATTGTTTATGCTTACATGACATACAAGGTATTTATAAATAGTATTGGAATAGGAGCTTTTACAATGTATATAAATGCTGCTAATAATTTTAGTAAAGCAGTTTCAGATTTTTTAAAAAATTATATAGAGTTAATGCAAATGTGTAGATATATCGATGTTTATAGAGAGTTTGAAAGTATAGAGTCAAACAGGAATAAAATTGGTGAATCTATTGGCACTATACAACAGTGTAATATTGAATTTAAAAATGTATATTTCAAATATCCAAGAAGTAATGAATATACACTAAAGAATGTCTCAATAAATATAGATAGTGGAGAAAAACTATCGGTTGTAGGATTAAACGGAGCAGGAAAAACTACATTTATAAAATTATTAACAAGACTTTATGAACCAACAGAGGGTGAAATTTTATTAAATGGAGTAAATATAAAAAATTATGATTATGATGAATATATGAAACTTTTATCAGTTGTTTTTCAAGACTTTAAGCTTATGGCTTTTTCTATAAAAGAAAATATTGTTTTTGAAAAGCACAAAGAAGTTTTGGATGACAATATAATTAAAATTCTTAATGAGGTAGGACTTGAAAATGATATTTTAAAACTCCCTAAAGGAATAAATACTTCTATTTATAAAACCTTTGATAAAGATGGAATAGAATTCTCGGGAGGACAAGCTCAAAAATTAGCAATTGCAAGAGCTGTATATAAAGACGCACCAATTGTAATTTTAGATGAGCCAACAGCAGCACTTGATCCAATTGCTGAATTTGAGATATATAGTAGGTTTAATCAACTTATTGGAAACAAAACAAGTATATACATTTCACATAGACTGTCTAGCTGCAAATTTTGCGATAAAATTGCAGTATTTCATAATGGAGAAATTATTGAATATGGAAATCACAATGATCTTGTTAAGAATATTGGAAGTGAATATGAGACTATGTATATGGCCCAAGCTCAATACTATGCTTAACAATTATAAAAATATGACTATGTATTTTAAAAAAAATTATCAGTTTATGATAAAATAATAATAAAAACTAAAATAATGTAATAAAATTCATACTATAATAACGATATTGTTAAATCATATATTATAAGATGCATTTAATAAAAAAATCAAGTGTTTAATCATTGTAATTAATGAAAAACACCTGATTTTTTTGAACTAATAAAGTATTTAAATGCTATTTACAATATTGCTACTATTGGCGATATTACATTTTTTTAATGAGAGATAAACAACAATACATACCTAGAAAAATTCATCTAAGCTTTAGTTGTACTAATATATTTAAAATCCTCTTTTCTTTGCGTCTATACCACTTTCATTAATGCCTGGTTCTTTAACAATGGTATTAAAACTGTTTTTAGCATATTGATTTTGAGTTTTATTTCCATTGGCTAAATAATTCTCTTTTGAGTAATGCCTATAATTTTTGGTTTTCATAAAATCATCTCCTCATTTAGTTTATATATATAGTATTAATCTATTTTCAAAATTTATAGTGTAATATTAATTCATATTTTAATAAAATATTACATAGGAAAATATAAACTTTAGAAATATAATTTGTATAACATTCAAAAAATAAAAATTTAAAAATATAATAAAAAAGCTATATTATATTCAAAAATGAAACTATAATATAGCTCTTCTTTCTATTAAATTAAAAACTAGTAACGGTAATAAAAATAGTGGGTTGATGGATCTGTATCATTAGATGCATCATATCCATATATTTTTCTTAAATGCATAACTTGTCCAAATTTGGATTTTTGATTATCTACTATGTATGCATAATCATGATTGTCGTCAGCCCATCCCATAAAGATAAATGCATGAGTCGATCCACTTAATACTACATCTCCAGGTCTTAATGAACTTAAATTATAAGATTTTCCAAAACCTTTTTGAGATAATATATATGAAATTTGAGTAGTGTTACATGTGGAGTTTGGGATATTAAACCCTACTCTTCTTAAACATTCAGATAAAAAGTAAACACAGTTGTTTGAATATGATCCTCCATGTAGTCTTATTGCTGTAGCATCTATGTCTTCTTGATTATTCTTATCAGTCATATATTTAAATAAATAGTATTGAGTTTTAGAGTTACACATATTTGGGGAAGCATCTATAATTCTGCCATTTGGATAAATATATTTTTCTCCAAGCCATTCTCCAGACGCCATTGCCCCACCTTCATGAAAATAATATAGAGTGCCATATATAGTTTGAAAACCGGAATTTATCATATTACCAGAATCGTAAAAATAATACCAATAACCATCCACTAAAGTCCAACCAATAGCTTTGTTATTATCATTTTTAAAATAGTACCAAAGATTTTTTTCATTACACCATCCTAATTTAGGTTTTGGTACATTAACATCAGGTTCTTTTGAATGTGCCTTATATGGAATCTAAATTTTAAGTAGTTAATTTGTTAGTGTTATACATTTTATAAAGAAGGAAGAAATGTGTTAAAAAATGCGTTTCTTCCTTTTTTAATTTTTTGTAGAAAAAAATTTCTTTAAAGTATATAATATATATATTAATTTGATAAATTGTAAATTTATATAAAATACTTGAATTTAATGGTTTGACATGTGAAATTTTCACATAATATTTATAAGTTATTTGGCGCATATAACAGAATTAAAATTTATACTTAGAATTAATAATGTAATTATATAAGACATTTAAAAGAATAAAGACTGAAAATGATAATGAATGATAGATATTCATAGAGAAGTTTATATTAAAGATTAATTGGGGGTAATAATTATGAATTGGTTAAACTTAAACAATAATGAATATATTTTTAAAGATAAAAGAAGTCTAAGAAATAGAAAAATAGTAATAGTAGTAGGTATACTTTTTATGGGAGTGTCAACATTGGTATATAATTTAACAAATAATACTTATAAACCAAATGATGAAAGTAATTTATCTACAACTAAAGAACTAGCATCAATAAGTGAAAAAGAAAGTCCCGTTCCAATAAAAATGAAAATTTGTATAGATCCAGGACATGGAGGATATGATCCTGGTACGCCTTCAAAAGAAGGATTTTATGAAAAGGATATTACATTAAGCATAGCTCTTATGACAAAGAATATTTTAAGTAAAAAGGGTGTAGAAGCGGTATTAACAAGAGATGGAGACACGGTATCTTGGCCATCACAAGAAAAAATGGATTTAAGAACAAGGGTTTCAATATGCAAGGAAAGTAATTCAGAAGCTTTTGTATCTCTACATTGTAATTCAAGCGACAATGTGGAATTAAAAGGATTCGAAGTTTGGACAAAGTTTAAAAATGATAAAGGAGAGGAGCTAGCAAAGGATATTAAAAGCTCATTAAAAGAAGCAGAATACACAAATGATAGAGGCATAAAATACAGAGAACAAGGTTCTTTTGCAGTATTAGCATTAAATAAAGTTCCATGTACGCTCTTAGAATTAGGGTTTTTATCAAATGATGATGATGAAAAAATACTTACGTCATATAAGGGACAAGAAAAATGTGCTGAGGCTGTTGCTAGGGGCATATTAAGTTATGTTGAGTCCAATGAAAAAAAGGAATAACATATATTTGGCATTTTTCATATTTTAAAAATTCATTTATAGGGTTATAATTGATATATATAGTAAATGAGTGTACAAGGAGACGATTAGATGAATTTTAATAGAAATGATAAATGTTGGTGCGGAAGTGGAGTGAAATATAAAAAGTGCCATTTGGAGTTTGATGAAAAATTAATGGAATTAGAAGCTAAGGGTTATATAATTCCTTCAAGGGATATAATAAAAAATCAAGAACAGATTGAGGGTATTAAAAAAAGTTCAGCAATTAATAATGGTGCACTAGATGTAGTTGAAAGAAGCATAAAAGAAGGTATGAGTACAGAAGAGGTAAATAAAATAGTTCATGAGTATACAGTTGCTCAAGGAGGAATACCAGCACCACTTAATTATGAAGGATTTCCCAAAAGCGTATGCACCTCTATTAATGATGAGGTATGTCATGGTATACCAAGTGAAGATATAATATTAAAAAGTGGAGATATTATAAATGTAGATGTATCAACTATATGTAACGGATACTATTCAGATGCATCTAGAATGTTTATGATAGGAGATGTATCTGAAGAAGCAAAAAAATTGGTTGAAGTTACTAAGGAGTGTTTGTATAAAGGAATAGAAGCAGCAAAACCATGGGGATTTTTAGGTGACATAGGTGCTGTTATTCAAGAGCATGCAGAAAAACATGGCTATTCTGTAGTTAGAGACTTTGGGGGACATGGAGTTGGAGTTGAATTTCATGAAGATCCTTTTGTATATCACTATGGTAAAAAGGGAGAGGGTATGGTATTAGTACCTGGTATGATATTTACTATAGAGCCTATGATAAACCAAGGTGGATATGGATTATTTATAGATGCAGATAACGATTGGACAGCTGTAACAGAAGACTGCTCACTTTCAGCTCAATGGGAGCATACAGTGTTAATAACTGAAGATGGAGTTGAAATATTAGCTAAATAATAACTCAAGAAAATACTTTGGTAGGTAGATTGGTTAGAATATTTTAACAAAAAAGCTAAGCGTTAAACTTAGCTTTTTTTGTTATCGTAAATTATTTAATAGTATTTTTTCTTTTTTTAAAGTTTAAGAATAAAAGTAAGGATGCAGATAAAAATACTAAAGATGTAGCAAGTGATTTAACTCTAGATGAAATTACGATATTTGTTCCTCCACCTTGTTTATCATTGGAGGATGATTTTGTTATAGAATAATTAGAAAGCTTATTCGCTAAGTTAGAAATCATATATACATTACCATTATCTATATTCATTTTAGAAACTGTATTTGTAAATGGAATAGCATATTCCTGATTATTTTGTCTTATATAAATTAAATTAATATGATATTTATCTACTTTTACAAATTTAATCTCAGATGGTGTGGTTAGATTATTTTTTTTAAGTGTTTCTTTTAACTTGTCCAGATTAATAAAGGATTCAAACATAGTGGAATTCACGTTTTCTATAAAACCAATCATTTCAAAATCGCCATGATTTTTTGAAAAGGTAGCAATATGCTTTAAATTACCATTTTCATAAACAGGACTCATCCAATTGTAGTTTTTAGAAATATTATTTTTGAAGTTACCATTATTATTAAAATACTCTACAAAATCAGGAGTATCTAATTTATAAATTTTGAAGGATTTATTTTCATCAAAGCTTAAGTCATAAGAGAATGATCTGGGGTCATTTGAGTGTACATTATAGTTTTTATCTAGTGATTGGGAGTAGTTTGAAATTTCTCTTATTTTAGTTAATGATGAATCTGAAATTTTCTTAAAATCATTATAATCATCGGAACACTTTATAGACGAATCTTTTAATAGGTTGTCAATATTATCATCAAAGCTCTTTTCTATAGCGAATACTGTTGAGCTTAATAGAAAAGTTGCTGAAATAAAGGACAAGGCAAATACCTTTAAAAACTTCATAAAAACATTCCTTTCCTACTTATTAATATTTTTAATTACAAGTGTTATTATCTTGCGAAAACGGTTTCTTCGTATTGTCTACTGTTATAATTTCCATTACAAAAAGCTTGATAATCAACCCAATGAGTTGTTGAATCCCAAGGATCCCTATATCTAAAATAATTTGAGTATTCATATACTGCGTCACCTACAACAAAGTGACCCCCATTTCTATTTCCATAATTATCATAATATCCAGCAAGAAATATTAGCGGCTTTTGATAATCCATTATATCTCTTCTTATTGAAGACATATTCCACGGAAAATACTCAACTTTAAAATTAGCGTTATTATAGCAAATGTAGTTTGTTGCAGTTGTGCATTCTATTGATGATGCAGGTAGATTAACACTAGAGGAACCTTTAACCTGTGCAACACCATCCCACTGAGTTCTATTTGTATTAGGATAAATTGATTTTGCGGCCATTTCAGCTGAAGCTGCCCAACACCATTGAGTTTTTGCTTGTTGAACTATATTTGGATTTTGTGAGTAATGTATAGTTTCAGCAAAAACAGTAATTGAAGTACATGAGACAAATGTTACAATTAAAAAAACATTTAAAAGATTTTTAAATTTTCTCATAAAAATCCTCCTTTTTCTTTAAGAGCTCTATATATTAATTCTATGTTGATGGGTGTAATATTGTGAATTAATAGAACGCTCAGAGACGAATTAAGAAAATTATGATATGCATATAAATTAAAATTGTGATAAATTTTTCAATAGGTAAGTGCAGAGGAATAAATACTTTTATGTTTACAAAGTAAGCATTTTGAGCATATAATTTAAGGAAGAGAGTGAATAATTTTGAAATTAAGAAAACGAATACTTTAGACAAAAGAAGAATTTTATAGTATAGGGGAGAAGTAATATGAATAAAATTAGATTTGGAGTTATTGGTACAAATAATATTACACAGTGGTTTTTAAATGGCTCTAAAAACTGTGATAGATTTTCTTTAACTGCTATTTATTCAAGAAGTAAAGAAAAAGCATTAGAGTTTGGAGATAAGTACGGTGTTACTACTGTATTTACTGATTTAGAGGAAATGGCAAAAAGTCATTTAATAGATGCTGTATATATAGCATCGCCTAATGCTCTTCACTGTGAACAAACAATTTTATTTTTAAATAATAATAAACATGTTTTATGTGAAAAAGCTTTTGCATCTAATGCAAAAGAAGTAAATATAATGATTGAAGTAGCAAAAAATAATAACGTTATTTTAATGGAAGCTATGAAGACTACAGTACTTCCTAATTTTAAAGCAATAAAAAATAATATTCATAAAATTGGAAAAGTAAGAAAATATTTTTCTAGCTATTGCCAATATTCTTCTAGGTATGATAAATATAAAGAAGGAATAATATTAAATGCTTTTAATCCAAAGTTATCAAATGGAGCTTTAATGGATATAGGAGTATACACAATTCATCCAATGGTTAATTTATTTGGAAAGCCAAATTCACTTAAGGCATCATCTGTTATGCTTGATTCAGGGATTGATGGAGAGGGAAGCATAATTTTTAAATATGATGAATTGGAAGGTGTAGTTATGTATTCTAAAATATCTAATTCATACTTACCTTCAGAGATTCAAGGAGAAAATGGAAGTATAATAATTGATAACATACATAATTTCCAAAATGTAAAAATAGTATTTAGAGACGGAAGAGAAGAAGAGTTATCTATAGAACAATTAGATGATGATATGTATTATGAGATAGAGGAATTTATAAATATTATTCAAGAAAAAAAAGAAGAATCACAAACTAATACTTTAAATAATTCAAAAATCGTTGCAGAGCTTATGGAAGAAACAAGAAAGCAAATAGGATTAGTTTTTCCAGCAGATTTAAAATAAATTTTATGACATTAGAAGCATTACTAGCTAAGAATATCTCAAGGCATAGTAATGCTTTTATTATAAATATATATTGTAAAATATAAACATAATAGGATTATTTTTATACTGGGGGTGGGTAGATTTAATAAATTAGATATTTCAAATTTCAACTTATAAGCCAGAAGTTTTGGAACTGTAATAATTTCATGGTATGAAGTTATTAAAGAAATTAATTGAAAATTAAAAATAAATGAGGTGTGTATAAATAATGAGACAAGCTATTAATGAAGTATTAAAGTATTTAAAGTCACAAAATATAAATTATGCAGATATAAGGATAGTTGATAGAAGAAATGAATATATTGAGACAGAAGATTTAAAAGTAGATAATTTAAGCAATAGCAGAAGTAAAGGTGTGGGCATAAAGGTAATTTATGATGGATCTCTTGGTTTTGCAAGTTCACAGCAAATTAATGACTTGCCCAAAATAGCAGATAAGGCTCTTGAAATTGCAAAAGCAAGCAGAAAATTACAGAAGGAAAAAATAATGTTGTCTCCTAAAGATATTATTGTAGATAACTATACTACACCAATAGCTATTGATCCGTTTACAGTATCTAAAAAAGAAAAATTAAATTTACTCTTAAATGCAGAAAAGGAAATGAGAAAAGGTAGAAATTTATTTAAGACAAAAGCTACTATGATGTTTCAAAAGGAAGAAAAAATATTTGCTGATACAGAAGGAAGTTATATAACTCAAACCCTATATGAATCAGGGGCTGGAATACAGGCTATAGCTGCTAATGAAAATGATATGCAAATAAGAAGTTATCCACAGGCTGGAGGAAATCATGGTACAGGAGGATATGAATATGTACTAGGTTTAAATTTATTAGAAAATGCTAATAAAACAGGTAAAGAGGCAGATTTACTTTTAAATGCAGAACAATGTCCAAGTGGAAAATTTGATTTAGTTATAGATAGTACTCAAATGGAGCTCCAAATTCATGAAAGTATTGGACATCCAGTTGAGCTTGATAGGATTTTTGGATCAGAGGCAGCTTATGCAGGTATGAGTTTTGTAACAGTAGATAAAAGAGATAATAAATTTAAATATGGTTCAGAACATATAACAATTGTAGCTGATGGAACTTTAAAAAATGGTCTTGGAACTTTTGGATATGACGATGACGGTGTTAAAGCTCATAAAACAGTAATAATAGATAAGGGAATATTAAAAAATTTCCTTACATCAAGAGATACAGCATATAAAATAGGTGAACAATCTAATGGTACTAATAGAGCTGATGGGTGGAGTAATATACCTATAATTAGAATGACTAATATTAGTTTAATGCCAGGACATTATGAATTTGATGAATTAATAGGTGGAGTAAAATATGGATTTTATTTATGTAATAATAAGAGCTGGAGTATAGATGATAAAAGAGTAAATTTCCAATTTGCTTCTGAAATAGCTTATGAGATTAGGGATGGTAAATTGACAGGGAAAATATTTAAAAATGCTATATATACAGGAATAACTGAAGAGTTTTGGAGAAGCTGTGATGGAGTTTGTAATGAAAAATATTGGAAACTTTACGGGACTCCTAATTGCGGAAAAGGACAACCACAACAAATAGCTCATGTTGGACATGGTTCGTCACCAGCAAGATTTAGAAATGTAAAGGTAGGTGTTAAAGATGTTAAATAAAGATGAGTTTTATAATTTAATAGATAAGGTATTAGCTAAAAGTAAATACTTTACAGCTATAAATGTATTTTATAAAGAAACGGGATTAACTAGATTTGCTAACTCTGAAATTCATCAAAATGTTTATACAAGTGATTATGATATTAAGATAACAGTAATAAATGATAAAAAGATAGCTAAGGTTTCAACAAATATAATGGATGAAGAGGCATTGTTTCAAGCCTTAAGAGAGGCAGAAGAAAATCTGGAGTTTTTACCAAAAGGAGATTATGAATACAAATTTGCTAAAACTCCAGATTTTATAGAATATGAAGATGAGTATATAAATTCTCAATATAATTTAGGAATAAAAGATAGAGCGGATATATTAGTTCAGTGTATAAATTCATTAGAAGAAAACTATAAAGCAGCTGGAATTTTATCTAGGACAGTAGAGAAAATTGCATTAGGTACTACAGAAGGAATAAAAAGATTTTTATCTAAAAATTCAGAGGAGCTTGAAGTCGTAGTAATGCACAGAGATGGATCATCAGGTTATGCACATATTAGTAGCTTAAATCCAAAAGAATTTGATGTAAAAAGTGGATTTCATAAAGCGTATAATAAAGCAAAACTTGCATTAAATCCCATAACATTAGAACCAGGAACTTATGACGTTATTCTTGAGCCAGAAGCTGTTTTTGAGTTTGTTATGATGTGTGGATATATGGCACTTAATCAAGATAGTATAAAAGCAGGATCATGCTTTTTAGATGGAAAAAAAGGAAAACAGATAATGAATGAAAAAATAACTATAAAAGATGATTATAAAGATAAAGATAGTTATATGATGCCCTTTGATTTTGAAGGATATGAAAGAAAAACTGTTACTTTAATTGAAAAGGGAATATTTAAGAATGTAGTAAATAATAGCAAATTAGCTGAACTATATAATGAGGAATTAACAGGACATTCATTGGGATACGGAAATGGTTCTATACCATTAAATATGGTTGTTGATGGTGGACAGAAGACATTAGATGAGATAGTTAAATCAACAAAGAAAGCATTACTTATAACAAGATTTCATTATATCAATGTTGTTGATTATAGAGAATCACTTCTTACAGGATTAACTAGAGATGGTGTATTCATAATTGAAAATGGTGAAATTAAAGAAGCAGTTAAAAATATGAGATTCACAGAGGGAATATTAAATGCATTTAATAATGTGGAAGAAATAAGTTCTAATAGGGAAAAGATTCAAGGATTTTTTGGACATATGGTGATACCAGCTATGAAAATAAAAGATTTTCATTTTACGGGTAAAACTGAGTAGATATATAATTTAGTAGATTTTAATAAGTAATAAAGGCTTGAAAGAATTTTTTTTCTTCAAGTCTTTATTATTGTTAACAATATTTCAGCAGAAGTTAGGAATGACTTGCTTTTAATTATGATAAGTTTTAAAGGTGAAATAAAAATATGTATTTAAATATACTTTAAAAGAGATAATAAGTAGTGAAAACTTAATTTTGAAAGGAGTATTTTAGATATGCAAACAGGATCAGTAAAATGGTTTGACAATGAGAAGGGGTATGGATTTATATCAGGAGGAAATGGAGACGATGTATTTGTACATATATCACAAGTAAAAGAAAAAGGAAATGATAAGGATTTACATGAGGGTGAAGAGGTATCATATGATGTTGTGGATAAAGATAGAGGGCCGCAAGCTATAAACGTACAAAAGCTATAGTAAATAAAAAAGAGTTGTCTTGATTAAAGAAGGCAACTCTTTTTATGGAAATTTTATGAAAACATTCATTTAAATATCACTATCTGATTGAGAATTTTTAGACTTTACTTTATCAGAGGATAAATCGACTTGATGAGTTTTAGAAGAATTTTTCTCGTTTATATATAAGTCTAATGCTTTTATACCTTTAGTAGATAACATTATAAGTAAAACTAGTAAAATTATAAGCAAAACAAATAATATAATATTTATTAAGCCAAAGACAGGGAGCACAGACATAGTAAAACCTCCTAATATATATTATTATAAGTATATTGTCATTAATACTGTATTATTACAAATTATCTTTGGATTGAATTATGAAGATATTAGATATATAATTTATATTAAAGAATAATAATTATTAAAAGAGGTAACTCATATGGAACAAGGTAAAAAAGAATTATATTTAAAAATGATAAATGAAAATCCATTTTATATAAGAAACGTAGAAAATCCTACAGAGGAAATGAAATTTACAGGTGTTAAAAGGAATGGGTCGGTAATACAGTATATAAAAAATCCATCCTGTGAACTACAAATGGAAGCAATTAAATCAAATCCATTATCAATAGAATATATAGACAATTTAAGTGAAGAAGTTGCAATAGTAGCAGTTACTTCTTCTTGGAATGCTATAAAATATGTAAAAAATCCATCGGAAGACATTATAAAAAAAGCATTATCAATGAAGGGGTGGGCAATACAATATATAAAAAACCCTAGTGAAGAAATAAAGTTGATTGCAGTAAATAAGGATTTTGATTCTATAAAATATATAAAAGATCCATCAAAGGATGTTCAAATAGCAGCAGTAAAAAATTATTGGGGAGCAATAAAATTTATAAATGAGCCTTGTTTAGAAGTACAAGTGGAGTCAATAAGGGAAAGTGAACAAGCTATAAGTTATATAGACTTTACTGGAGAAGAGAAGATAAAAATGTTTTTGAGAGCAAATATTAATATAGTAAAGTATATACACGAAGATATAGAGCCTCAATGGCTTGATGATGTACTTATGGAGAAATTAGGAGATAAAAATGTAGATGAAAAGTATGTTATAGATTTTTTGAATTTAGAAATACTTGATATGGATAAGTTAAATTTTGTTTATAAATATGGAAGTAAAAAAGCAAAGAAAATAGTTATAGATTATAAACTTTCTATATAGGAGGAGGACATTAAATGAATTTTTCACAAACATTATTAGCAGTTGATCTAGTATTGAAAACTGGAGAAGTTCCTCTTATTATAGGCCATAGTGGTATTGGAAAAACTGCATTAGTTAAAGAATTAAGCAAAAAAGGAAATTATAAATTGATAACAATAGATGCTAATCTTTTAAAAGAGGGTGAAATTGGAGGACTTCCTACATTAGAAGATTATAAGGAGTATAACAGTGATAAAATTAGAAAAAAAACTGTATATGCAATTCATACAAAACTTCAGGAAATAGATGATTATATAAACAATAATTCTGGAACGTTACTGCTATTTATTGATGAAATAAATAGATGCGAGCATACAGTTCAACAAGAGTTAATGAATTTAATCCTTAACAGGGAAATTAATGGCTATAAATTAAATTCAAGGGTAAGTGTTGTAGCGGCAATGAACCCTTCAAATAAGTATGATGATTTTGAAGATAGTGAATATGAAGTTGTTGACATGGATCCAGCTCAAGAAGATAGATTTGTGTGGATTGAAATGGAAAGCAATTCTAAAGAATGGATAAAATGGGGAATTAAAGAGAAAATTATACATCCACATGTTTTAGAGTTTGTAGCATTATTTCCTGAACATTTACATTCACCAAGCTCAAATGAAACAATTAAAGCTACACCTAGAAGTTGGGAAAGAATTTCTAAGGCATATGAGGTTTATTTAAATAATAAAGATACTTATCCATTAAATATATTTTACAATGTTGTAAAGGGAAATGTTGGAGGAAGTATAGCTCAAGATTTTATAGGATTTGCTGAAAATTATAAGGCTTTACCAATATCACCTAAAAGTTTCTTTGAAAATATAGTTATACCGGAAGATTTAAAGGAGAAACTTAAAAAAGAAAGTCATTCGAGGCTATATGTTATAGCAAAAAATTTATTAATGTATTTAAGTGATAAAGAAATAGCTTTAGAAGATAGTATAAGAATATTTTCAAAGCTACTTAAATTGTATCCAGTGGACTTGAGAATAGGTATAATGAGGGAAATAAAAATGGATTTTAAAGACAATTTATATGATGGATTTTTAGAATGTGATGAATTTATAGACTTATTTTTTGAAAGTTATAGATAAGAGGATTATTATAATGGAATATACAAGTTTTGATGAATTAAGAAGAGAGCTTTTAAAAGAGACTTTAGCATTTAGAAGAAGAGAGGACATAAATTCAAAATTTAAAAGAAAATTTCTATTCCTTATTGAGAGATGTAGCTTATCATTAATGGAAGGAGAAGATAATTTTTTTGGACTCTTTATGGTTAAAATAAAAAGAAATATAGGAATGAATTTAACTTGGCCAATAGAAACAGAGGCTACCTTAACAAATTTTGTAATGACATTTGATGTAGTAGAGATTTTAAACTTATCAGAGAAAGAAATTATTGCGCTTATAAAACATGAAATACTACACATAATGTATGACCACTATGGAAGAACAAAATCATTAAGGGATAAATATTCGCCTCTAGCTGTAAATTTAGCAATGGATATATCAGTAAATCAGTTTATAAAAAATATGCCAGCATTTAGTTATAAAATAGATTCTGTAAACATGAGTTTAAATTTAAATTTAAACCAAGACCAATCTTTAGAAAGCTATGCTTATAAAATAGATATGGCGTTAAAAGATAAGATAAAAAATGGTGATAAAAATAAGTTTGAAGATGATTTATTTGATATGGAAAATATTCATGAAAGTTTTTTATCTATGAATGACATAAAAGATTTATCCAAAAAAACAGCATTAAGTTCTTTTAGAAATGGAAGGGCTCCTAATGGACTGGAAGATATATTAAGTGGAATAGTTGAAAAACCAGAAATAAGTTGGAGCAAATATTTGAAAAGACTTATAAGTGTATATCCTAGTGGATATAAAAAAACAATAACAAGAAAAAATAGAAGACAACCTGATAGATTAGATTTAAGAGGTGTTTTAAGAAATCATATATCTAAGATATTAGTAGCAATAGATATTAGTGGAAGTATAACTGATGAGGAAATAAAGGAAATACTAAGAGAAATATTTAACTTAATTAAAAATAATAATGTAAAAGTAACTTTAGCCGAAATAGATAATGAAGTAAGAAGGGTATATGAGGTTAAGAATAAAAATGATTTAAGGACTAAATTGGATAGAAGAGGTGGGACAGAATTTTCACCACTATTTAAATATGCAAATAATAATGGATTTAAGGATCATTTAATTATATATTTTACTGATGGTATGGGAGAAGAGAAGTTAACAGTAAAGCCTATGAATCATAATATAATATGGGTTCTTACAGGAAAATCAGAAAAATTATCATTAAATGAATCTTGTGGAAAGATATTAAAACTAAAAAATTCAAATAAGTATGAATTTGATAAAGATTTAGTTGGAATAGAAATTGCCAGGGAAATGATTAGAGAGCTAGATAATTTAAATAATAGAGATCTTGAGGGGTATAGATAAACATTGAAATTAGGCACATTCAAAAAAATAGCAAGTCAATATACATGGCATCTTGGACTTGTTATTTTCTTTCATGTGCCTTATATAAAAAAGGACAATTATAAATAAAATAAATAGGTTAATAAATGACTATTTGAAAAAACTATAGATATTATTGAAAAAAATTATGAAATTTGTTGTTTTTAAATTTAATAATAGTAAAATATATATTATAGCAATAAAAAAACTATATTTCTTTTCTAAAGAGCTGATGTGGGATCAGTTCTTTTTTTTAAAACAGGTTAAAGGTTATTAATATCTTAATTTACATAAGGCACATTCAAAAAAATAATATACCAGTATGATTGTCTATTATTTTCTTTCATGTGCCTAAAGAGAAATGTATTTTTGCTAAAACATAAATATTTTAAAAGAAAGAGGTAATTTAAATGAGTATAGTAAAGATAAGTGATGCAACATATAAAGAATTTAAGGATTTATTAGATGAAAATGAACTTGAAAATTACATTATAAGACTTAACTTAGCAGGAATGGCATGTAGCGGACCTGTATTTAATATTATAAAAGATGATAAAAATGAAAATGATGAAGTGGAAGTAATAAATGAAATAACATTTTTAGTAGGAAAAGAACTTATAGAAAGTTTTGGTGGATTTGAAATACAAGGTACAGAAGAAAATGGAAGAGGATTAATGATAGAACCATTTAATAAACCAGAAAGTGGCGGATGCTCAAGCTGTAGTTCTTGTGGACACTAAATTTTATTTTATTATAGTTAAAACACGTTGACTTGTAAAGTCAGCGTGTTTTTTATTTAATAAAAATATCATATTGACAATTAATAATGATTATTATATAATAGTTTTAAGATATAGATTTAGTCTATAGATAGGATTTGGTTTATCAGTATATTAAATAATGTTATTGTGATATAATAAATAATATAAATTTTACACTAAGAGAAAAGAGGGATTTTAATGAGCGTTGTAAAGATAAGTGATATAGCTTACGATGAGTTCAAAGAAGTTTTAGATCAAAATAGTATTGATAACTATGTAATAAGAATAAATTTAGCAGGTATGGGCTGAGGCGGTCCAGTATTTAACATTGTTCAGGATGAACAAAAAGATAGTGATTTAGCGCAAAAGGTTAAGGATGTAACTTTTGTAGTTGATAAAGAGTTAGTTGATGATTTTGAAGGATTTGAAATAACTTGTGAAGCTGAGAATGGAAGAGGTCTTATGCTAGAGCCAACATCTAAGCCAGAAGGTGACGGATGTTCAAGTTGTAGTTCTTGTGGACACTAACATAAATAAAAAGCAGTTTAGAATAATTCTAAACTGCTTTTATTCTTCTTTATGAAATTATAATCAAGTTGAATCTTTAGATAACTTTTGAAGTAGTATAAATATATAGTTTTTGAAATAGATTTTTTATAAATTATACATTCTTATAAAATAAAATTATCTAATAAAAACAGAATACTAGATGGAATCTGCTTGTTTAAGGTGCTTATAATTCCATTTTCATGTTTATATGAATTTTATTGTTACTTAACAACTATATTTACAAGTCGTCCTTTTATAATAATTACTTTAACAATATTTTTGCCTTCGGTAGCTTTTATAACATCTTCATTTTCTAGTGAAGCTTTCTTTATAGAGTCATCATCTAATCCAGATGGTATATTTATTCTAGCTTTAATTTTTCCATTGACCTGAATAGCTATTTCTACTTCATCTTTAACAAGAGCATTTGGATCAAATTTAGGCCAAGCTTCGTTAAACACTGAGTAAGAATTATCATTAACTTCAGAATTATCGTTAAATGTATTCCACCATTCTTCGCTAAAGTGAGGAGCAAAAGGAGCTAAAATCTTTATGAAATCTAAGCAAGTTTCTTTTAAAAATTCTGCATTTTTGATTTCATCATCATTAACATACTTAGTTAAGGCATTTGTAAATTCCATCATTCTAGCTATAGCAGTATTAAACTGAAGTATTTCAGAGTCGGAAGTTACATTTTTAATAGCTGTATGTCTCCAAAAATTAAGTTCTTTTTCAGCTTTATCTATAGTAGTTTTTTTGTTTTCACCCTTATTTATAAAATCAAATGCATTTTCAAATGCTCTTTCAATTCTTTCAACAAATCTACCAACAGATTTTATGCCATCATCACTCCAAGCTCCACCCTCAGTGTAAGCAAAACCAAACATTAAATACATTCTAAATACATCTGCGCCATATTGAGAGATGTATTCGTCCGGAGAAATAGTGTTTCCTTTAGATTTACTCATCTTTAACCCGTCAGGTCCAAGTATTAGCCCTTGGTGAGTTAATGATTTAAATGGTTCATCAAAGTTGACATATCCCATATCTCTTAGAGCTTTAGTTATAAACCTAGCATAAAGAAGGTGCATACAAGCATGTTCAGGACCACCAACATATTTATCAACAGGTAATAATTTGTTTACAAGGTCTGAATCAAATGCCATATCTTCATTTTTAGAATCTACATATCTTAAATAATACCAAGATGAACATACAAATGTATCTAAAGTATCAGCTTCTCTCTTTGCTGGTTTTCCACATTTAGGACAAGTTGTATTTATAAAGTCATCACATTTAGCAAGTGGAGACTTCCCATCAGGAGTAAATTCAACATTGTAAGGAAGTTCAATTGGTAAATCTTTTTCAGGAACAGGAACTATTCCACAGTGCTCACAATGTATTATAGGTATAGGAGTACCCCAGTATCTCTGTCTTGAAACAAGCCAATCTCTAAGTCTAAAGTTAACTTTAAATTTACCTATTTTCATTTCTTCTAATTTAGCGGCAACTTTAGATTTAGCATCTTCACCAACTAACCCATTAAATTCACCTGAATTAACCATAGTTCCAAATTCACAGTAAGGAAGATTTTCTCCACCTTCTATTACTCGTTCTATTGGAAGGTTGTATTTCTTAGCAAAAGAAAAATCTCTTTCATCATGAGCTGGAACAGCCATAACAGCACCAGTTCCATAAGTTGCAAGAACATAATCTCCAATCCATACAGGAACTTCACGACCATTTATAGGATTTATTGCATAAGAACCAGTGAATATTCCAGTTTTTTCTCTTGTTATAGATTGTCTTTCTATTTCGGATTGCTTTTTAGCCTCATCTTTATAAGCTTCTACGGCATCCTTACACTGGTCAGTTGTTAATTTATCAACTAGTGGATTTTCAGGAGCAAGAACAACATAAGAAACACCAAATAAAGTATCAACTCTAGTTGTAAAAACATCAAATGAAATGTCTTTGTCTTTGATTTCAAATGTAACTTCAGTACCGGTAGATTTACCTATCCAGTGTTTCTGCATAGCCTTAGTTTTTTCAGGCCAATCTAAAGTATCTATTTTCTCAAGTAATTCATCAGCATAATCTGTTATTTTAAAGAACCATTGAGTTAAGTCTTTTTTTGTAACTTCAGAATCACATCTTTCACAACATCCATCTACAACTTGCTCATTGGCAAGAACTGTAGCACAACTAGGACACCAGTTAACTGGTGCTTTTTTTCTATAAGCTAATCCTTTTTCATAAAGTTTTAAGAATAACCATTGAGTCCACTTATAGTAGTTTGGATCGCAAGTTACTAGTTCATGATCCCAGTTAAACATAGCACCCATAGCTTTTAACTGTTCTTCCATAGTAGCTATATTATTAACAGTAGAATCCTTTGGATGAATTTTAGTTTTTATAGCAAAGTTTTCAGCTGGTAGACCAAAGGCATCAAATCCCATTGGTTGAAAAACATTATATCCCTGCATTCTTTTTAATCTAGCCCAAGAGTCAACTGGACCATAGTTAAACCAGTGACCTGCATGTAATTGAGATCCTGATGGATATGAGAACATTTCTAAAACATATAATTTTTTTCCATCTTTGTTTTCATCGAATTTATATAGGTTACTTTCTTCCCATTTTTTTTGCCATTTTTTATCTATGGCAGTAGAGTATTTTGACATAAAAATACCTCCTTCAGTATATCTTTAGAAAATAAAAAAAGCCCTCATCTCAATAAAGAGACGAAGGACTAACTCTCCGTGGTACCACTCTAATTAGGTCAAAAATTTATATGACCTCACTCATAAAAACTTAACGTGTTCAAACCGTACTTGCATTTACTCAAGTAAGCTCCTAGGCAAGTTCATAAGAATTTATCACTGTTTTACACCGAACAACAGCTCTCTTTAGAGTAAATATCTTATTAATACTCCTAATCATAGCAAATAAATATTAAACTTTAGAATTTAATATTTATTATAGTAGATGAATATTTTAATGTCAACATAATGTTTTGTGTGAACTTAAAAAATAATAAGATTTTTAGTTGAATATTATAGATGACAATGGATTAAATGTTTAATTTATACATGGGATTTAATATATTAATAGGAAAAATATTAGAAAATCTTAAGAAACTTTATTAAGAAATCTTAATAAATTAGTTTTAATATTAATATAAGGGTTGAAAATAAAGAGTTTAATTATGCAATAGTGATAGAAGATAAAACGTGATTTTATGTATAATTAAAACATAAGCACAATAATAAGGTAGGGGTTTTATTAATAATAAATATAAAATATTGGTGGTATATGATGAAAAAAATATAAGGGTAGTTATAGAAACATACTTAATTAATTAAGGATATAGTGTTATTTTAACTGAGGAATGAAGGCAGTATTATTTATGATGTAGTAAATTCTACAAAAGGAGAGAAGCTTAAAGATTACAAATCATGGATTAGAAGATAATAGATTTTACGAAGCAAAACGCGACTGAGGGGAGTTTTTATGAAGAATATAAGTTATGGGTTTAATAAATTTTTGAATTTAGCTTTAAAAATTTTATTTTTATTTATAGTGGTTGGGAGTATAGGATATTTTAATGTAGAAGAACCTGATATTACAGGTGTATCAATCTGTTTCATAATTATTACAATTATACTTATTGGAGGAACATATTATGGTTTGAAAAATAAATATAATAAATCTTTAATAGTTACTATTATACTTATTAGTGCTTTAATCATAAGACTTGTATGGTTTTATAATATAGATAGTATTCCTATAAGTGATTTTAACAGGATGTTTATATGTGCAGGTGATTTTCTAGCTGGATCTACGGATATGTTCAAGGATACAGCTTACATGGCAAGATTTCCTCATATGAGTATGACTGTTTTATACTTCGCTTTAATTAG
>NZ_FOKI01000078.1 GCF_900111985.1 Clostridium frigidicarnis
GTATCATTTGCATATATGGTGCCAATTCCTATTTTAGATGTTTTATCTAAAAAAAGATGAGAGAGATTGCCTACTACTTAATAAGTGTAGCTCTCTTTCGTCAAAAGTAATTTTGGGAAAGGGAGCTTTTATTTCTTTATAGGATATTATAAAATTTCGAATCTGTGGATAACTTTGATAACTATTAAAATATATAGATTTTTTAGTTGATAATTGAAGGTTGAGAATTGAGGGTTGAAAACTTTAATGAGTGAAAAATTACAAGTGGCAAGTTGCAAGAGTTTAAGAAATTGACAATTGACGATTGAAAATTGACAATTCAAGGATAAATCTTCTAAGGAAGATTTTAAATTTAAAATATAAGCTTGGAAGAAAATCTGTGATTTTCAACCATAACTTTCAACTTTCCACGTTCAACCTTCAACTTTATATTTAGGAAGTCTGTGACTTCCAACAATAATCGTCAATTATCAATTGTCAATTTAAAAAGGGCGTAGCCTTTTTTATAATGAAATTTCATATTAAAAAGAACCATATTAAAAAATTTTAAGGAGAGGATTAAAATGAGTGAAAGAAAATTAAAATTCGATACATTACAAGTACATGCAGGACAAGAACCAGATCCTCATACTGGATCAAGAGCTGTTCCAATATATCAAACTGCATCATATGTTTTTAATAGCGTTGAGCATGGGGCAAACTTATTTGCTTTAAAGGAAGAAGGAAACATTTATACAAGAATTATGAATCCTACTACAGATGTTTTTGAAAAGAGAATAGCAGCCCTTGAAGGTGGTGTTGGAGCCCTTGCAGTTGCATCTGGTGCAGCAGCAATCACCAGTTCAATAATTAATATAGCTGGTGCAGGAGATGAAATTGTTGCAGCGAGTACCCTTTATGGAGGAACTTATACTCTTTTTTCTACTACCCTACCTAAACTAGGGATTAAAACAGTTTTTGTAGATCCTGATGAACCAGAAAACTTTAAAAAGGCAATAAATGATAAAACGAAAATCATATATATTGAGAGTATAGGAAATCCAGGAATAAACTTAATTGATATTGAAGCTGTAGCTAAAATTGCTCATGAAAATGGCATACCATTAATTGTGGACAATACTTTTGGCACACCATATCTAATAAAACCTATAGAATTTGGGGCAGATATCGTAGTTCATTCTGCTACAAAATTTATCGGCGGACATGGGACTTCAATAGGAGGAGTAGTAATAGATTCAGGTAAATTTGATTGGGAGAAAAGTGGAAGATTTCCAGAGCTTACAGAACCAGATTTAAGCTATCACGGACTTAGATATGCTATTGATTTAAAAGAGTTAGCTTATATTACAAAATTAAGAGTTCAGGTTTTAAGAGATACTGGATCTGCTATTAGCCCATTTAATTCATTTCTCTTTATTCAAGGTCTAGAGACTCTTTCATTGAGAGTGGAAAAACATGTATCAAACACAAAAAAGATTGTAAGGTTTTTAGAAGATCATCCTCTTGTGGCTTGGGTGAATTATCCTAGCTTAGAAAATAACAAGTACCATAAACTTGCAGAAAAATATTTTCCTAAGGGTGCTGGGTCAATATTTACCTTTGGTGTAAAAGGCGGTATGGAGGAAGGGAAAAGATTTATCGAAAGTCTTGAAATATTTTCCCATCTAGCTAATGTTGCAGATGCTAAATCTTTAGTTATACATCCTGCTAGTACAACTCATAGTCAATTAAATGAAGAAGAACAGAAGGCAGCAGGGGTTACCCTTGATATGATAAGAATTTCTATAGGAATTGAGGATGTTGATGATCTAATTTATGATCTTGATCAAGGACTTAAACATGCAGTAAAGGAGAGTTAAAATGCGTATTAGTAATTTATTTAAAGAAAAAGAATTAGTATTTTCCTTTGAAATTTTTCCACCTAAAGTTACATCACCAATAGAAACTATTTATGATACTTTAGAGGGGTTAAAGGACTTAAAACCAGATTATATTAGTGTCACTTATGGTGCTGCAGGAAGCAGCCCAGGTAATAAAATATGTGAATTATCATCTTTAATAAAAAATAAATATGATATAGAACCTTTAGCTCATTTAACTTGTATAAATTCTAATAAAGATTTTATTAAAAATATTTTAGATGAACTAAAAGAGAACAATGTAGAAAACATATTAGCATTGAGGGGAGATGTTTTAGGAGAAACTAAAATTTCAAAAGATTTTAACAATGCTTGCAAGCTTATTGAGTATATAAAGAAAAATAAAGGCTTTGGTATATCGGCAGCCTGTTATCCAGAAGGGCATATAGAAAGTAAAAACTTAAAGGAAGATATTGAAGTTTTAAAGGTGAAAGTAGAGTCAGGAGCAGAACATTTAATTTCCCAATTGTTTTTTGATAATAATTGCTTTTATAATTTTTTAGATAAAGTGGAGCAAAAAGGTTTAAATGTACCAATTCAGGCAGGGATAATGCCTGTTACTAATAAGAAGCAAATAGAAAGAATAGTTTCCCTTTGCGGGTCTAATGTTCCATTAAAGTTTATAAAGATAATGGAAAAATACGAGCATGACAAAGAAGCTTTAAGAGATGCAGGTATAGCTTATGCAATGGATCAAATAGTAGATTTGATTTCTACAGGAGTTAGAGGAATTCACCTTTACACCATGAACAATCCTTATATAGCAAGAAAGATAAATGAAAATATAAGTTCAGTAATAAACTCTATAAACAGAAAACAAGTGAGCTAATAGTCTATTTTCTTTCATGCGCCTAGGCTAGTTGAGAACTTTAATGAATGATAAGTTATGAGTTACAAGTTGCAAGAGTTTAAGAAATTGAGAATTGACGATTGAAAACTTTAATGAGTTACAAGTGACAAGAACTTTCAACTCTCCACTCTCAACCTTCAACTTTATATTCTAGGAAGTCTTTGACTTCCAACAATAATCGTCAATTGTCAATTATCAATTGTCAATTAAAAGGGGGGATTACTTTGGAAAGAGTAGAAAGCTTTCAATTCATTGAACAATTAGGTATAGATAAAAATGAAGTTTTAAGATATTTAGGATATAGGAAACAAGCTTTAGATAAAAATATTGAAAAGTTAATTGATGAATGCATAAATGAAATAAAAGTTTTAGTAAAAGCAAAATGTGTGTATAAGGTTTTTAAAATAAATAGGGATAATATGAAAATATCACTAGATAATTGTAATACAGTTTTAGAAAGCAAGGACATTTACAGGCATTTAGATAAGGCTGATACATGTATTTTAATGGCTGCAACTTTAGGACACGCTGTAGATATAAGAATAAGATATTATGAAAAATTGGATATGACCAAAGCATTAATACTAGACGCTTGTGCTAATACTGCCATAGAGGAAGTGTGTGATAAGCTTTGTGTTGAAATAGAGGAAAGCATAAAAGAGAAGGATAAAGTATTAACCTCTAGGTATAGTCCTGGATATGGAGATTTATCTTTACATATACAGTCCGATTTTATATCAATAATTGATACTTACAGAACCATAGGACTTACAATATCATCACATAATATTTTAACACCAAGAAAATCTGTTACAGCAATAGTTGGAGTGGTTGATAAAAAGTATAAGAGGGAAAATAAAAAGTGCGGAGGATGTAATAATTATTTAAACTGTAATTTTAGAAGGGATGGTGGAAATTGTGGAACTTAAGGGTTATTTAGAAAACAATTTTTTAATATTTGATGGGGCTATGGGAACTATTCTTCAAAGTCTTGGATTAAAAGTTGGTGAGTTACCGGAGAGTGTAAATATTAAAGAGCCTGAAAAGGTAATTGAAGTTCATAAAAGATATATTAATGCAGGTGCCAAAGTTATTACAACTAATACTTTTGGAGCTAATGAATTAAAACTAAAGGATACTGGCTTTGAAGTGGAAGAAATAATTAGTAGTGCCGTAAGTAATGCTAGAGAGGCTATTAAAAATGAAGATGTGTTTATAGCTTTAGATATAGGACCTATTGGACGTTTATTAGAGCCTATGGGAGACTTGAAGTTTGATAGGGCTTATGAAATATTTAAAAGACAAATTGTTCAAGGAGTTAATAATGGAGTTGACTTGATATTAATAGAAACTATGACAGATTTATATGAAGCCAAAGCAGCCATATTAGCGGCAAAGGAAAATTCTAATTTACCAGTATTTTGTACTATGAGCTTTCAAGAGGATGGGAGAACATTTACAGGGTGTACAGCCCTTACAATGACAACTGTATTACAAGGATTAGGGGTAGATGCCTTAGGAGTTAATTGTTCCTTAGGACCTAAAGAAATGGAACCTATAATAAGTGAAATATTAAAAGTATCAAAGATTCCAGTTATGGTACAAGCAAATGCGGGAATTCCAAGGATTTGTAATAAAGATACAATCTATGATATTTCACCAAAGGAATTTGCTTCTTATAGTCGTAGGTTTCTAGAAAATGGGGTTAAGATAATTGGTGGGTGTTGTGGCACTAATGATGAATATATAAAAAGTATAACAAAAGAGTTAAATCATATAAAGATACAGAAAAGGGAAACCCAGTGTCTAAGTACAGTATGTACTCCAACTAAAGCAGTAACTATTGAAGCAATAAGAGTTATAGGGGAAAGAATTAACCCAACGGGTAAAAAATTATTTAAAGAAGCACTAAGAGAAAATAATATAGATTATATTTTAAAAGAAGCAATATCACAAGTAGAAGCAGGAGCAGATATTTTAGATATTAATGTAGGATTACCAGAAATAGATGAAGAAAAAACTATGGTGAAGGTCATTAAGGAAATTCAATCTATATTAGATGTTCCCCTTCAAATAGATTCTAATGATCCAAAAGTTATAGAAAGTGCATTAAGAGTTTACAATGGCAAGGCTATCGTAAATTCAGTTAATGGTGAAGATAAAGTGCTTAAAGAGATCTTACCTATAGTAAAAAAATACGGAGCAGCAGTGATTGGATTAACCTTAGATAACAAAGGTATACCTAGTGGTGCAAAAGAAAGATTTAAAATAGCTGAGAAGATAGTGAATATGGCACAGGGTTATGGAATAGGGAAGGAAGATATTTATATTGATTGCTTAACATTAACAGCAGCAGCTCAACAAAAAGATGTAGAAGAAACTTTGAAGGTTCTTACCTTGGTAAAGGAAAAGTTAAATGTAAGAACTGTACTAGGAGTTTCAAATGTATCTTTTGGATTGCCTAATAGAAAGCTTTTAAATAGAACCTTTTTAGCAGCAAGTCTTATGGCAGGTCTTTCATTGCCTATAATAGATCCTATGGATAAGGACATGATGGGTACTGTAAGAGCTTCTAAGGTTTTTCGAAATGAGGATACTAGTGCTGTAGAATATATTGAATGTTATAAAGATCTTACTAATGATAAAAAGCAGTTAAATAAAGACAATGCTAGCGATGATTTATTTAATATAATATTAAAAGGGCTTAAAGGAAATGCAAAAGATGCAACAATAGCTCTTCTTAATAATAAAGAGCCGCTTGAAGTTGTTAATGAATATATAGTACCAGCTTTAGATTTAATGGGGAAAAAATATGAGGGAGGAGAAATATTCCTTCCACAACTAATACAATCAGCGGAGACAGTAAAAAAATCCTTTGAGGTTATAAAGAAAAAGGTGAAAGAAAACTCAGATTTACCAATATGTAATGGAAAAATAATTTTAGCTACGGTAAAGGGAGATATTCATGATATTGGTAAAAACATTGTAAAAGTTCTTCTTGAAAGCTATGGTTTTGAAGTTATGGATCTAGGAAAAAATGTAAGTAAAGAGGTAATAATAGGGGAAGCTATTAAAAATAATATTAAACTAATAGGACTTAGTGCATTGATGACAACTACAGTAAAAAGCATGGAGGATACTATAAAAGATTTAAAAAGATTTAATCCTAATTGTAAGGTTATGGTAGGGGGAGCTGTGCTAAATAAAGAGTATGCAGATATGATTTATGCGGATTATTATGCTAAAGATGCAAATGAATCAGTAGAAATTGCAAAAGAAATTTTCAATGAGTACAATTAGGGTTTTATGAATTGAAAATTGGTGCAGTCACTTTTGTCCTTTATAGGATATTATAAAATTTCAAACCTGTGGATAACTTTGATAACTATTAAAATATATAGATTTTTTAGTTGAAAACTTTAATGAGTGATAAGTTAAAAGTGACAAGTTGCAAGAGTTTAAGAAATTGACAAGTGACGATTGAAAATTGACAATTCAAGGATAAATCTTCTAAGGAAGATTTTAAAATTTAAAAAATATAATTTAGAGAAAATCTGTGATTTTCAACCTGAACTTTCAACTTTCCGCTCTCAACCTTCAACTTTATATTTAGGAAGTCCATGACTTCCAACAATAATCGTCAATTGTCAATTCTCAATTGTCAATTAAAAAAGGGCGTAGCCTTTTGTTCTATTACATGGCATCTTTCTACTTGTTATTTTATTTCATGTGCTTTATTAGAAGACTTCCGTAATTATTTTGAAGGGGGGATAAAATATGTCAATATATTTAAAAAAGCCTTTGGAAGGCTTAAATCTTTTAG